>CAYZVT010000195.1:0-6988 GCA_964481585.1 uncultured Pirellulales bacterium
CGCAAGGGACACAATTGACGCTCGAAGCGGTGGGCGAAGATGCCGAAGCGGCTGTGACCGCCTTGGCCGAACTCGTCGAAAGCGGTTTCGAGGAAAACGAAGTTACGGGTCACGAGCAGCCGGGCTAGTCGGGCAACCACAGCGAATCTCCGTTGCCCACGGCACCCCGTCTGTGTGATTCGTCAGACTCGGCAGTCTAGTCTGCCGGCGCGGTTCGCTCCGCAAGCAGTCGTGACCGATGCGGTTGATCGCCGTGGCGCGCAAGACGCGCCAGTCAGCGCGATCCCGCAGGCGCGCGCGAGCGGCCGCTGAGAAAGAGTCACATGCAAAAATTACAGGGTATTGCCGTCTCGCCGGGCGTGGCGATCGGCGAAGCGCTGGTCATCGACAACGAGGGATTTCGCATCCCCCGTCGATTCGTTGCGCGGGATGTGGTCGACGATGAGTTGGCCCGGCTCGACAAAGCCATCACCGCCGCCAGCCAGGAGATGGAGCGCAATCGCGACGAGGTCGCCCAAAAGTTGGGCAGCCAGTACGCAGCCATCTTTTCCGCCCATCTGCAAATGCTCTGCGATCCGCACCTGCGGACCGAGATCGAGCAGATGATCCGCGAGCGGCATTACTCGCCCGAGTACGCCGTGAGCCGCGCGCTGCGCCGCTACGCCAAGGTTTTCCAGCAGCTGGAGAACAGCTATCTTTCGCAGCGGGCGCACGACATCACCGACATCGAGAAGCGGCTGCTGCGGCATTTGCTCGGCCATCGCCGCGAGGAGCTCTCGCAGATCACTTCGCCGGTGCTCGTGCTCGCTCATAATCTTACGCCGAGCGAGACGGCTAATCTCGACCGCCGCTTCGTCAAAGGCTTTGCCACCGAAATCGGCGGGCCGGGGAGCCATACGGCGATTGTGGCCGAAGGGTTGGAAATTCCCGCCATTGTCGGCGTCGGTCCGTTCCTGACCGATGTTTCCGGCGGCGATCTAGTGATTGTCGACGGCGACCAGGGGCTGGTGATCCTGCACCCGGACGAAGAAACCGTCGCCCGCTATCGGCACGAGGTCGAAGAACACCGCACGCTCGCCGCGAAGCTCGAAACGCTCCGCGATCTGCCGGCGGAGACAAAGTGCGGCGAGCGGATTCAGCTGCTCGGCAACATCGAGTTTCCTTACGAAGTGGAACTGTGCAAGGAACGCGGCAGCGACGGCATCGGCCTCTATCGCACCGAGTTTCTGTACCTCGGTGCCGAGACCGAGCCGACCGAGGAAGTCCACCACGAAGCCTACGCGACGGTCGTGCAGGCGATGAACAGCGACGGCAGGAACCGGCCCGTCGTGATCCGCACGCTCGATTTAGGAGCCGACAAGGTTCCCAACATGCCGGCTCCCGACGACGAGCGCAACCCGTTTTTGGGAATGCGGAGCATCCGGCTTTCGCTGCGCAATCTGGAGATGTTCCGCACGCAATTGCGGGCCATCTTGCGGGCGAGCGTGCGGGGGAACGTGCACATCATGTTCCCGATGGTCAGCACGGTCCTCGAATTTCGTCAGGCGAAGATGATTCTGGCGGACGTGATTGAAGACCTGGAAGAGCAGGGGATTCCGTTCAACCGCAACGTGCCGGTCGGCATGATGGTCGAGGTGCCGGCCGCGGTGGTGATGCTCGATCGCTTTATCGACGACGTGGACTTTTTGAGCATCGGCACGAACGATCTGATCCAGTACACGCTGGCGGTCGACCGCAGCAACAAGGACGTGGCCGATATGTACACGGCCGCCGATCCGGCGGTGCTGCGGCTGATTCGCATGGCGATCGACACGGCCAACCAGCATGGCGTGCCGGTCAACCTATGTGGCCAGATGAGCGGCAGCAGCTTGTACACGATGCTGCTGCTGGGGATGGGCCTGCGGCGGATGAGCGTCACGCCCGCCGCCATCCCGGAGATCAAGAAAATTTGCCGCAGCGTCACGATCCAGCAGTGCCGCCACGTGGCAGAGCATGTTTTTACGTTGGAACACGCGCGAGACATCAAAGGATTCTTGAAAGAGGAACTGAAGAAGGCCGTTCCCGATCTTTACTACTGACGGGGGAGCGGCCACGAGTGGGCCAGAACGCATCGCACGCCGCAGCAAGTGGGCTGCGGCCCGACGCCCAGAGGCCTGAAGAATGGAAAGATTTATGTCGGCAGTTGTCGTGCCGGAGCAGCAAGACCCGCCGGAGCCAGTGTCCGGTTGTGCGTAGCACACCAAGCTGTCCGCTCCGCTTACTGCAGCCCAGCTTCGCTCGAAGGCGAGCTTGGGCCGCGAAACGCGGTTTGCTCTCCCACGGTCTGTCGGTCCCGAGGAAGTCGCACTGCCGGAAGCGCCACAGCCAAAGGCCGCTCTCCGGGAAGGAGCATCCCAGCATGACCGCCGCCTGTCTGCCGACCCCGATCTCGGTTCGCCGTTTGGAGCCGCGCTCGCGCGCGGCCGCGACGGCGGCGTCCACCGGACACACTGAAACACAAAGGCAAGTCCATGAAGCAAGAGATGTTGATCAACGTCGCGCAGCCGGAGGAATGCCGGATCGCGATCGTCGAAGATGGGGTGCTTGAGGAGCTGTACACCGAACGCACCAGCGCCGACAACTACGTCGGCAATATCTACAAAGGCAAAATCGTTAACCTGGAGCCGAGCATCCAAGCGGCGTTCGTCGATTTTGGCGTCGGCCGCAACGGCTTTTTGCACATCAGCGATGTCGAGCCGCAGTATTTTCGCCAGGGGGGCTACGACCCCTATCAACCGATCGAGCCGGACGGCAGCCAGCGCGGCGGCCGCGATGAGTTCGACGAGCACGACGCCGACTTCGATGACGACGACGAAGAAAACGGCGGCGGCAACGGCCAGGGCAACGGCCACGGCGACCAAGCCACGCGGCGACGCCCGCAGCGCACGCGGCGGCCGGGAGCGCGGCCCCGCATCAAGCCGCCGATCCAGGAGATCTTTCGCCGTGGCGACGAAGTGCTGGTGCAGGTGATTAAGGAAGGGATCGGCACCAAAGGCCCCACGCTTTCCACCTACATCAGCATCCCCGGCCGGTATCTGGTGCTCATGCCGGCGCTGGGCCGCATCGGCGTCTCGCGGAAGATCGAAGACGAAGACGCGCGGCGCCGCCTACGCGACATTCTGCACGAGCTAAATCCGCCGAAGGGGCTGGGCTTTATCGTTCGCACGGCGGGCGTCGAGCGGACGAAGAAGGAGCTTTCACGCGACTTGGCGTATCTGGTGCGCTTGTGGAAAGTCATCGTGCGGCGGATCAAGAAGCAAACCGCACCGATCGACATCTATGAAGAAAGCGACATGATCATCCGCACCATTCGCGACATCTTCACCAGCGAGATCGACTCGATCTACATCGACGAGCCAACCGCTTACGAGAGAGCGAAAGAGTTTTTGCAGATCGTCATGCCCCGCTACGTCAACCGGCTGCAGTTCTACGAGGGCAAAGAGCCGCTCTTTTACAAGTACGGGTTGGACGAGGAGATCATGCGCATCAACCAGCGCACCGTGCCGCTGAAAAACGGCGGCTCGATCGTCATCGACCAGACCGAAGCGCTCGTGGCGATCGACGTCAACAGCGGCAACTTCCGCATGGGCGAGAACGCCGAGGAGTCGGCTTACCAGCTCAACATGCTCGCCGCGCGGGAAATTGCCCGTCAGCTTCGCCTCCGCGATCTCGGCGGCGTGGTCGTGAATGACTTCATCGACATGCGCAAAGAAAAGCACCGCCGTGGAGTTGAGCGCGCCCTGCGCGATTCGGTGAAGCGTGATCGGGCACGCACGAAAATCTTGCGCACCAGCCCCTTCGGGCTGATCGAAATGACCCGCCAGCGGATTCGCCCCAGCCTGAAACGCAGCATCTTCAAGGAGTGCCACGGCTGCTCCGGCACCGGGCTAGTGAAGACGGCCGAGACGATGGCGATCGAAGTGATGCGCAAGCTGATGCTCGCCAGCCAGCAGGAAGGCATCGCCACGGTCACGATCACCGTCTGCGACGAGGTCGCCACGTACCTGAACAACCGCAAACGCCGCGAACTAGCGAAGCTGGAAGACGAGAACAACATCACGATCCAGATCCTCAGCCGCGAGCACGGCTGGCCCGAGCACCTGGAAGTCCACTGCGAGGACGCCAGCGGCCGCGAGATGAAGTTCCCCGCGCAGAATAGCCCCACGTACTCGCGGGGAAGGGCATAGAGGGGAGACGAGGGACGCGGGACGGGGAGGGGGCAGTGCTCTTGGCGTCAGCCGGCTTTCCGCTTTCCTTTTTCCGCCCTCCGCCTTTTACTCGAAACCCCCTCGACGAAATCCTTCCGCTTCGCTAAAATTGCGAGTTTCCCAGAACCGAAATACCAGTAGCAGCGCCAGTCATAACCGAGGACACCACGAACATGTACGCGATCATTTCCGACGGCGGTCGGCAGTATAAAGTCGAGGAAGGACAGGAGTTAGAGATCGACCTCCGCGACCTCTCGCCGGGCGACCCGCTCACCTTCGACCGGGTACTGGCCATCAGCGGGGGCGACGGCGAGCCGAAGATCGGCGCTCCGCTCGTCGACGGGGCCAGCGTCACGGCCGAAGTCGTCGGCGTGCAGCTTGGCGAAAAGCTCACCGTGCAAAAGTTCCGTCGCCGCAAAACCTACCGCAAGCGGACCGGCCACCGCCAAATGTACACCCGCGTGAAGATCAACAAGATCGCCAGCTAACGCCGGCACCGCGGACGATCGTTCCCAAGCGTCGTGCTCCCTTCTCGCAAGGCGGCACGACGCTTTTTTTGTTGGTTTTGCCAGGATGCTTCGCCCAGCACGTTGGGTACCACGGGCGAGACGCCTGTGGCACCCATTGCTGCCGCCGAAGTAGCAGGGCGGGCTATGCCCACTATTGGTTCTGATAATCTACCGATCAAACCAAATCGAATGATGATCAATCCGTGCGGTGGGCAAAGCCCACCCTGCTTCACCGCCGCCGCAGTGGCGATTACCTTTCTCTATCCCTCCCCGCTTCTCTCGCCGGCAATTGGCTTTCATCTTTTCTTAAAAAATTTAGTCGCGCCGCGGGGCGACCATGTCACGCCCGCAAAAGCCAAAAAACGCTCGGGAAAACGAGCGAAAACCGGCTCCGCAACGCCTTCCGCAACAGCATCGGGCTGCTCCCCAGGGAGCGCGCAACCTGCTATCACACGGGAGCTTGCGGTGATAGCAAAAAGGTGATTGACGACCTGCTATTTCGCGGTAAACTCGGAACCCTCTTGCCCGTATGTTGTAGGCCAACGGGCATCGCCTACAATATATAGGTGGTCTGAGTGAGGCTCTGGTCCTGTCGGGGGGCCGCCATCTTTGGCCCCGAAGCCGCCTCATTTTCTGCTCATATCGTCGTGAGAATCGCCAGATAGTATACTGGTGTATACCACAATACTGTCTGCATTGGATGCCAGTAGGTTCGATTAGCCAGCAAGGAGCTGTCCCCATGTCGATTGCCGATTCCCAATCCCCGTCCGTCCCTGCCTCGACCGACCCGGCTGACAAGCTGCGGATCGACGCCACGTTCTGCCCCGAGGACGTGGCCGACCCGTTCGAGACTGTGCAGTGGGAACTCCGCTCGGCGGCGATCAAGGGGGAGAATGGCGAGGTGCTGTTTGAGCAGACCAACTGCGAGATTCCCGCGCCGTGGAGCCAGCTGGCGACCAATGTCGTCGTCAGCAAGTACTTTTACGGTGAGGTGAACACGCCGGAGCGCGAGAACAGCGTCCGGCAGCTCATTCACCGCGTCACCCGCACGATCGCCGATTGGGGCACGCAGGACGGCTACTTCGCTTCGGCCGAGGATGGCGAGCGGTTCTACCGCGATCTGACCTGGCTCTGCCTGCATCAGCACGGGGCTTTCAACTCGCCGGTCTGGTTCAACGTCGGCCTCTATCACCAGTACGGCGTGCGGGGTTCGCAGTGCAACTGGCATTGGGACCCGCACACCAGCACCGTCCGCCAGCCGGAGAACCCCTACGAGTATCCGCAAGGCTCGGCCTGCTTCATTCAGCACGTCGATGACAACATGGAAGACATCATGGAGCTGGCCCGCTCCGAAGCGATGCTCTTCAAGTTCGGCTCCGGCACCGGCACCGATCTCTCGACGCTCCGTTCGCACCGCGAAAAGCTCTCCGGCGGCGGCAAGCCCTCTGGCCCCTTGTCGTTCATGCGGGTCTACGACCAGATCGCGGCCGTCGTCAAGTCGGGCGGCAAAACCCGCCGCGCCGCCAAGATGCAGTCGCTCAAGGTCTGGCACCCGGACATCATGGAGTTCATCGAGTGCAAGTTCAAGGAAGAACAGAAGGCCAAGATCCTGATCGAGAAGGGGGGCTACGACGCCAACTTCAACGGCGAAGCCTATAGCTCGGTCATGTTCCAAAACGCCAACCTCTCGGTTCGCGTCACCGACGAGTTTATGAAGGCGGTCGACGAAGATCGCGAATGGACCACCCGCTGGGTCACCGACCAAAAGACCCCCGGCCCGGCGTACAAGGCGCGGGAGGTGATGAACCGCATGGCCGAGTGCGCCTGGCACTGCGGCGATCCGGGCGTGCAGTACGACACGACGATCAACGACTGGCACACCTGCCCCAACAGCGGCCGGATCAACGCCAGCAACCCGTGCTCGGAATACATGTTCCTCGACGACACGGCCTGCAATCTGGCGAGCATCAACCTGATGAAGTTCCGCCGCGACGATGGCACGTTCGATGTCGAGCGGTTCAAGACGGCTTGCCGGCTGTTCTTCATTGCTCAGGAGATTCTGGTTGATCATGCCAGCTATCCGACCGAGGACATTGCCCGCAACAGCCATCTGTTCCGCCCGCTGGGGTTGGGCTACTCGAATCTGGGCAGCTTGATGATGGCCAGCGGCCTGCCGTACGACTCCGACGCCGCGCGGGGGCTGTGCGGTGCGATGACCGCGCTGCTGCACGG
>CAYZVT010000195.1:6998-8771 GCA_964481585.1 uncultured Pirellulales bacterium
GCGCCCTCACCGCGGCGATCATCGCGGTCATCACGCTGCTGCACGGGGCGGCCAATCGCACGAGTGCCGAACTGGCTGCGGCGGTGGGACCGTTCGAGGGTTTTCAGAAGAACCGCGAGCCGATGCTGGGCGTGATGCAGAAGCATCGAGACGCGGTCGAAGCGATCGATCCGCAATGCCCGGCTTATCTGAAAGACGCCGCGCGGCAGCTTTGGGACGAAGTGCTCGCCTACGGCCGTCAGCACGGCTACCGCAATGCTCAGGCGACGGTGCTTGCCCCGACCGGCACGATCAGCTTCTTGATGGATTGCGACACGACCGGCATCGAGCCGGACATCGCGCTCGTGAAGTACAAGCAACTTGCCGGCGGCGGCATGCTGAAGATCGTCAACCGCACCGTGCCGCTCGCGCTGAAGACGCTCGGCTATGACCAGCCGCAGATCGAGTCGATCGTGGCCTACATCGACAAGGAGGACACGATCGAAGGGGCGGCCGACTTGAAGCAAGAGCACCTGCCGGTGTTCGACTGTGCCTTCACCCCGCGCAACGGCACCCGTTCGATTGCCTGGAAAGCCCACGTCACGATGATGGCCGCCGCGCAGCCGTTCCTCTCGGGGGCGATTTCCAAGACGGTCAACATGCCGCGTGACACGACGGCCGAGGATATTGCCGAAGCCTATATGGACGGTTGGCGGCTGGGCCTGAAGGCACTGGCGATCTACCGCGACGGGTCGAAGGACAGCCAGCCGCTGAACACGTCGAGCGAGGACCAAAAAGCCGAGGCCAAGAAGAAGGCCACCCCGCGCCGCGAGCGCTTGCCCGACACCCGCCGCAGCGTGACGCATAAGTTCAGCGTCGCCGGGCACGAGGGCTATATCACCGTCGGGCTCTACGACGACGGCCGGCCGGGCGAGGTGTTCGTGACGATGGCGAAGGAAGGCTCGACGATCGGCGGCCTGATGGACTGCTTCGGCACGGCGGTTTCGATGAGCTTGCAGTACGGCGTGCCGATGGAGGTGTATGTGAACAAGTTCTCGCATACCCGCTTCGAGCCGATGGGGCACACGAAGAACCCCGACATTCGCATCGCCAAGAGCATCGTGGACTACATCTTCCGCTGGCTCGGCATGACCTTCCTGCCCGGCTACCGCGAAGCGAGCCTCGGTCTGCCGCCGGCAGGCGAAGCGTCGAGCGAAGGAACCGCCGAAGCAGAGCTTAAGCCCGTCGCCAAGAAGGCCGACGGGCAAACCGGCAACGGAACGCCCGCCAAAGCCGCCACCAACGGCACCAACGGCCATCACCCCAGCAGCGGCAAAACCGACAGCTCGCTGCTGTTCCGCGCCGGCGTGTCCCTCGACAGCCAAGGAGGCGGCCGCGACGACCAGTTCGCCAGCTTCCAAGCCGACGCCCCCAGCTGCGACAACTGCGGCGCGATCACCGTCCGCAACGGCAACTGCTACCTCTGCCACAACTGCGGCAACAGCATGGGGTGTTCGTAGGGGGCGCTGGTGAGAATCTGAAAAAGCCAGAGACGGGCACCGGCTTCCGCTTGGGGGCCGGTGCCCTTTTTAGTACACTATTTCCAACGGGTGCCACTGCTGGCTTGTCCAGCAGTGCCTACCCTGAATACCGTTCAGCCTCCCTTTTGTCCGAGACCGACGTGATGAAAGGTAAACGGGCTTGCCAAGGTGCCTCAGTTACACTTGCAGATCCGAAAAGTAGCAAAATGGTAGTCGTCCAAAGAGCACTGCTGGGCAAGCCAGCAGTGGCACC
>CAYZVT010000196.1:0-8748 GCA_964481585.1 uncultured Pirellulales bacterium
GCTGCTGGATTCCAAAGCCGCGATCGGGATCGCCGACCCATTTGTGCCCCCAGCCCGCGCACGGCAAAAAGCCCTGCATCGCCTCGTGCGTTAGTGCGGCCAGCCCCAACTGCTTGAGATGATTGGCGCACTGCGCCCGCCGCGCCGCTTCCCGCGCGGCCTGCACGGCCGGCAAGAGCAGCGCGATTAAGAT
Organism: uncultured Pirellulales bacterium; assembly: GCA_964481585.1. Taxonomy (GTDB): domain Bacteria; phylum Planctomycetota; class Planctomycetia; order Pirellulales; family CAYZVT01; genus CAYZVT01. Next base: position 194 of record CAYZVT010000196.1, read on the forward strand.
ACCAATGATCGCGATGACAACCAACAACTCCACCAAAGTAAAGCCGCGTGCCACTGCTGGGCAAGCCAGAAGTGGCGCCCTTCGAGGGCGCTTCGCCGGACAGATCCCTACGTAGCTGAAGCCGAGACGCACGGCGCGCGCCACGCCGGCGTCAGGGTGCTGCATGGCCCATGATTTGAGGAACGAACGCATTTGGAACTACCACAGGAGTCCGTTGCGACCTTTACGGTCGAGACCGCGCTAAGAAATAGCGGCCGCCCGACGCCGACGCTGGCGTCGCCAGCCGAACGCGGCGAACCCCAAGATCCCGACCAGCAGCAAAGCGCTGGTTGGCTCGGGGACCACGGTTGCATCCATGGCAAAGATGGCGAACTCCGCGTTCGTGAGGGTATTTCCGCTGATGGTTTGGCTGCTGAAGGTGATGCTGCTAATCGGCTGCCGGTGCGAGAGGGTGAAAAGCTGCGTGTACATGTGCAGATTGTTGGAGTCAACGTAGTCATTCGTGTCACTGCGGTAGAAATCCATCTGGGCCAGGGCGATGCCGGTCGTGGGCAGCGCGGTGCTGGGAGTGGTCCAGACGGCGGTATCCCAGAGAAACGATTCCTGCACGTTGTCGACATACGTGACGGTCACGCCGTTGGTCGCGTCACTCGATGTGGTTGGCCTGGTGGTGGCGAAGAGGTAGAGCACCGAGAGGTCGGTGAAAATGCGCGAGTCATTGAAGTTGATCGTGCGGGTGCGCGACGCGGCGGGACCGTTCGGAGCAACGGCCCCGGTTACGGCGTTGTTGCCGATGTACGGGCCAAGCGGGTAGGTCCGTCCCCCGGCCGTCACAATGCCGCTGTCCGGCACATTGCTACCCGACTCGCCGCCGTCGGCGTTGTGCGTTTGCGTCACGAGAAAGAACGGCCCGCCTGTTCCGCCGGCCAAGTCGCTTGTCGAAGTGGAGATGGCGTCGCGGTTAAAGGCGCCGCCGAGGTCAATCGGCACCGCCGCGGCAACTTGCATAAATGAACACCAAGCGAGCGGGCAGGCGAGCACCGCCGCGCAGCGAAGCCAGAAGCCGCGTCTCACGGATCGCAGGGGGCAAAGGATTCTGGGCATGGGGATCAGCATTGTCAGGAGTTTAGGGAAGCGAGGCGGCAGGGAGCGGTTTGCTCCCCTCGTAAAGTTCGCGGACCTCTTGACTGCTCAGCGCACGGCCAATCAAGAACAGATCATCGAGCGCTCCGTTCAACTGACGCGGCCCGTGCCGGCCAAGGGGCATCGTGCCATTCTGCCAGTTGCCAAAGCATGCCGAGCGCAGCCGGAGCGGTTGGGGCGAGTCGAGTCTGCTTTGGCCAAACCGCTTGCCGTTGACATAATGGGTAATGCGCTGCTGGGACCCGTCGTAGACGACCGCCAGATGGAGCCAGCGTCCCACGTGCAGTTCCGGTTGCAAACGCGGTGTCGTGGAGAGGAATTCTTCGTCGCCGTGAACGGCGAACCGCAAGTTCCCGTGCGGATGCCGTTGCCAAGCGAACTGCCCGGGCAGGTTCCAATTGTCGCAGGCAAACAGGCTGTCGTAGTGCCCGCCCAGACTGGCGAAGCGGACCCAGGCGGTCAAGGTCAGCGCGTCGAACGACCCCTGCAAATCGCCGAGCTGTATCCGATCGGCCGGATGAGAAAACCCGGCCGCCTGCTTGCCCGGCCAGCGGCCTGCGGTGCCGGTCACCCCCTTGAGATGCGCCGTCACGGGCGGACCGTTCGCTGCGGCGTTGGGCAATACGTCCGGCAGAGCGCCGGAATGCGAGTCAAAGCTGAAGGCCAGCTCCGCCTCCTGACGAAGTCGGGCGCGCAGCGCGGGCCAGGCCGGGTTGGGGATGTACTGCTCCTCGCTCCGTTGCGGCAATTGATGTACCCGCACAAACTGCGCGGGGCGTGCTGGCCGCTTCCAGAGGATTCCTTGCCGCGCATAGCAAATACTTGCCCCAGCAGCGATCCGCTCCCGCGTCGGCGGCCCGGCGGACGCGCGCGAAACCAGATCGACCGCCCCCTGGAACACATGAACCTGCAAATTTTCCTGCGGACCGATCTCGACGGCGAACTCGGTCCCCTGGTCGATGATCGAGGCCTGCGGCGTCTCAATCACAAATCCGCGCGCTGCGGGAGGCACCAGCGCCGTGAGGCTGCCGGTTTCGAGAAAGCCGCCGCTGGCCGAGGTGACTGTAAAGCGGCTGGGGCCGGCCAACAGCACCTTCGTTCCGCGTGCAAACGTCAGTTCGGCCAACCCTTGCTCCAACCGCAGCACTTGCCCGGCGCGCAGTTGCCTTGTGCTGTCGGTCAAGCCGACCGGGTGCGGAGGGACCGATTGCGTTAGCCGGGCAACCACTGGGGCCGCACCCATCGGCGGGGCCGCGCGTGGCGGTGTTTCCGCGTCCTCGGCCACGCGAATTTGGGCCGAGGTGAGTATGAGCGAGATCATCGCTACGGTCGCGACAAAAACGGAAAATGGCAGGGGTTGCCCCAGCAGCGCCAGGCCTCGCCGCACCACTCCAGGCAACCCCGGTCCAGTGCGGCGCTGCCACGGCTCGGCAAGAGAAGATGGCTCTGGCAGCACGGCCGCCGGCTCCTCGCCCATCACGCGCTGCCGCACCTGTTGGACCGCCAAGTCCATCACCACGACCGTTTGCAACTCGGCGTGGAGCGTCCAGTATTCCAGATAAAACTGCCGCAGCGCCTCGTCCGCCAGCAGCCGTTGCTCAAGCTGCTCGTGCTCGGCTTGAGTCAGGGTTTCATTACATGCCCTCTCGATCAGTACGAGAACCGGCCGGGGCGGCTGCCAGAGAGAAGTCATCGGCTCTCCCTTCCCGCCAGCGCGCGCTGGATGCAGTGCAATAGCCCGAGTCGAATGCGGTTGAGCGACTTGTAGACGCCATCGGTCGAGCGATTCAGTTGGGCGGCGGCCTCCTTGATCGTGGTGGCGCGGCCGTAGCAAAGATCGACTAGCTCGCGATCGCGCGACGGAAGCTTTTTGAGACAGCCGGCGAGCGCTTCTTGCCGTTCGCTTGCTCCGTCCCACTGCGGCAGTTCCGTCGCGGCTAGCTCCTGCACGAGCGCGTCGCCAAACCGCATGCGGCTGCGCCGCGCGGTGCGCAGGAAGTTCATGGCCTCAAGCTGTGCGGTGCGTAATGCCCAGGGGACGAACAGGTTGCCGGGCGCGAACGTGTCAAACTTCTTCCACAACACCAGACAGGTGTTCTGAAACAGATCCTCGGCATCGGCCATGTTCTGCACCAGCGCCAGCAGATAGCCGAACAGCCGGCTGCGGTGCGCGCTGATAAGCTCGATGAACTGCTCTTGGCGATCAGCCTGGTCCACAGCAATCTGCCGGAAAGAGAGGAAAGATAGCCCGACTGGATGCCGCCCGCCGGGCAGCAGCTTCGCCGCCGGCCGGGGATCGGTGTTCTCAAGAAGGGAGCGTACGCCGCAGCGGCGATTGGAGGCAAAAAAGTGGAGCCTACGGGATTTTCTTCTGATTTTCCCCCATTGCGGCAGCTTTCCACGCTGGCCCAAGAGGCCGCAGGCCGGGAAGTCGCGGATTTTAATCCGCGTTTGGAGCCAGGTTTGGCAGTCTGTCGAGCCGTAAAATAACGGCCACAATGGGTTTTGCGGACGGGCATGTTGAACTGCAGCAGCGGTGGCGGGGGTGCCCCGCAGCGGAAGCCCCAGGAAAGTCTAGCCACTTCTGCCTCGGTTTGCGCAAGCGTCTTGCCCGAGAAACCGGCAGCAGTGCCGGCGCGGCATGTCGCCCGCCGCTGCCTTCTCGGTTCCCCGGTCGCCAGCAACCGGGGCCATCCGCCAGTGGGCAAAATTTTAGAAGAAATTTGAGAGGAATTGCCTTCGGGGCGGTCAATCTCTTTTTAGGCTGACTTAACCTGCCAAAGGCGGCGTCCGTAGTCGCGCCGTGCTCGCCGGCCGGAGGGCAGGGTGCTTCCCGCAAAATGGTCTAATAGCGTTATGAGCCAACAGCGCCATTCCCAATTCGTCCTGCAGATGACGCGGCATGACCAGGCAATCCGGCGCTACCTGTTCACGCTGCTTTTCGACGGGCATGCGGTTGACGAGGTGATGCAGGAAACGGCGCTGACGCTGTGGGAAAAGTTCGCCGATTACGATCCCACGCAGAGCTTCCTGCCGTGGGCGTGTACGTTTGCTTATTTCAAGGTGCTAGAGCGGCGACGCCAAGAAAACCGCGACCGGCTTGTATTTCGGCCAGAGGTGCTGGAACTCGTCAGCGAGACCGCCCGCCAGCGGGAATCAGAGGCTGCGGACCGGGCGGAGGCGCTGACGCAGTGCCTGAGCCTGCTCCACGAGCCGGATCGCGAGTTGCTGCGGCGGCGCTACGTGGACGGGGAACGCGTCGTCGACTTGGCGCCCCAACTCGGCAAGGACGTCAAGCACCTTTACAACCGTATTGACCGGCTGCGCCACCAACTGGCCCGGTGCGTCCGGCTGCGCTTAGCGGAGTCCTGTCATGCCCACACCCGGTGATGAAAATCTGCGCCGGATAGCCGACCTCGTGGAGGGACGGCTCGAGGATTCGGAGTTCGCGCTACTTCAGGACGCGCTGGCCTCGGATGCCGAGCTGCGCGCGGTCTACGTCGATCTGCTCCAGGTCGAACACGATCTACGCAATCAGATGCCGTCGCCTCTGTTGCAGCTATCGCAGCGCTCGTCGCCGCGCAGGGGTGCAGGCCGGCTGCTCCCGTGGGCGATTGCGGCCTCGCTGCTGCTGGGCCTGGCCGGATGGGGGTATCTCTCCTCGCGGCCTGGAAGTCCAAGCGATCCGGGCGCGGTGGCCGCCGCGCCGGTGCGGGAGGTCATGGTCGCAGGACACGCGACGCTACGGCAACTGGTCGATGCCCGGTGGAGCGCGGGAGGGCAGGCCTTTCGCGTCGGGGACACGCTGCCCAACGGCCTCTTTGCGCTGGAGGAGGGCTTGGCCGAGATAGATCTGTTCTGTGGGGCGACGCTGCTGGTCGAGGGACCGGCTCGCTTGGAACTGCAATCCGACTGGGCGGTGCGATGTTTGGAGGGGCGGGTCCGCGCCATTGTGCCCCCCGCCGCGCGAGGTTTCGTGCTTAAAACGGCAGATTCTGAAATCATCGACCTCGGCACCGAGTTCGTCCTCGACGTAAACCAGCGTTCCGCGCGCGTCCAGGTGGTCGATGGCAAGATCAAAATCCGCGACGGCAAGCAGCGTGAGCGCGAGCTACTGGCCGGTGAAGGCAGCGTTTTGCGCGGCGCATCCACGGAAGATTTTGGTTCGCTCGGCGAGCTTGTGGATGTGCGCGAGCTATCCAGCCGAGCGGCAGCCGCGCTGCGGAAACGGTTTGAGGCGTGGCAGAAGGCTTCGGCAGCGCTCCGCGACGATCCGCGATTGATCGCGTACTACCCTATTGCGAACCTGCCCGGCCACGGGCGGGGGATTAAGAACCAAGCCGCCAGCGGCCGCCCGTCCGACGGCACGCTGGTGGGACTGGTGGATCGTGTCGATGGCCGGTTCGGAGCGGGCAGCGGTGCGCTGCAATTCAGCCGTCCGGGCGCGCGCGTCCGTGTCCGCGTTGACGGCACGTATGAGGCTTTTACATTCGTCTGCTGGGCCAGAATCGACAGCCTCGCGCATCGGTACAACGCGCTGTTTCTGGGCGATGGCTACGAGACGGGCGAGCCGCATTGGCAGATCGAGAGCGATGGCCAGTTGATGTTCTCGGTGATGGTGGACGACACCCGCAAGCGGTTGATCCATAGCAGGCTGGAAGGGCGAACCGTTACTCGTGCCGGGCGGCACTACGTCTATCGCAGCCCGCCGTTTTGGAATCCTTCCCTGAGCGGACAGTGGTTCCATCTGGCGGCGGTGTACGATCCCGCGACGCGCCGCGTGAGCCAGTACGTCAATGGCGAGCGGATCAGTGAGCACGAGATTGAAGATAAGTACTTCATCGATAAGCTGCGCATCGGTCCGGCGGAGATCGGCAACTGGGGACGACCGTTTCGCGACACCCCCGCGTTTGCCATTCGCAACCTAAACGGGGCGATCGACGAGTTTGCGATTTTTCGCGCGCCGCTAAGCGGCGAAGAGATTCAGGCGCTGTACCAAGTTGGCAAGCCGGCGAGTTACTAACTATCGCCCTGCTGTTTGAACAATCTGCGCCGACGGTCGCCACCGATCCGCGCGAGCTACATTCTTCGGGCGTCTCAACGAGAAAGGGGAGTCATGAGGAACGTGCTGATTATCCTCACCCTCGCCGGCGGTCTGCCGCCGCTGGCCAGCGCGGAGGATCGCATCGACTTCGTGCGCGATGTTCAGCCTATTCTCGAAGCGCACTGCACGGACTGCCACGGACCGGACCTGCAAGAGTCGGGCCTGCGACTGGACCGGCGGACGTCGATGCTCCAGGGGGGCGACTATGGTCTGCCGGCGATTGTGCCGGGCGAACCCGAAAAGAGTTTTTTGCTCGACGTGGTGCAGCACAAAGACCCGGATCTGACGATGCCGCCCGACGAGGAGCAGCTCTCTCCCGACAAAATCGCGCTGCTCTCGCGCTGGATCGAAGCCGGCGCGCCCTGGCCGGGGCAAATGGACGAGGTGGCGCCGACGAAGTCCGATCACTGGAGTCTGCAGCCGCTCGTGCGGCCAGAGGCGCCGCGACCGGCCGATCCCGCGCGTGCGCGGAATGCGATTGACGCCTTTCTTCAACAAGAGCTGGCGGCACAGGGCCTCACGTTCTCGGACGCTGCCGATCCCCGGACGCTGATTCGGCGTGTCTCCGTCGTGCTTACGGGTTTGCCCCCCACTCCTGAGCAAACCGCCGCCTTCATCGAGGCCTACCGCGCGCAGCCCGCTGCGGCTTACGCGGCGCTGGTCGAGCGTTTGCTTGCTTCACCTCACTTTGGAGAACGCTGGGCACAGCACTGGCTCGACGCGATTCGCTGGGCGGAAACCAATGGTTCGGAATCGAATCTTTACCGGAAGAACGCGTGGATCTATCGCGACTATGTTGTCCGCTCGTTCAACGAGGATAAGCCGTACGACCAGTTTGTCCGCGAGCAGATCGCAGGCGACGTCCTGGGCGCGGACGAAGCCACTGGGTTTCTCGTTGCCGGTCCGCACGTGCCTCCGGCAACGGTCGGCCGCGAACCAGCCGCGATTCGCCAAGCGCGCGCGGATCGGCTGGATGAGACGCTGCAAACGGTCGGCGCGTCGGTGATGGGCATGACAGTTGGCTGTGCGCGCTGCCACAACCATAAGTTCGATCCGATCTCCATCCACGACTACTACGCGATGACGGCGGTTTTTCAGGACATCGAGTATGGGAGTCGTTTTCCCCAGTATGCCCCGGACGATCCGCGACGCAAACGAAGCGAGCAGTTGTGGCAGCAGGTGTCCGCGTGCCGCCAGAGATTGGCCGCTGCCGGAGCTTGGCAAGAGGACTGGGGAGGCTATCGTGAACTGCACTTCGCCCCGATCCGAACCAAGGTCTTGCGGCTCTCGTTCCAAAAGCCGTGGGTGCGGATCGACGAGCTAGAAGTTTTTGGGCCGGAGGAACCCCGCGGCAACTTTGCCCTGGCGTCGCGCGGGACGACGACACAGGTGGACCCCCAGCTCGAAAGCCCAGAGGCACAGGTCCGCTACATCAACGATGGCGAGTACGGGACGATGGCCTGGGCTCCGCTGAAGAAGCCGGAGCAGGGCCTCCGGCCGTGGGTCGAGCTGGTTTTCGATTCCCCCCAAACAATCGATCGCATCCGCGTCAGCACGAATCGCGTCCACTACTGGGAGACCGACTACCTCCAAAAAGCCAACAGTGTCAACGTGCCCGACTACCGCGTGGAGTCGCGCGCGGCCGATGGTACTTGGACGCTCGTGGCATCCACGAATCAGATTCAGCGGCAACTTCGGTCTGAGCCAACGAGCGAAGCTGCCCATGTGGAACTCCAGCGGCTCATCGCGCTGCTGGCTCACGAGGGGCCGCAGCGGAGCTTCATCGGCCGCTTCGTCGCGCCCGCACCGACGTTCGTCTTGCACCGGGGCGATCCCGAAAGCCCGCGCGACAAGGTGGCTCCGGCGGGACTTGCGGAACTGGACGGAGACCTGGGGCTGACGTTCGATGCCGCCGGTCCCGAACGTCGTCTGGCCTTCGCCCAATGGCTGACCCGCCCCGACCATCCACTCACGGCGCGGGTGATGGCGAACCGCCTTTGGCATCACGTTTTTGGAAGGGGCATCGTCTCGACCCCCAGTGATTTTGGTGCTGCCGGTGCGCCGCCCACGCACCCCGCCTTGCTCGACTGGTTGGCCGCGGAGTTCATTTCCCCCAGCGACGGCGGCGCTCCACGCTGGTCGGTGAAACATTTGGTGCGGATGATGGTGATGTCGCATGCCTTTCGTCAAGCGAGCCGACCAACCGAAAACCAGCAAGCGGCCGACGCTCCGGCGGCGCTGCTGTGGCGCTTTCCGCCGCGCCGCGTCGAAGCCGAAGTGATTCGCGATTCCATCCTTCAAGCTTCGG
>CAYZVT010000197.1:0-8745 GCA_964481585.1 uncultured Pirellulales bacterium
ATCGGCATCCCCGCCACGCCCGAACGCGACCAAAAGCTGATCCAAGCCTCGCTCTCGAAGCTCCCCGAGATGCGCAAGCAACTCAAAGCGCTCCAGCGCACCGTCGCCGCGCTGCAACAAGAGGAAAGCGATCAGCGTTCAGCAGTCAGCGATCAGCCGTCAGCGATCAGCGTTCAGTAGTCAGCAGTCCGCCGTCAGCGATCAGCGTTCAGTAGTCAGCCGCCCGGCGTCAGCCCGGCTTTCCGCTTTCCGCTTTTAACTTTCCGCCTTCCGCCCTCCGCCTTCCCCATGCCCAACGCCGCTCCGCCCCGCATCGGCTTGCTCGCTGGCTGGGGACGCTTTCCGATCGTGGTGGCTGAAGCGCTGAAGGCACAGGGCTACTACGTGAGTTGCCTGGGCATGGTCGATCATGCCGATCCCGCGCTGGCCGAGATTTGCGACGACTTTGCCTGGCAGGGCTTGGCGAAGCTGGGCCGCGCGATCCGCTACTTTCAGCGCCGCGGCATCCAGGACGCGACGATGGCCGGCAAATTTCACAAGGTCGTGCTCTATCAGCCGTGGGTGTGGCTGAAGCACCTGCCCGACTGGCGGGCGATCAAAACTTTTTACCCGCACTTCGTCGCTAGCCACCAGGACCGCAAGGACGATACGCTGCTCGGCACGGTCGTCGAGGCGTTCGCCGAGGATGGGATTCGTTTCGGACCCGCGACGGATTACGCTCCGGAGCTTCTCGTGAAAGAAGGACAACTCACTGGCCGGCCGCTCTCGGCGGCCCAGCAGGCCGACATTGAGTTCGGCTGGCAGCTTGCCAAAGAAATGGGCCGGCTCGACATAGGGCAAAGCGTCTGCGTCAAAGACCGCGCCGTGCTCGCCGTCGAAGCGATTGAAGGGACCGACGAGTGCATCCGCCGCGCCGGCGTTCTGTGCCCCAAAGGCGGCTTCACGATCGTCAAAACCGCCAAGCCGCAGCAGGACATGCGCTTCGACGTGCCCACGATCGGCCTCGGCACGCTCGAAACCATGCTCGCCGCCGGCGCGCGCATCCTGGCGGTCGAAGCCGGCTGCACGATCCTGCTCGACGAACCGGCGTTTCTCGATTTCGCCCATCGGCACAAGCTGGTGGTGGTGGCGCTCGCCAAGCCAGCCGCGCAGGAGATGGCGGCGTAGAGGCGGCGGGCTGAAAGCTTTAGGCTGTGGGCGAAAAGGGCGCTTAGCGATTGAGCCACTGGTCGTCCCGCGCGCTGGCTTCGCCAGCGGCTATAATAAAAAGTTTGCCGACTGTCTTTTCTTTCGGAGAAGTCCTCATGCGCTGGCACGCTTGTGCTCTGCTGATCGTCCTTTCGCTCCCAGCCCTCCTGCCGCCAGTGTCGCTGGCGGAGGAAGCGGCGATTCCGCCGGCGCGGGAGGAGTATAAGGGCCGGAAGATTGCCACCACGATGCACTACGCCGGCGCGCCGTGGCTGGTGCGCGAGTCGCGCGAGCGCGAGGAAGAGTGCAGCACGCTGCTGGAAGTGCTGCAGCTCAAGCCGGGGCAGACGGTCTGCGACCTCGGCTGCGGCAACGGTTTTTATTCGCTCAAGATGGCGCCGCTCGTCGGCGAGCAGGGCAAAATCTTGGCCGTCGATATTCAGCCCGAAATGCTGCGGCTGCTCGAAGCCCGCGCCGACGAGGCGGGCATGGAGAACATCGAGCCGATCCTTGGCACGCTTGTTGATCCGAACCTGCCCGCAGCCGGCGTCGATCTGGTGCTGCTGGTCGATGTCTACCACGAGTTTTCGCACCCCGAGCAGATGCTCACGGCGGTGCGACGGGCGCTGAAGCCGCGCGGCCGCGTGGCGCTCGTGGAATATCGGCTCGAAGACCCGCAGGTGCCGATCAAGCTGCTCCATAAAATGAGCAAGGAACAGATCATGAAAGAATTTCCCGCCAACGGGTTCAAGCTGGTCGGGCAATTCGACAAGTTGCCTTGGCAACACGTGATGTTCTTTGCCCGCGACGACTCGCCGCTCGAAGAAGTGCCGGTCGAGCCTTGGCAGCCGGAGAAGTAATCGGCTGCCTGCTTAGTCGCGCTGCGAGAGCGCGCGATCGACCGCGCAGAGCACCTCACCGATCGAGTCGCGCAAGATCAGGTCGGCTTGGTCATCCAGGCCCGTCGGATCGCGGTTAACGATCACCAGCCGCGCGCCGCGGCTCTTGGCCAGCCGGGGCAGACTCGCCGCCGGCTCGACCACCAGGCTCGAACCGAGCGCCAGGACCAGATCGGCTTCTTCAAACAACTCGATCGCTTCTCGCATCACCCCATCCGGCAGTGGCTGGCCGAAGGAGATTGTCGCGTGCTTCAATCTGCCGGTGCTACAGGTCGGGCAATTGGGGACTGCATCGTTCGCAAAAAAACATTCAACCAAGGCTTCGGCTTCAAACAGCGCGCCGCAGTCGAGGCAGCAGATTTTGCGCGCGGTGCCGTGGAGTTCGAGCACGCGACGGTTGCCGGCGGCTTGGTGCAGTTCGTCGATGTTCTGCGTGACGACCGCCCGCAGCCGACCGTCGGATTCCCACTTGGCGAGCATCTGGTGCCCGGCGTTGGGTCGAGCTTGGGCGAAGCCGCGGAGTACTTCGCACTTTTGCCGCCAGTACTCGTAGCGCGCTTCGGGATGGGCGAGAAAGTCGTCGAAGTAGATTTGCCGATTGTTCGCCCACACGCCGCCGGGCGAGCGGAAATCGGGAATCCCGCTTTCGGTGCTGATGCCAGCTCCGGTGAAGGCCACGGCACCGCCGGCTTCCCGCAGCCACGCCGCTAAGTCTTGGTACTGTCTGTTGTTTTCGCCCATCGCCGCCTCCCCATCCGTCGCTGCCGCCGCTTCCGCGCGGGCAGGAAATTCTTGCGCGTGCTGCCCCCCGGGGCACCCTTCCCGACGGGGGATCAGCGGCAGAGCCACGCCGCACGCCTCTGGGTGATGAGCGTGGCGTGATCGCAAGTTATTGCAGAACAAGACTTTGGGGTGACTTCTCTCGGCTCCGCGCGCGCCGCAGGCATGGTTCGGGCGGGAGCCGCAATTTCTTGAGAAAAAACTTGCAGTAGGACTGGACCAATCAGTACAATGCGACTCGGACTGAACAGAGTCTGGCGCAGTTTCCGCTGCGCCAGGGGCACTTCTTGAAACCAATGGACGGGACGCTAGTGAAGTCGAAACGTAGCTGAGCTTCCACCTCTTCACCGACGCTGGCACCAGCTACGTACGTCGCTGAACCGTTCGCGCAAGCGCGCTTGCGTTCAGCGAAGCGTCTCTCGAAACTTGTTATGGCACATTCGACAGGCATTGCCTCTGCGATGGAGAGTTTGCTCTCCCCTGCGCCGGAACATCCGGAGAGCTGGGTCCTCGGCCATAATTCCGCCGTCAAAAAAATCGCCCGGCATGCCGAACGCGCTGCGGCCGTGCAGTGTACGGTATTGATCTCGGGCGAAACGGGAACGGGCAAGGAAGTCTGGGCCAGACTGCTTCATCGCCTCGGGCCTCGTTCGGGCAAGATTTTCGTGCCCGTCAACTGCGCGGCGCTGACCTCGACGCTGGCCGAAAGCCAGCTCTTCGGCCACGAGAAAGGCGCGTTTACCGGCGCGGCGGGCCGCGCGCTCGGCGTGTTCCGCGCGGCGCAAGAGGGCGTGGTCTTTCTCGATGAAGTCGGTGAAATGCCGCTCGACTTGCAGCCCAAGCTGCTGCGCGTCTTGCAGGAGAGCGAGGTCACGCCCGTCGGCGCGGCGCAGCCGGTGAAGGTCGATGTGCAGATCATCGCGGCCACCAACCGCGATTTGCAAGCCGAAGTCGATGCCGGCAATTTCCGCGAAGATCTTTACTACCGGCTCAACATGGTTGAGCTAAGGGTGCCCGCGCTCCGCGAGCGGGTGGAGGACATCCCCGAGTTCATCGAGTACTTCGCGCGCAAGTTCGCCGCCAAGTACAGCCGCCCGGCATGGACGCCGACCCCAGAGGAACTCGCCGCCTTCTGCGAGTACCGCTGGCCGGGCAACGTGCGGCAGCTTGCGCATGTGATTGAGCAGGCATACGTGCTCGACTGCGCCCCGCAGTTGCCGAATCTCGACCCGCGCCGCGAGCACAGCCAAAGCCTGCCCTTTACCGATCTCGAAAAGCTCCGCCGCGTCGCCGTGCGGCAGGCGATGCAGGCCACGCGCGGCCACAAAGGCCGCGCCGCCAAATTGCTCGGCGTCCATCCCAACACGATGACCCGCCTGCTCGCCCAGTACGAAACCGACCCGGCCGACGAACGGCGCGGCTAGCAGAGTAGCTCCGCCGCTCCGCGACCGTCCCTGTATCGTCGGCGCCCCCTCTTGGACTCTCTACGTCCAGATGCTTCAGGTCTTCTTTGGCCCACGCAAGTGGCATTGCCTGCACTGCCGGCTTGCTTGCGCAAGGCGCCCTCAACTGATTTTGTGCAAAAGTATTGAAAAATACTTGGCGCATGTCGGCGGCGAGTTTCTCTCCCTGTCCTGGTGACGATTCACCAGGGCGATGAATCGCGACACAAGCGGTTATGGCTTAACCCTTTGCGGCACGCTACGCCGTTCGGCCTCACTAGGTCGGTGAATCGGCTTCGGTGGGGCAAGTGAGGCTGTCGCAGAAATAAAATCGCCGCAAGTGCTGTATCGCAGGCGTGTTGCGGCGTGTCTTTCGTGCCGCGATTTTCTTCTGGCACAGCCCCTGCTTTAGGAAGGCGACGACCGAAGCGGCCTCGGCCGCTCGGCGTCTAGTTCGCGCGTCGCGGTCGGCGGGCGGATGGCAGCCTGAATAGCACAAGGGGGAGCGGTGCGGATGCAGCGCCACATCCAGGACGAATGGGAGGAGCGGGACTTGGAGCTTCAGTTCCGCGCCAAGCAGCCAGCGCCAACGGCGGGCCGCAAACGGCCCGACAAACCGCGCCGCAGCGGCAGTCCGCAATCGATCAACGGGATTCATCGGCGTCGTGGCAAGCGGATGACGTGGTGACGGAGGAGCGCGCCGCCCCTGGTTGATGCCAGCGCGGCTCGCAGCGCCGTCGCGCCCGCGCAAGAGCAGCTTGGCTGACGCGCCGCCCGGTGCGCTGCGGCAGAGGAAACGACAACTGAAAGCATAGCGGCGTCCGCCGCGCCTGCGCGGAACCTGACGTGCCTGACGCAAGCGCTGGCGAGCGTGGCGTGTGCGCCGAGTCGGTCGCGCGGGGAAGAAACGAAACGTGGGGTCGCTGCGAGGTGCAAGAGCCGCCTGCGCGGCTGCGCCGGGAGAGCGACACGTCGCGCCGCCGCGAGCGGACGACGCGAGAGTGAACGAAGTTGGCAAGCAACGCTTTGCGTAGGGAAAGGATCTCCGACGCTTCGAGTAACTAGCAGGTGATTTATGGCTACATCGTGTTCCGAGACGCGACCGTTTGCCCAGGTCCGGCCGGCCGCGCCGCGCGCTGCGCAGGCGCCGCCGAGTTTGTATCAGTGCCTGGTGCTTTCGGCGCAGGACGAGCGCGCATTGCGCTTTCAGGAGTCGGCTGGCGAGAGCGGTTGGGAGACGGTGGTCTGTCAGGACGCGCAGCAAGCGTCGCTGCAGATCGCGCGGCACCGCTTTCCGCTGGTGCTGGTCGATCTAGAAGGAGCCGATGCGGCGACGGCGGCCGGCTTTCAGCAGGTGACCGAACAACTCGCGCGACAGGGCGGACAACTGCTCGTCGTGTGCGGCGGCGAAGACGACCCGCGGCAAGAGATTTGGGCACGGCAGCTTGGCGCTTGGGTTTATCTGCCGGGCGTGGAGGAGAGGTGCGATCTGACGATCGTCTGCGACGAAGCGCGGCTCACGGCGAACAAGTTGTTCCCGCACCTGACCATGCTTCCGACCAGCGGCAACTACGCCTACAGCGTCTGAGCGCCGCACCAACAAATCATGAAACATCATGCGGCGCGCGCAGTCCATGGCGTCGGCGGCCGCACAGGAGACGGAAACGGAACGCGGGAGGACGCAGCGCGCCTTTGGAACGGCGGCTGCGGAGGCGCGGAGAGTAGGCAAGGCACTCCCCCACATGCCTTCGGAGGGGAATCCCATGTTGCAGGGACTAAGCACAGCGGAAGGAGTAGGTGAATGAGTCCGTTTAACGACAACCTCGACCAACTGGACGACGACGGCGAGAACTCGCCGGAACTGTCCAACCTGAAGCGCGCGGCCGCACCGGTGGCGCTGCGCGGACCGTCGCGGCGCAGCAAGCGCTTCAAGACCGGCCGCCGCAGCAACTCGATCAACGGCATGCAGCGCCGCCGTAACAAGCGCATGAGCTGGTAATAACTGCTTAAAAAAACTCTTTCCCCTCACTTTGCTCCCGCACCTACAGACGTTTCGGTAACGGAGTCGACTCTACGAAAGGAAATTCGCATGAGCCCCCTCAATCACAACCTGGAAGGCGTGACCAGCGACGAAGCGCAAGCCGTGGTGCCGCAAGTCAGCGATATGCGCCGCGTGAGCCTGAGCTTGGCCTTCAACCCCGCACGTCAGCGCCGCCGCACGAAGATGGAACAGGCCAATTGGTTCGGCAAGAAGCTGGGCATTCACCTGCGTCGCGCGATCCGCTCGTAGCCGTTGGCCGCTGGAGTGGGGCAGGCCCTGCCGGCAATGTTTGGCGTGCCGGCAGGAAGGGCCTTTGAGGGCGGAAGGCGGAGGGCGGAAAAAGAAAAGCGGAAAGCGGAAAGCGGAAAGCCGGCCTGGCGGCGGGAGTGAACTGCCTCCGTAGCGCCACCTGATCCCTAGCCCCCAATTCACTATTCACCGTCCACTATTCAAAATCCCTCGCCCCTCGCCCCTCTCTCACTCGGCGGGTCGGATCTCGATGTTGGCGGAGCCGAGGGCGAAGTCGTTTTGGCCGGTGATGTACACGCGCACGTGGCAAGCGCCGGCCGCTTCGGGCGGCACGTCGAGCGTTAGCTCGAAGCTGCCCGCGGGCAGGTGGATCTCTTTCCGCACGTAGCAGGTATCGTTGGCGCGCTGGTAGACCGTCTGCATCGCGGCCAGCGCTGCCGGTGTGGGATCGTACTTGGCGCGCAGCGGCGGCGAAAACGTGAGCCGGTCGCGGCGTGCGACCAACTCGACAATGCAGCGTCCGGCGAGCGGCGTCTCGCCCGTCACGCGCAGCGGCTCGCCAGCGGTCGCTGCGGGGGCCGTCTCGACCGTCGCGCTTTGCGCATGCCGCAATCGCAGCAGCGGATCGCCCAGCAAGTTGAACAGTTGCAGATGCTCTAGCCGCTCGGCGGCCAGATCGTGGGGCGTGGGGCTGAGCGCCGAGGCGAGCAGATCGACCAGCGCTCGCGTCCCTGCTTGCGGCGGCGCGACCATTTGCCGTTTGGCGAGCAGGAGCACTTCGCCCAGCGTCGCTCGCCTCTCGACAAATGTCTGTTCGAGTAGCGCCATGCCCATCACCGCCATCGCGTACGGCATCGTCACGCGCGAGCCGGCGATGACGGCCACCGGCGCTTGCGGATCGCGTAGCATCTCTTCGGCCAGACAGTCTTCCGCGCCGTCGTAAGCGCCGGTGTAACAGGCTAGAAACAGCGCGATCGGCGAACCGCTCTGGCAAGTGAGTTGCGCCACATCGCGGACATCAAAGATGCGGTGCTCGCCGCCGGGCACTTGCAACCAATCGAGCGTTCGCCGGTGGCCGTGCCCCATGTAGACCCAGAACAAGCAGCCCTCGCTCAGCCGCTGCCGGGTCTGTTCGGCGAACGCGCGCGGGTCGGGGCAGAAGGGGCTGCGCCAACTGGCGTAGGTCATGCTCGTGCCGTAGGCCGGCGGGATATGCTCGGCCAACAGCCGCCCGGTGACCGTCTCCAAAATCGAATCGGTCCAAGCGCCAAAGCCGCCGACGCCGGCAACAAAATTCACCCGCCGCCGCCAAGCGCCGAAGTCGGGCTGCCGCTCGTAGGCCAGGATCTTTTTCACGATCAGCGAAAGTTCCTCGGCCGAGTCGGCCGTCAGCCGCCCGATCGCCAGATCTGGAACTTGATCGTCATCCAGATCGGCGTACCAGTTATCGGTGGCGATGTACGGCTCGGAGCCCCAGAGCAGATTGACCTGGGCCGGGCAGAGATGCGCGGGCACGCCCAACGATTGATCTTCCGCCGCCCGGTTCGGAGCGTCGCCGACCAGCAGCACGCTTCGCAGCGCCCCTTGCTCGGCAAGCGCGCGAATCGCGCTGCGAATGGCGGTCGCGTCACGGGTGCTGTGGATGACCGCGATCTCATGCCCCTGCGCGCGGCGATGGGCCAGCCAGGGATCGAGCGCCGGCGCCAGTGGGGCGGGGCAAACCACGGCCACGTCGGGCGCGGCCGCCGGCGCGGCGAGAGCAAGGTACGCGGCCAGCAGCAGATTCATGGGCAGCTCGCAACGAAAAAGCGGGCAGGGGGATCAACCGTTGCAGATCAGGGCAGTCACGGGCTGCGGATCGTACCGAGAGAAGCTGGATCGCGACAACCCAGCTTTCGCCGGTGCGACGGGGCCGGAAACTATTGATTGTAGCGGAGTTCTTGCCTGCTAGCACGGATCTGGCGCGCGGCGGGCAACCGGGAACAGGACATTCTTGAAATTGACTTTCCTCGCGAGTCGTTTGATAATAGCAATCCGAGCCGTTTCGCGGCGGGACAACGTCCCGCCCGTTTTTGGCGATGATTAGCGGCGGGACAACGTCCCGCCCGTTTGTAGCGATTTTCAAAGGCAGGCGGGACGTTGTCCC
>CAYZVT010000198.1:0-8744 GCA_964481585.1 uncultured Pirellulales bacterium
GCAAGACGAGACGCGAGGCTTCCAAACCTTCATCCCGCTCGCCTTCCACCCCGACAACACGGGACTGGCGCACATCAAGAAGCCGTCGAGCCTGATGGACCTGCGGACGATGGCCGTCAGCCGACTGATGCTCGACAACTTCGACCACCTGAAAGCGTACTGGATCATGCTCGGCATCGGCACCGCGCAGGTTGCCCTCTCCTACGGAGCCGATGATCTCGACGGCACGGTGCGGCACGAGCTGATCTACCACGATGCCGGGGCCGAAACACCGGAAATCCTCTCGGTCGAGCAAATCCGCCGCCTCATCCTCGAAGCCGGCCGCGAACCCGTCGAACGCGACACGCTCTATCGTCGCGTCGAACGCCAAGGCGACGAGTGGAAGCTTGGCGCGCCGATTGTGGCAGCGTAGCGAAGGCGGAGGAGAAGGCGGAGGGCGGAAGAACGCTGCGGGCTGCAAGCTACAGGCCGCAGGCTGGGAGCATCGCTATTGGTTCGTAGCTTGTAGCTCGAAGCCCGTAGCGCCTCTACGCCGGCTTTCCGCTTTTGAATCCGTCTTCCGCCCTCTAAAGCCCGTACCGGGCATACACCAGCGCAATCACTGCCACGGCCGTGAGGACGGCGAAGCCGAGCGGGCGGGCGAAGGGGAGAACGTGGTGGTCGATGTCCACCCGGCGGTCGAGGCAGGCCAGTACGCGGTCGGTATCGACCCACTGGTTGGAGCGGACGGCGAGCGTGCGAAAGACGCGGGGGCTTACCAGCGCCACCAGCCCTACCAGCGCAATAAGGCCCAGCATGCCCCATACTACCGACGAGGCATTGACGCTGCCGATGATGGCTGAGCCGCTCATTGCGAGAACCTTTCTCTATTTCCTCGCGCCCCTGGGTCGCAAACGGAGATCGACCCAATGGAAGTCTAGGTCACGCCGAGGCCGTGTCAAAGCCGGAAGGGGATTGCCGGCTTCCAGAAGAGGGAGCAGCGGGCAGGTAGCCTTCAGCTATTAGCTGTTCAGCAAAACACATCCCTCCGGCGCAGGCGGGAAGGACAGAGAGCAGGCTTTGCCTCACGGTAACGTCAGAGCGGCTCTCCGGCCCGGAGGCCGCGGGCGAAAAGAGGTGCAGCGCACGGAGGCGCGCTCTAGATTCCCGCCTGCGCGGGAAGGACGGGTTTTTCTGACCCCACTAATAGCTGGTAGCTACTAGCTGACCGCTACCCTAACCCACATCGCCCAATTCGAGGGCCTGCCCGTAGCGGGCCAGCACCATCCGGCGCAGCAGTGCCAGTTCCGGTTCGGCCAGCCCGGGATCGTGGGCCACAAGCTGCTGGGCGGCTGCCCGCGCTTCTTCCAGCACCGGGATGTCGCGGCGCAAGTCGGCGATGCGTAGCGGCGGCAGGCCGTGTTGCTTGGTGCCGAGCAGATCGCCGGGGCCGCGCAGACGGAAGTCCACCTCGGAAAGCTCGAACCCATCGGTCGTGCGGGCGAAGGCTGCGAGCCGCTCGCTGGTCTCCTCCGTCTCCGGCTCGACAAAGACGCCGCAGTAACCGGCATGACGCCCACGGCTAATGCGCCCGCGCAACTGGTGCAACTGCGCCAGCCCAAAACGCTCGGCACCCTGGATGGTCATCAGCGTGGCGTTGGGCACATCGACCCCGACTTCGATCACCGACGTGCTCACCAAGACCTGCGTTTCGTGTTGGCGGAAGGCCCGCAGCGCCGCGTCCTTTTCCACCGGCGGCATGCGGCCGTGCAGCAGCCCGACGCGAAATGCCTCCAGTTCGCCGTGTACGAGTTGCTCGTACGCCTGTTCGGCGCTCTGCACGTCTTCCAAATCTTCGTCTTGCGACTCGGAGACGAGCGGCGCGACGACATATGCTTGCCGGCCCGCGGCGAGTTTTTTCCGTACGAACTCCCACCACGGCGGCTGCTTGGCCGGCTCGATCAGGTACGTATGCACCGGCTGCCGCCCGGGCGGGCTTTGGCGGATTGTGGAAACGTCCAAGTCGCCAAAGAGCGTCATGCTCATGCTGCGCGGAATCGGCGTGGCGGTCATCACGAGATAGTGCGGATCAATGCCGGCTTGCTTCAGCGCCGCGCGCTGCCGCACGCCGAACTTGTGCTGCTCGTCGATCACCACCAAGCCCAGCTTGGCGAACTGCTGCACGCTATGGATGATCGCCTGCGTGCCGATCACCACGTCGATCTCGCCTTCGGCGATGCGCTCCAGGATGCGGTTGCGCTGCGCCGTGGTGAGGCTGCCGGTGAGCAGCCCGATCCGCACCTGGCTCCGTTCGAGCACGCGGCCGAGCGTCTCGGCGTGCTGGCGGGCGAGCACTTCGGTCGGAGCCATCAGCGCCGCCTGATAGCCGTGCGCGACACAAAGCATCATCGCGTAGACGGCCACGATTGTCTTGCCGCTGCCGACCTCGCCTTGCAGCAGCCGATTCATCGGCCGATCTTGCGCCAGATCGGCCGTGATCTCGCGGAGCGCCTGTTCCTGGTCGTTTGTAAGCTCAAACGGGAGCAACCGCCGAATGCGGGCGTCGATTTTCGCCGTCGCCGGCAACGGCGGAGCGCGGCGCAGATCGTGCAACTGATGCCGCCGCACGGCCAGCGCCAGTTGCAACACAAAAAGTTCCTGAAAAATCAGCCGCCGCCGCGCGCGGGCCAACTCATCGGCGTTTTGCGGAAAGTGGACCTTGGGCAGTGCTTCCCGCAGCGGGAGCAGATCGTACTGCGCGAGCAGCGACTCGGGAAACACCTCGTCGAGCGCGTCGCGCCCCAGTTCGAGCGCTTGCTCGGTCGCTTGGCGCACCTGATGCTGCTTCAGCCCTTCGGTGAGCGGATAGACCGGCTGGAACTGCGCTTCGGGCGAGGCGTGCTCGGTTTCGAGCCACTGGACCTTGGGGTGGGACATTTCCCAGCGGCCGCCCGAATATTTTGGCTTGCCGTAGAGGAGCACATGCTGGCCCGACTCGAACTTGTCGCGCAAAAATGGCTGATTGAACCAGATTGCCCGCACATACCAGCGGTCTTGCCGCACGAGCACGCCGAGAATCGAGCGGCCGGGCCGCGTGCTGCGCAGATCGACCTCCTCGACCACGCCCCGCACGCTGACGGCGACCCCTTCTTCTAGTTCGGGGACCGCCCGCAGATCGCTTAGGTCTTGATAGTCGCGGGGGAAGAAGAACAGCAGGTCGCGCGCGGTCTGGAGGCCCAGCTTGGCGAACAGTTCCGCGCGCTGCGGCCCCACACCTTTGAGGAACTGAATCGGCGTGACCAGCCGTTCGGCCGGCGATTTGTCCCGCGTCTCGGTCATGGTGCAATTGTAGAGCGACCAGGAGCGTGGGGGAAAGGCGGAGGGCGGAGGGCGGAGGGTGGGCTTCGCGGTACACGTCCTTCCCGCGCAGGCGGGAATCTAGACGGTGGACCGTGCGCTCTCGCCTTCCCGCCTGCGCGGGAAGGGCGCTTTAGAGATATTGCTGATACGCGGCCACGGCTAGCTCGTCGCAGCGGTCGTTTTCGGGGTGCCCGGAATGGCCGGCGACGCGGGTGTATTTGATGCGGTGCATCTGGGCCAGCTCGTCGAGCCGCCGCCAGAGGTCTTCGTTCTTGACCTCGGCCCAGCGTCCTTTTTCTCGGCGGCGCCAGCCGTTGGCTTTCCACTTGGGGAGCCATTCGCTCAGTCCCTTGCCGACATAAACGCTATCGGTAAACAGCTCGACCTGCGACGGCCGCTTGAGCATTTCGAGGCCCTGGATGACGGCCATTAGCTCCATGCGGTTGTTGGTCGTGACCGCTTCGCCCCCCGATTTTTCGACCATCTTGCCGGTGGCCGGATGTTTGAGGATAAATGCCCAGCCGCCGGGGCCGGGATTGCCGCTACAGCCCCCGTCGGTGTAAAGCTCGACCGTGGCGACGTTTTTTTTCACGGGAGCGGAAGTCATGCGAAGCGCGGGGGGAGGGCGAGTGAAGACTAGGGAACGACCGGCTCGTCGTCGGGCTGGGAAGCGTACTCGATGCGGCGGGGCCGGGTCAAGTCTTCCGCCTCGGCCACCAAGCCCGATTCCAGTCGCGGTTGCTCGGTGCGCGTCCAGGGGAGTCGCACGGTGAAGGTGCTCCCCTTTCCTAGCTCGCTATGCACCGAGATTTCACCCCCCAGCAACCGGCACAGTTCCTTGACGATCGACAGCCCCAAGCCCGTGCCCGAATACTCGCGCGTCATTGCGTCGCCGGCCGGCAGCACACTGGAGCCTTGGCGGAATTTTTCAAAAATCGTCGTCTGATCCTCTTCCGAGATGCCAACCCCCGTATCGCTGACGACCAACAGCAGATCGCCGCGACTATTGCGGTTGGCGGTAATCATGATCCGCCCGCCTTCGGGCGTGAACTTGATCGCGTTGGAGAGCAGATTGCTCAAAATCTGCTGCACCTTGCCCTGGTCTTGCTGCAAGGGGGGCAGATTCGGCTGAATCTGGTAATCGAGGTCGATGTTTTTCTTCTCGGTCAGCGGCCGGGCCATGTCGCATTGGGCCGCGACGACCTGCTCGATCTTGAACTCCGAAATCCGCACCTCCATCTTGCCGCTTTCGATCTTCGCTAGATCGAGAATATCGTTAATCATTTCCAGCAGCATCCGGCCCGAACGCTGGATGTTGCCGACGTAGCGCTTCTGCTTATCGCTGAGCGCGCTGATCGAGCCGAGCACGTCGCTAAAGCCGATAATGCTATTGAGCGGCGTGCGCAGCTCGTGGCTGACCGTTGCCAAAAAATCGCCCTTGAGGCGGTTCATTTCATACAGCCGCATGTTCGCCTGGGCCAGTTCGTCCACCTTGCCGTCGAGGTTCTGGTTGACGCTGCGCAGCTCCTCCTGGGTGTTCACCAAATGGCGCAACATGCGGTTAAAGGCGTCGCCGAGTTCTTCGAACTCGTCGCCCGTGTGAATATCCGCCCGCAACTCCGTATTGCCCCGGCTAATTTCGTCGCTGATGTCGCGGAGGTGGGTAAGCGGCTTGACGATCACGTAGCGGACGATCACATAGAGCGCGATCATCGCCAGAAAGACGGTGATGATCGCCCCGGCCAGGAGAAAGGCGCGGTTGGCGTTCTGCGCTTTGATCGTCTCTTCATCGCTGATGGTGACTTGCATGATCGCCATCAGGTCGCCTTCGGTCAGGTTATTGTTGCCTGAAACGACACGGTGGCAGAGGATGCAGTCGGTCTTGGCGAAGATCGGCTGATAATATTGATACTCGCTCCGCTCGGGGACGTGCCGTTCCTCAAACAGCGGCTGCTCTAGCTCGGCAATTTGCGGATCGCGGCCGGCCCGCTGCCAGCGTTCGAGCAGTTGCCATTCCAGTTCGTCTTGCGGCTGACCGCTGCCGTCGATGCTGTTGGCTTTGATCGCCCGCCACTTGTACTCGCGGTTGAGATTCTCGACGAGCGCCTGCACGACGCGCTTAAAATCGTCCTCGGTTTCGAGCTTTTCCAGATGCAGCGCGTTGAGCGCCGTATCGACCAGCAGCCGGCCCGAACGCTGGTTTTGGTTGTAGACCAGCTCATCGGTAAGCGTGCCGTACATCCAAAAGCTGCCGGTAATCAGCAGCAGCAGGCAGGCCCCGAACAAAAACCGGCACTTTCGCTCCAGGCTCGTTTCGCCGAGAACACGTTTGAAGGAGCGATACGACATAGCGCCAGAAGCGAGGAGGAAGAAAAGCGGCCGCCGCCCCATTTTAGGGCAATTCCGCGGATTCCGCCAAGCACGATTCTCCCGCCTCTTTCCGCCCGCCTTACATCATGTCGAGCGGGTCCACGTCGACGATCCACTGGATCTCATCAGGCCCCTGCAAGTCGGCCGTGGCCTCTTGGACCGCTTGCCGCAGGTGCGGCCCGTGCGGCGACTGGACTTGCAACTGAAAGCGGTACAGCCCGCGCAGCTTGGGCATCGGACAAGGAGCCGGCCCGAGCAAACGCACCGTCACGCCAAGCCGGTCGGCCGCCGCGCGCACCCGCTCGGCGATGTGGCCGGTAAACTCTTCGAGCGGCTTTTCGACCGGCCCGCGGACCACGAGCCGCACCATCTCGCCAAAGGGCGGATAGCCCAGCTTGCGGCGTTCCGGCAGCTCGGCCCGCGCGAAGCGGTCGTAGTCGTGCCGCACCGCCGCCTGAATCGCCGGATGGTCGGGGTTGAACGTCTGCACCAACACCCGTCCGCCCCGCTCGGTGCGGCCGGCCACTTGCGTCACAAGCTGAAACGACCGCTCGCCCGCGCGAAAGTCGGGCAGGTGCAGCGCCGTATCGGCGTTGACCACGCCCACGAGCGTCACGTTCGGAAAGTCGAGTCCTTTGGCGATCATCTGCGTGCCGAGCAGAATCCGCACCTCGCCCCGCCGAAACGCCTCCAGCGCCCGCTCATGACTGCCCGGTTTTTTCATGCTGTCGGTGTCCATCCGCAGACACGGCACCTGCGGAAACCGCGAACGCACCTCGGCTTCGAGCTTCTCCGTGCCGCGCCCGCTGTAGCGAATGCCGGTGAACTTGCAGTCGGGGCAAATCGCCGGAGCCGGAATCTGATAATCGCAGTAGTGGCACAGCGCCGTCTCCTCGGCGCGGTGATGCGTCAGCGCGATCTCGCAGTCGGGGCACTGCACGACCAGTCCACAAGCCGGGCACTGAATATGCGTGGCGAAGCCGCGACGGTTGAGCAGCAAAATCACCTGCCCCCCGTCTTTTAGCGCCGCCTCCATTGCCTGATGCAACTGGCGGCTCACCGCCCCGCGCGACTGCTTGTTGAGCGTCTCGCTCCGCAAGTCGATCGTGGCCACCTCCGGCAGCGGGCGGTCCATCACGCGGCGCGGCATCGACACGAGCCGATACGCCCCCTCGGCCGCGCGCTGCCAACTTTCCAGCGACGGTGTGGCCGAGCCGAGCACGAGCGGCACCTTTTCCGTTTCGGCTCGATAAATCGCCACATCGCGGGCATGGTAACGCGGCGCCTCGCCCTGCTTGAACGACGACTCGTGCTCCTCGTCGAGAATAATCAGCCCCAGGTTTGGCGTCGGCGCGAAGATCGCGCTCCGCGCGCCGACCACGACCTGCACATGCCCCTGGGCAATCTGGTCCCAGTGCCACGCCCGCTCGGCATCGCTCAGGTGGCTATGCAAAACCGCGATGCGGTCAAAACGCCGCCGGAAGCGCTCGCGGGTTTGCGGCGTGAGGCTGATCTCCGGCACGAGCACAATCGCTTGGCGTCCGAAGCTGAGCACTTCGTGAATCGCCTGCATGTAGACTTCCGTCTTGCCGCTGCCGGTGACGCCATGAATAAGAATCGTCTGGTGCTGCGAGGAGTGGAGCGACTGCAGAATCGTGTCGAGCGCCGCCTGCTGGTCGCCGTTCATTTCCAGTTGCAGTTCACGGTCCACGGCCTTTTCTTGGTGCTCAAAATTGCTGATCCGCTCACGGTGGGCGTGGATCAAGCCCTTCTTGCGCAGCGTGCCGACGGTCGAAGGCGAGCAGCCGGCCCGCTCGGCCAGTTCGGAAGTCATCAGCGGCCGGTCGCTCTCGGCCAGCTTGCGGAGCACATGCGCCTGGCGGGCGGTTTTTTCCGAGGCCTCCAGTTGAGCGAGCTTGTCCGCCAAGTTGATCTTGGGCGAGACGCGCAGCAGCGTGGCGTCGCGCGTGCCGGCTTGCCCCCGCACGCCGGCCGGCAGCACCGCTTCCAGCACGCGGCCCCAGCGGCACAGGTAATAGTCGGCGATCCACCGCGTCAGCCGCAACATGCTCGGCGAGAGAAGCGTCTGCCGATCGACGACGCGGCTGAGCGATTTGAGTTTTCGACCGCCGACCGGCTGTGTCTCGACGCGGACGCAATACCCGACCACCGCCCGGTCGCTCCGCCCCAGCGGCACCTGCACCCGCCGCCCGGCCTCGGCCTGCCCGACCAGCGGTTCGGGCACCAGATAGTCAAACTCCCCCTCCGGACCCGTCGCCAGGACGACCGTCGCCACCAACCGCTCACCGGCGTCGTCCAGCTCCCACGGAGCCGGTTCCGTATCGAAAAGGTTCTGCTGGAGAGACATAAAACCATTGTTACGAATTTGCCAACCAGGGGAAGCGCTGAGCCACGGTCGAGCAACGCCCCTGCTGGAGGGTGGATGACGAGGGATGGGGGTGGCGGGGGCGCACCGCGAAAGCGGAAGCCCCCGAAAGCGCAAGAAGGCGGAGGTCGGAAGGCGGAGGTCGGAGGTCGGAGGTCGGTGTGGCTACTCTCGCGGTACGGCGTGCGATACGATAGCATTCTGGACTCCAAACACAACGAAGGCGCGGCGATGCGACTCGGCATTTTAGGCGGCTCATTTAATCCGGTGCATTATGGCCATCTGCTGTTGGCCGAGTGGTGCTGCGAGGAGGCACGGCTCGATCAAGTTTGGCTCATGCCCACCGCCACCGCGCCGCACAAGCAGGCGGCGCGCGTGCCGGCTGAACTGCGGGCAGAAATGGTCGAGCGGGCGATTGCCGGCAACGAGCGGCTGCAACTGAGCCGGATGGAGATCGAACGCGGCGGTGTCAGCTACACCGTCGATACGCTCGCGCAGCTCAAATGCCAAATGCCCTCGGCGGAGCTATTTTTGCTCGTCGGAGCCGACATGCTCGCCGACCTGCCGAACTGGCGCTCTCCGGAGGAAATCTGCACCCTCGCCACGCCGCTAGCCGTGCGCCGCCGAGGGTTTGGCGAGGCGGACTACG
>CAYZVT010000199.1:0-8674 GCA_964481585.1 uncultured Pirellulales bacterium
AGATCATCGGCGAAGTGGCCGCCGCGCAGCAGGTCGGCTATGTGGATGTGTTCCACCCCATGCTGGAGGTCATGCAGAGCGCCGACGAGCCGCTCACCGTGAACGGCTGCCATCTCAACGAAACCGGCTACGCGCATTTCTCGGCCATCGTGTTCAAGGCCCTATTCGGCGAGGAAGCGCCGGCGGTCAACGAGCCGCTGCGCCAGGCCGTGATGGACAAGGATCGGCAGGATTTTCGCCGATTTCGGCCGGTCAACACCTTCTATTACACGGGCGGGCGGCGGCGCGGTTACGGCTATCTCGATTTCTTGCCGGCCATGCGCAATTTTGAGCTGATGGTCGCCAACCGCGACCAGCGGATCTGGCAGTTGGCGCAAGGAAAGCCGGTGCCCGAACAGGTTGACGACTCGAATCTGCCGCCGCTGCCCCCAACCGACCAAAGCCGTGGGGCGAACCGGTGGGTCACTGCGGCCGAGGAGCTGAAATCGTTCCGCGTTGATCCGCGATTCGAGGTGACGCTGTTCGCGGGGGAAGAAGAATTTCCCGACATTGCCGCGCCGATCCAGATACGGTGGGATGCCCGCGGGCGGCTGTGGGTCAGTTGCTCGACGACTTACCCGCACGTCTATCCCGGTCAAGAGCCTGCGGACAAGCTGGTAATCCTGGAAGATCTCGACGGCGATGGCCGCGCGGACAAATCGACGGTGTTTGCCGATGACCTGCACATTCCGCTCTCTTTCGAGTTCGGCGATGGCGGCGTGTACGTTTCCGAAATGCCGCACCTGACATTTCTCCAAGACACCGACGGCGACGATCGGGCCGACCGGCGTGAAGTCCTCCTCTCGGGGTTCGGCACCGAAGACTCGCATCACGCGCTGCACGATTTTACGTGGACCCCCGACGGAGATTTGCTGTTCCGCGAGTCGATTTTTCACCACTCCCAGGTCGAGACCCCTTACGGCCCGGTGCGGCAGCAAAACAGCGGTTGGTTCCGCTACGAGCCGCGCACCCAGCGCCTCATCAGCTTTGGCACCTATCACAGCACGAATCCCTGGGGCGTCACGTTTGATGACTGGGGACAGCACGTGGCCAGCCATCCGATCTACGCCGCGGCGTTCCACGCCCTGGACCCGCCTTATCCGCAGCAGCATCCGGAGCCGATCGGACTCCAGGCTTACTCGGCCACTTGCGGCCACGAATTCGTGGACTTCGCTACCTTTCCTGCGGAACTGCAGGGCGGCTTTATCAAGGCCCGCTACAAGCCGACCAACCGCATCGAGATCCACAAGTGGATCGAGGGCGAGTTCGGCTACGAGGACAAGTACGCCGGCGATTTGCTTTTCTCCACGAACCTGAGCTTCATTCCGGTTGACGTGCGGTTTGGCCCCCGCGGCGCCCTGTACATCTGCGACTGGTACAACCCGATCAAGGGGCACGCGCAGTACTCGCTGCGCGACGAGCGTCGCGACCGCCATTCGGGCCGCATTTGGCGGGTGACCACCAAGGGCTTGCCGCTCCAGGACCCGCCGAAGATTGCCGACGCCTCGATCGCGGAATTGCTCGAACTGCTGAAGCGCCCCGAGTACCGTTACCGCTATTGGGCGAAGCGTGAACTGCGAGAACGTGACCCGGATGAGGTAAAAAAGCAGCTTGACGCCTGGGTCGCAGCGCTTGCGAAAAGCGACCCGCGTTACCGGCACCATCAGATCGAGGCGATCTGGACCTACCGCTGGATCGACGCAGTCAACATGGAGCTGCTCCGCGAGTTGCTCAACTGCGAAGACCACCATGCCCGCGCCGCCGCCACGCAACAACTGCGCTACTGGCATCTGCACTTTTGCGACGCGACCGAACTGCTGCGGCGTGCTGCAAACGATGCGAAGGCGGTCGTACGGATGGAGGCGGCGATTGCGGCTAGCTATATCGGCACCCCCGAGGCGCTGGATGCGATGCTCGATGTGCTCCGGCATCCGCGCGAGGGGCATCTGGCGTATGCGATCAGCTGCGCGCTCAGGTCGCACTCCCTGCGGCGGCATTGGGAAGGCAATCCCCGCTACGACATCGCCCGTCTGCTCAAGCAGGCCGAACGTCGTCAGAGCATCCTCGAACCAAGGCCCACGGTCGAACAGGCAAAATTCGACCGGCAGAAGAATCTCAAGAGCGTCAAAATTAGCTGCCTCCCCGAGCGGATGCTCTACAGCGTCGATCGGTTCGTGGTGACCACGGGGCAGCCGGTAAAAATTGTCTTCATCAATCCCGATGCGACCGACCATAATTTGGTCCTGGTCCGCCCGGGGGCCTTGGCCGAAGTCGGCATGGCCGCCAACGCGATGGCGCAAGACCCGCGCAACGCCGATTCCGATTTCATCCCCCCCGCCAAGCGTGAGCTGATTCTGCACGCCTCGCCGATGATCGGGCCCACGCGTAGCTCGCTGGTGCATGTGCTGCGGTTCCACGCGCCCCAGGAGCCTGGCATCTACCCCTATGTCTGTACGTTTCCGGGGCACTGGGTCGTGATGAAAGGGGAAATGGTCGTGGCCAACGATCCGGCCGACGTCAAAGCCATGCTGGCTGCCCGTGAGCCGACCGTAGTTCGCCAGTGGGCCATGCCCGATTTCGCCGATCTGAAAATCCCCCGCGGCGAAGCGGCGGTGACGCAAGGTATGCTGGCGTTCGAGAAAGCACGCTGCCATCAATGCCATCAGCTCGCAGGCCACGGCACCGCGCTAGGGCCGGATCTGACGGACGTTGCCAAGCGTTACCAGGGCGAGAAGCTACTACGGCAAATTCTTGAGCCTTCGAGCGAAATTCATCCCAAGTTCCAGACCACGCAGTTCCTGCTGGGCGATGGCCGTATCGTGGCCGGCATCGTGGCCAAGGAGGATGCCCAGCACTACCACGTCCTCACCAACCTGCTCACCCCGCACGCCATCACCCGCGTGCCGAAGTCGGAAATCGAGGAAACCCTTCCCTCGCGCCTCGCCTCGATGCCCGCCGGGCTGGTGAATGTGTTGACGAAGGAGGAGATCGGGCAGCTCGTGGCGTTTTTGGAAGCGGGCGGTTACGAGCTACCCCCGCATCTGGAGCACAAACACAAGCACTCCCACGGCAAATGAGGCCAGCGACTCCAGCGTCCTGTGGGACTTCGGTTTTATCGCTTCCACTCACCACCAGCCCAGTTCGTGTAGCCCCCGCCGCGTCGGATCCCGTGCCGCGCTCTAGCGCTCAGCCTCTCGCTGTGCACGCCTTGCGTCGCGGCAGATGGGCCGTGCTGCCGCGCGGGCACCTCGATCGGCTGAGCCTCGCCAACAATATGACGGATGTGCCGCGCGACCTCGGCCCCCGGCGTGACGCGCGGCACCGCGAACGCCGCCAACCTGGAGTTGGAGTCGGCGCTGACCAAGCAAGTTGACGCCGTCTGGGCCGCCGGCATCCAATCCCGGCGACCTGATCAGCGGCCGTATGGCCGCCGATACTTGGGATTACATAGGGGTGATCCGCAAAGACAGCGACGGCACGATCGACGCCGGCTTCGATGCCGCTCTTCATTCCTGACCTACACCGTCTCGGCCGCTCCTGCACCGAATAGCACCGCCCCGATCGGGGTGCTGGAACTGGGAGGGCTTCGCGCGGAAGTGATGGTGCAGGGGGCGCAAGCGTTCTGCAGAGGCGGATCTGTCGCCCGTCCGCAGCGTGCGACCTTTACGCGAACAACTCCGCCACCGGCTTGCCGAGGCCGTCTTTCGTGGCGTAGAAGGGGCGTTGTTCGATGTCGAAGGCGGTTTGGGGTGAGATGCCCATCGCGGTGTAGATCGTGGCGTGCAGGTCTTCGACGGTGACGGGGTGCTTGGTGGCGACGAACGGGCGCTCGGCGGCGGTCGCGCCGTAGAGGAAGCCGCGCTTCATGCCGCCGCCGAACAGCAGCACCGAGCTGCCGCCGGTGAAGTGGCGGTGCTGGCCGTAGTGCTTCATCTCTTCGAGCGTCTCGCTCTTGACGCGGGCTTGGTCGCGGGCCGCGCTGCCCGGCACGCCTTCGATAATCATGTCGCGGCTGAACTCGCTCGCCACGATCACCAGCGTGCGATCGAGCAGCCCCCGCTCCTCCAGGTCGAGAATCAACTGCGCGATCGGGCGGTCCACCTCTTGCTTGAGCCGCTTGACCGTCGTGTAGCCGTTTTCGTGCGTGTCCCAGTGGACAAAGGGGACGTACTCGGTGGTGACTTCGATGAACCGCGCGCCGGCTTCGGTCAGCCGCCGCGCGAGCAAGCAGCCCAGCCCGAAGCGGCCCGTGTTGTATTTCTCGTAGCTCTCCTTCGGTTCGAGCGACAGGTCGAACGCCTTCCGCTCGGGCGAACTGAGCAGCCGGTAAGCGCTTTCCATCGCGCGGATCATCGACTCCTGCTGGTAGTCACTGGCCCGCTCGCCCGCCGGGCTGCGCTGCACCAGCTCGCGGAAGCGCTGGTAGCGCTGCTCGAACCGCTCGCGCGTCATGCCGGCCGGCGGCCGCACGGCGTCGATGGCTTGGTCGGGGTAGGGGAGCAAGAACGGGCCGTACTCCGAGCCGAAAAAGCCGGCGGTGTGGAAGGCTTTAAGTTCTTCCTTCTCACCCACGCCTTCGAGCCGCTGCCCCACGTCGATAAAGGCCGGAATCGCCGCGTTGCGCGGGCCGAGCACCTTCGCCATCCACGCGCCCAGATGCGGCGCGGCGACCGTTTGCGGCGGCACGTAGCCGGTGTGCCAATGGTACTGATGCCGCGAATGGAGAATGTGCCCCAAGTCGGGCTGCACGTGCGAGCGGAGGAGCGTGCCGCGATCCATCACCCCGGCGAGATGCTCCAGCCCCTCGGTAAATTTAATGTGGTCCACCGCCGTGTCGATGGCGGGAAACGTGCTGCCGATCTTCTCGATCGGCGTGCCGACCTTGAAGGGGAGATAGTGCTTCGGGTCGAGCGTATCGGGCGCGGCCATGCCGCCGGCCATCCAGAGCAGGATGCACGTATCGGCTTTCGCCTCCGGGTGGATGAGCTTCTCATTCGCCGCCGCCAGGCGCGGCGCGCCGGCGGCCAGCGCCGCAAGCGAAGCGGCGCTGAGCTGGCCGAGAAACTCGCGGCGCGTCTGAGCCTCCTCAGCAAAAGGTTTGCGCTTCATGGCTGGCTCCTTAGCGAATCAGTTGAAATTCAGGCAACATCAGCACCGCCCACATTAGATCGGCCAGCCCGGCCTGCGTCACGGGGCTGCCGACCATCTGGCGGGCAAGTTCCGCCTCGGACGGAGTCGGCGGGCGGTTGACGAAGTTTTCATAGACGAAGGCGACGGCCTCGTCCTCGGTCCAATCGGCGTGCGCGGCGAGCAGGTTTTTCGCGCCGCGACCTAATAGCTCCGCCAAGTGCGGCCCGTTCGATAAGTCGAGCGCCTGGAGCGTCGATAGTTCCGCTGGGCGGCTGGTGACGACTTGATCGCGGTTGGGCCGGCCGAGCGACCGCATGAGCGGATCGGCGATCACCAGCGACGCCCGCACGATCGAACGCCGCGTGCCGCGCGATTCGCCCAGCGCGTAGGCAAGCTGATTGCGCACGTCGCCGCCGAGCAAGTCCTGCTTCCGCAGCGGCACGGCCGCCTGCCACACGGCCGAGTCCGCAATCGTGCCCGAAGCGTCGGGGAGCGTGGCGCTCGTCTGCCAGTCCGCATCGGTGGCCAGCACCAGCGGCGGCTTATTCTCATAGAGGATTTTCGCCACAAAATAAAAACCCGCCTGGCTCGGCGTCTCGCCCACGTTCTCGGCGAGCACGACCAGTTCGTTCTTGCCCTGCCGCAGCGCCTTGTGGAGCGGCACGCTTTCCACCGTCCAGCGGTTCGCGTCGCGGGCTAGTTTTTCGCCATTGAGCCAGAGCGTGTAGCGATTGTCGCAGGTGATCGCGCAGCGGGTTTCCTTCACCTTGCCTTCGACTTGGAAGGTAAAGCGGAGGGCGAGTTTTTCTTCGGCCGGAGCTTTCTTCTTCGCGTGGCTCCAAATCCACTTGCCCGGCAGACGGCCGATCGTTTTGTCGATTCGTGCGTGCGGCTTCTTCGGCGCGGTGGCGGTGGCCCGCCAGATGGTATCGACGAACTGCTCGGCGGTCAGCCGCCGCACGAGCGGCCCGCGAAAGACGAAGGGTTTCGTGTCATCCAATTGCTCGCCGGCGCTCGGCAGTTGGTAGGCCCGCGACGTGACGAGCCGCTCCATCACCTGCCGCATGTCGTCCCCTTCGGCCTGCATGTCGGCGGCGAGCCATTCGAGCAAGTCTTCGTGCCAGGCAGGGTTGTCGATTTCATCGACTGGCTCGATCAGTCCCCGACCAAAGAAGCGTGCCCAGAGGCGGTTGACGATCGTGCGCCGCAGCCGCGCGTTTTCGCTGCTGACGATCAGCGCGGCAAGCTCTTTTTGCCGCATCGCGCGATCGGCGTCCGCGCTAAGCGTGCCGATTTCCGGATTCAAAAAAGCCGGCTCGGCGAACTCGCCGGTTGCCTTGTCGCATTCGTACAGTTCGAGCGGCTGATCGGTAAAGACGCTGGCGAACTGGTAAGCGTCTTTCAGCTTCCACTGGCTAATGAAACTGTCGTGGCACGAGGCACATTTAAGGTTGATCCCCAAAAACACCTGCGCGACATTCTGTGCCGCCTGAATCGGCGGCCGCTGACTGGCGTTCACTTTTCCGCGCCAGACAATGCCCTTGATAAATCCTTCGGCTCCCGGTGCGGGCTGGATTAGCTCGCTCACGAACTCGTCAAGCGGCTTGTTTTCGTACAGCGCCTGGTAGAGCCAAGCGGTGATTTGCGAACGGCCGCCGTCGATGTAGCCGGTGCCGGCGTAATCGTTGCGGAGCAGGTCGTTCCAGAACGAGAGCCAGTGGTCGGCGTAGCCTTCGTCGTCAGCGAGCAGCGTGCGCACCAGCTGCGTCCGCTTGTCGCTCCGCCGGTCGTCGAGAAACGTCTGTAGCTCCGCCGGCGTCGGCGGCAGGCCGACGAGATCGTAGTACACCCGGCGGGCGAAGGTGCGGTCGTCGACCACCTGCGAAGCATCAATCCCGTGCTGCTCAAAATACGGCGCGAGCAGCCGGTCGATCGGATGCTGGCTCGCGCCAGCCGCCGGCAGTTCGACCGGGCGAGGCTTCCAGGTTTGCATCGAGAGCTTGCGGAGCGTAACGTCCTTTTCCCAGGGAGCGCCTTGGTCGATCCAAGCTCGCAGCAGTCCGACTTCCTGCTCCGAGAGCCGCTTGCCCTGCTTCGGCATGACCCAGCCGGGATCGACGCCGGCGACCAATTCGATCAAGAGCGATTCGCCGCTCTTGCCGAGTACGACCGTTTGCCCCGAATCGCTTTCGCGCAGCAGCGCCGCGCGGGTTTCGAGGCTAAAGCCGCCTTCAGCCCGCCCGCTGGCGTGGCAGGTGGCGCAGCGGTTGGCCAGGATCGGCAAAATTTCGCGGTGGAAGTCAACCTGATGCGTCGCGGCCGGCGGCAGTTGCGGCTCCTCGGCCGAAGCCGTGGCACTCGCGGCGACGGCAGCCAGCAGCAGGAGAGTTCGGGCGAGAGCATTGCGCATCGGGAGACACCGCGTTTGAGGCAGGACAGAAGGCGGGAGCGGCCCCGCAGGCGGGGAGGTCAGACCTTTAGTTAAACGAACCGGGACTAGAAAAGCAATATTTTTCGAGCGATCAGCCGTCAGCTTTTAGCTGTCAGCTTTTAGCTATCAGCCGTCAGCTTTCAGCTAAGACTTGGAGCGCGCTGCGTGTAACGGTCGCGCCGGCCTGCGCCTTTTTTGCCTGCAGCCGGCTAGCCGCTTAGGCGCTCTTGCTAGGTAAGCATTGCTCTCTGTCCTTCCCGCCTGCGCGGGAAGGACGGAAGCACGGGGCAAGGATGGGGACGAGGGTAGACCTATTGCTTTTCGAGATAGTTTTTGTTATATTTTTGACCTATTAGATTCCTTTTGAGTGCCAAATTTGGACGCCGCTAGCCGTGTCACGCTCCTGTCTCGGTTTGTCACGCTCGTGTCACGCCTTTGTCACGCCTGCCAATCGACTCTAAGTGACCTTATGCTAGAAACTTAGGATCACGCCGAGACACGCCGGGCGAAAAACATTCGAAAGCGAGACAAAACGCGACATTGGGCGACGGGGCAGACCTGGATAGCGCGAAAGCGGCTATCCAGGCCTAGCGGCCTCGGGCGAGTAGGGAATGCCGACGCTCCCGCTAAACGCAGTGCGCAAGGCTTAGTAGCTGTAGCTAATAGCTGATAGCTAGTAGCTGAAAGCTAATCGAGGCCGGCGAGCACGATCGCGGCGGCTTGGCCCATCGTGTTGTGGCCGATCACGGCCGCGCGGGGGGCGGCGAGCGGTTGCGGCTCGCCGTGGACGACGCTGAGCGGGCAGTGCGGGTCGGGCTGCTCGTAGTTGAGCGTCGGCAGCACGAGCTTCTGTTCCATCGCCAGGAGCGTGGCGACCGTTTCCAGTGGGCCAGAGGCCGCCCCGGTGTTGCCGAAGTAGCTTTTGAGCGCCACGATCGGCAACTGGCCGACGACGCTTTCCAGCGCCGCGGCTTCGGTGCGGTCGCGCTCGATGGTGCTCACGCCGTGAGCGGTGAGACAGCCAAGCTCGGCGGGCCTGAGCTGCGCTGCGTGCAGCGCCGCTTGCAGCGAAGC
>CAYZVT010000200.1:0-8674 GCA_964481585.1 uncultured Pirellulales bacterium
TCCGCCTCTTCATTCCTGACATAACAGATTTCCCCCTGGAAACATACAAGGCGGAAGGCGGAGGGCGGAAGGGACTGGGCTGCGGGCTACAAGCTGCGAGCTTCAAGCCCTCCGCCTGCAGCCCGTAGCTCGTGGCTCGTGGCTCGTAGCCTTAGTTTTTTCCGCCCTCCGCCTGCCGCCCTCCGCCTTTACAGTGCAAAGTTCGCCCGCTCCGTCCCCTCTGGCGGGACTTCCACTCGGAGCGGCGTGTCGCGCAGGTGACGATAGGGGGCGGGAATTTTTTCGGGCGTGATGACGAGTTCGGTCTCGGAGGCGGGGTGCTTGGGGTCGGGCTGGGTGATGAGCGTGGAGAGGACGACCTGATGCGTGCCGACCACCGCGCCGGGGCGTGCCTCGGGGCCGACGGTCGAGAGCGTGTAATGGCCCTCGGCGTCGGTCGTGCCTTGCGACGATGGCCCCGCCTGCGTCTGGCCCGGTTCGGCGATCGGCAGGAACAAGACTTTAGCGCCCTCGACCGGAGCGCCGTCGAGCGTTACCTGCCCCGAAACCGGCGCGTACTGCAAGCCGCCCTGTTCGCAGCCGGCCAGAGCGCCCAGGAGGGCTGCCACACAGCAGGCGTTTGAAAAGCGCGGAAGCGGTTGTCCGGCCTGGCGGCTGCGGGCGAAAAGGTGCATCAGGAAGATTGCTCGTCGAATCAGAAATCGGAGACGATCTCGCCGCCGGCGATCGTGGCGAGGTCTTCGTAGAGTCGGCCGTCGAGGTGCTGCCCGAGAAAACGAACCGAGCCATCGCAGAACAGAAACTGCGCGCCGCCGTCGTGCTGGCTGGCGAACTGTCGGTAACAGCGCCAGGTATAGCCGCCGGTGATGGTGTCGAGGCAGCGGTTCAGGTCGCCCTGCCGGAGCAACGAGTCGGCGAGCGCTTCGCCTTGGCTGTGCATCCGCCAGCTACTTGCCCACAGCGCGCGAAAGTCGTTCACGTTGCCCGACGCGGCGTGGTACTCGCCGACCATGAGCGAATTGCTCGTGCCGTCGCGGATCGTGGCGACACTTTCGCAGGTGAGCGTGCTCAGCCCGACGACGTGCAGCGCGCCGCGGAAGCGGCGGTTGTTGTCGAGCGGCGGCGTCCCTTCGGTGGCGGGATAAACGGTCCAGGTGAACCACTTGCCGGTGTTGTCTTGAAAGAGCACGCCGGTCATCGCGCGGTACGAACCCGGCGCGGCCGGCGCGAGATCGAGCGGGCCATGCAGCATCGCCGAGATCGCGTCGATCGGCGCGTCGCTGGGGCAGGTCATGACCGGCAGAGGCGTGCCCAGCACGTCGGCGTTTTCGGCGTGCCGGTTAGGCAAGTCCTGGCGGTACTGGTCGTAGAGCGGTTGCTGTTCGAGGTAGGGCAGAATCGCAACCGCCCAGTTCGTCCAGTTCTCATCATCGGTCCCGTCGCTGCCCGTGGCGCGAACGAGTGTCAAACTGCCCGGCGGAAACGTGCCGACGCTCGTGTGGTAGTTGTGCAGCGCCAAGCCAAGCTGCTTGAGATTGTTCCCACACTGCGTCCGCCGCGCCGCCTCCCGCGCCGCCTGCACCGCCGGAAGCAGCAGCGCCACGAGGATGCCGATGATGGCAATCACCACCAACAGCTCCACGAGCGTAAAGCCCCCTGGACGTCTTTCGGTCGCAGCGTGGCAGTGGAGCATGGGGACGAGGGATTAGGGATGGGGATTGGCGTCTAAAAACTTCCGCTTTCCGCTTTCCGCTTTCCGCTTTTATTTCCGCCCTCCGCCCTCCGCCCTCCGCCTTCGCACTGCCCTCCGCCTTCCGACCACCGGCACCAACGCCAACAGGCTCACGCCCAGCAGCGCGAGCGTCGCCGGCTCGGGCACGGCGAGTTGCGTCTGGAAATTGTCGAGCCTGTTGAAGCCGTGGTTGGCGCCGCCATGCAGGTAGGCCCAGTGCGTCGAGTCGTTCGCCAGTTCGGGCGCGAGGACGGTGAGCGTAAAGGTGTCGAGCAGACTGACGAAGCTCGTACCGCTGCTGCCCCAGTACTCCAGCGCGGCGTCGATACGGTACTGGTCGGAAGTGGCGGTCTTGGTAAACAGCCCGGTCAGCTTGTACCAGTGGCCGTTGGTGAGCGTGAAGCCGTCGGTATCTTGGATCGAAGTGTTGCTGCCGGCGGTGCGGTGTCCGACTTCGAGCACGAAGTTCGCCGTGCCGGTGGCGAAGACGCTCGTCCGCAGCCACGCGCCGGCGTTGAAATGCTCGCCGAGCGTCGTGTGGATGCCGGTCGAAATCCCGAACGGCGCGCTACGCGTGCTGTTGTGCCGGCCGAACGCGCTGACTTGAATGGCGGCGCCCGTGGCGGTTATATCGTACGGCCGCACGTTATGAGCCACGATCGCTCCGAACGACGGAGCACTGATGCTGCCGCTGCCGGCGATGCCGCCAAAACCGGACTGCGAGTACGCGGGACTGCCGCCGGTGGTGGCGATGGTGAACTCGCTGGCGAGCTCATTGCCGCTATTGAAATCTACAAACTCCACCGGCACCAACGCGGCAGCGGCGGGCGAGACGGCTTGCGTCGCGGCCACGGCCAGAGTGCAGGCCAGGAATCGAAAGAAATGAGGGGACATGGTTTTCATCTCGCTTTCGCGTTGGTTCGCTCCAAGAGCGAATCGGGAGTGGCGTGCGTGGGAGTCGGGGTTGGGTCGAGTGGCGCGAAACGCAGTTCCAAAACCGGCCGCGCTTGGGGGTCGGGATGGTCGGCCGAGGCAACCTGGTAGGCCGAGTTTGTGCCCACGGCTCGGTCCGGATTCAAGCGCAAGAAGAAAAACCGCCTGCCGGCGCTTAGCTGCGCGTTGAGATACTCGACCAGCGGCGCGCCGCTGATGCGATAGCGCCGCAACTGGGCATCGCTCGTCAAAACGCCTTGGGCAATCGGCCAGGCGTTTTGGGCTTCGCCGAAGGGGCCGACGTAGAAGTCGGTGTGGGCGCGTGCCTCCGCCCGCCAGCGGGCCGGCAGGCCGTACAGATCGACGCTCCAATCGAGCGGCTCGCTCACGTCGAGCGAGGCGACGGAAAAAGCGAAGCTCGCCTCCGTCACGCGCAGCCCTGGGCGCCGCTGCGGCAGGGGAAAGGGAATGATCGCCGCGCGCCCGGCGGCGGTGTCACGCCGGCCGCCGATCCGCAGTTCGGGAAAATGCGGCTCGGTGCTTTTCGCGTCGGAAACGGTGGTATCAGCTCGCTCGGCCAACAGCGTCCGCTTCCAAGGATCGCTCGGCACCTCGCTGACGAAGGTTTCCGCGCGGCATTCGATCGGCTCTAACCGCGCGATTGCTCCGTCGCCCACGCGGCAAATCCGCGCGGCCTGTCCCGCGACGAGCCTGGCCGGCGGGGTGGTCGAGCCGCGCGGCCGAACCTCGACGGTTCCTTCGACCACATGCACCTGGCTCGTGCCGTCCTCGTGGACCGAAACGATGAACTGCGTGCCGAGATCGACGATCTTGGCCAGCGGCGTCTCGACCGTGAATCCGCGCGCGCCGGCCGGCACCTCAGCGGCGAGGGTTCCGAGTCGCAGGCGACCGCCGTTGGACGCCCGGGCGGTGAAGTCGGCACGGTCGCTGAGGACCAGCCGCACGCCGCCGGCGACCGCAAACTCCGCCACGCCCTGCTTGAGCACGACGCGCCGCGCGGATTGGCCAACCTGGGCCAGAGCCGGCAGCCCGGCGGCAAACTCGCAATCGCTCGCCGCGCGCAGCACCAGGCGCCCTTCGCGCACATGGTCGGCCGGTGATTGCGCCGTCTGCTCCGCCGCCCGGTCGGGCAGCATCAGCATCGAGAGAAACGTCAGCGCCGCAAACAGCACCGACGCGGCGCAGATGAGCGAAAAGATGCTCGGCTGATTCACAAACCGCGCCAGCCGCGACAGCGGCGAAGCCGTCGGCAGCGGGGCCGGCTGGGGCGCCAGCGTGGCGACGACCTCTTGCCGCGCGTCGTCGGCGACCTGCCGCGCTAGTTCAGTCAGCGGCAATCCTCCCGGCATCGAACCGCCCCAGGCCAAGTTGCCGTGCAGCATCAGATGCCGCAGATACCGCTGCCGCGCCTCGGCGCTTTCGGCCAGCAGCACGTTTAGTTGCGCGCGGCCCTGGTCGGTCAAACGCCCTTCAAGCACCTGCTCAATCAGGTCGTGCAATTCGGTGGGCGGCGGAGCTTGGGCGGACATTAGCGGCCTCCTCGCTCGTCCGCGGCCAGCCGCCGCGAAACGCAGGCGAGCAACGCGCGACGGATGCGGCTGAGCGAAAGGTAAACGGAGTTGGCCGGCCGGCCGAGCGCTTCGGCCACCGAGCGGCCCGTGGCGCCCGGAGCATAGCGCAGCTCGATCAGTTGCCGGTCGTGCGGCCGCAATTGCCCCAGACACTTCGCCAGCGCCGCGCGCTGCAGTTCCAACTGCTCGCTCGCTTCGCTCGCTTCGGCCGAAAGCTGTTCGAGAACCTGCAGGTCCAGCACCATCGCGTCCCGCGCCTGTTGTTGGCGGTATTGGAGCACCTTGTAACGGGCAATCTGGCAGGCCCAGGCAAAAAAGTTCGTGCCCGGCTCGAACTCGCCGAACTTCCGCCACAGCACCAAATTGATCTCCTGGAAAACGTCCTCCGCGTCGGCCGGGTTGGCGAGCAAGGCCAACACGTACAGATACAACCGTTGCTGAAACTGGGCGTAGAGCGTCATGAACTCCTCCACCCGCGCTGCATCCGGTTGATCGGGGGGATCTGCTTTCGGCATTGCCGCTTCGCCTTTCTCGCGTCCTACCACTGCTACGAAAGAGTCCGTATGCATATCACCTGAGCGGGCGGAATGTGTGTCGAAATCCGGGGCCGAAGGTGCGAAAAAATTTTTTTCCGCCGGTGGCGGGGGCGCACGAAGGGGTGGCGGGGGCGCACCGCCGAAGGCGGAAGCCCCCGGTGGTGATGGCGGAGTGGCGGAAGGCGGAAGTAAAAAGCGGAAAGCGGAAAGCCGGGGGGGCGTGGGCTTATTTCCGATCGCTAGAGGCTGACCGCTGATCGCTGCCTCCCCAGTGGTTTCCCGTCCTGCGGGGGGGCACTTTTGAATTTGCCGGAAGAGGTGGCGAGACTGGTTAAACTTTTCCGCCCCCTGCAACCGATAGCTGTCCTACAAGGACTACAAACCGCAATTGTTGCCTCCTGCGCGGAGTGAGTGGATGATGGTTCGCCAAGCGCTGATTGCTGCCGCCGTGGCCCTGGCCGGGCTGGGTGCGACGCCCGCGGGACATGCCCAAGACACCGGGGCGCCGCCGCGCCGGGAAAGTCTGGCCGAGCGGATCGAGCGGATGCGTGCGGAAAACGCCCGCGTGCCGGTCGCCACGCCGCAGCCGGAAACGGAGCTTCCCTCGCAGGTCGAGTGGTCCGAGCCGACGCAGCTCCGCACGGTGGTCAGCCGTCGCGGCGAAGCCCCGCCCGCCGAGCTACGTCCCGTCGCTGAAAGGCCCGCCCCGGTTGCGCAAGTTGCCGAGGCCCCGCCCGCCGGCGCGCCGCTCGTTTCGAGCCGTCGCAGGGCCACCGTGGTGGAAAGTCCCGCGCCGGCCCAATTGCCCGCGCCGGCCCAGATGCCGGCGCCGGCCGTTCGTGAAGCCAGCACCCTGCAAGAAAAATTAAGCGAGCTGCGCGACGTGTTTCGCGGCCGTCCCGAGCCGCGTACCGCCGTGCGCGCGCAAACCGCCTCGCCGACTCCCGCGCGAGTCGCCGCGCAGCCGAGTCGCGCCGCCCGGCCCGCGCCGCAGGTGATTCAGAACCACTACCGCCAGACGGCTCCCGAAGCCCAGGCTGAAACGGCCCCGGCGATGACTTCCTCGCGGCGCACGGCCAATCCGTCGCCGTCGCCACGGATGGCTGCCCAGCCCTCTCCGCACGCGCCGCAACAGGCGG
The DNA here is from genome assembly GCA_964481585.1 of uncultured Pirellulales bacterium. Taxonomy (GTDB): domain Bacteria; phylum Planctomycetota; class Planctomycetia; order Pirellulales; family CAYZVT01; genus CAYZVT01. Next base: position 5,933 of record CAYZVT010000200.1, read on the forward strand.
CCGACGAGAGGATTTTGCTGACGGTGCAAGGCCCCCAGATTCAGGCCCGCACGCTCGGTCCGAGCCGGCTCGTCGTGGGCCGCGCCGCCGAGTTCACGGTCATGGTGAGCAACGACGGTGACGCCGGAGCCGAAGACGTGCAGGTAACGGTCCAACTGCCGCCGGGCGTGGACGTGTTGAGTACCGATCCGAGCCATGGCACCGCGCAACTCACCGACGAAGCCGCTCAGGAGCGCAGCATCCATTGGCAGATCGACCGTTTGCCCGCCAGCGGTAGCGAAACGGTCGCCCTGCGTCTCGTGCCGCGCACGAGCAAGCCGGTCGAATTGGCGGTGCGCTACACCTATGCTCAAAGCAGCAGCACGATCAAAGTCGAAGTCGAAGAACCGATGCTCAACATGGTCATCTCCGGCCCGAGCGAAACGATCTACGGGCAGACCAAGATCTTTATTCTCACGGTCTCCAATCCTGGCACCGGTGACGCGGAGAACGTGCAGATTCGTTTGCTGCCGCTCGACGGCACCGGCGATGCGACCGACTCGCACACCCTCGGCACGCTCCGTCGCGGCGAAACCAAGACCATTCCGGTCGAACTGCTGGCCGCCAAGTCGGGCACGCTGCACGTGCGGGCGGTTGCCGTGGCGGCAGGCGATCTGCAAGCCGAAGCCGAAAAGCAAGTGCTTGTCCGCCGCGCCGCGCTCGAAGTGACCGCCGCCGGCCCGCCCGCCCTCTACGCCGGCAACGCCGCCTCGTACCGCGTGCGTGTGAGCAACGTCGGCAATGCCGGAGCCGAAGGCGTCACCGTCACGGCAGCCTTGCCCACGGGTGCGGAACTGACCCGTGCGGGCGAAAGCGGCCAGTATGACCAAACCGACCATCAAGTCACCTGGCATCTCCGATCGCTGCCGCCGGGCGACACGGTCGATCTGCAACTCGACTGCACGCTCACGGGCGATGGGCCTTGCCAAGTCCGCGTCAACGCGACCGATGAAACCCAACTGACCGCCGACGCCGTGGCGAGCACGAACGTCATTGCCCGCGCCGACCTGAAACTGGCCGTAAGCGATCCGAGTGGCCCGGTGCATGTCGCCGAGCGGGGCGTCTACGAGATTCACGTCTCCAACCGTGGCACCAAAGCCGCCGAAGGGGTCGAGGTCGTGGTCTTCTTCTCCGAAGGCATCGAGCCGGCCGAAGTCGAAGGGGGGCAGTACGAGATTGCGCCGGGGCAGGTCGTCTTCCAGCCGATCGCCTCGCTGCCGCCGGGGGGCGAAGTCGTCTACCAAATCCGCGCCAAAGCGGGCATCGTGGGCGACCACGTCTTCCGCGCCGAAGTCCACTGTCGCCCGCTCGGGGCGCGGCTCGTCGCCCAAGAGACGACCCACTACTACGCCGACTTCGCCCGCACCGCCGAACGCCCCCAAGAGCCAACCCCCGCCGTCCCGCTCCGCCGCTACAGCCAAAGCGCCGGGTGGCGGGGGCGCACCGCGACAGCGGAAGCCCCCGAAGCGCAAGAAAGCGGAAAGCGGAAAGCGGAAAGCGGAAAGCGGAAAGCGGAGGGCGGAGGGCGGAAGCCCCCGAAGCGCACGCGCTAGCGTAAGCCTCGGGCGCGGAAAAGGGCGGGTCTAGATTCCCGCCTGCGCGGGAGTGCCGTCCTCTGCTGACGGCTGATGGCTGACAGCCGGACCTTCGGGGGCTTCCGCTGTCGCGGTGCGCCCCCGCCACCCATCACGCTTGCCACCCATCACTCGCGGCGAAGCTACGGCTTTCCGTTGTAATCAAACCCGGCGACGCCGAGCTTGAGGCGGAAGACGGCTTCTTTGGCGGCGATGGTGGTGTAGAGGTAGGGGCCGTGGAAGTGGCAGTTGGTGGCCTTGCCGCCGCCGGCGTCGTATTGCCGCAGGAGCTTGCCGCTGGGGACTTCGACCACGTTGATGACGCCGCCGGTCCACATGCCGACGTAGAGCCGCCCGTCGGTGTCAAACACCATGCCGTCCGGGTCGTGCTCGCCGCCGATAATTTTTCCCTTCGTCTCCTGCGGGAAGTTAATCAGCACGCGGCGGTTTGTAGCTTCCCCCTCCGGGCTGAGGTCGTAAATCAGTGCCCGAAAGCGCTGGCTCTCCGACAGGCAAAGGTGTTTTTGGTCGGGCGTGACGGCCAGCCCGTTGGGGTACGCCAGGCCCGTGTCGATCAGCGTGACGCGGCCGGTCTTGATCGAGTAACGATAGACCGAGCCGGTCGGGTTCTCGGCGCTGGAGTTGCCGGGATCGCTGAAATAGATGTTTCCTTCCAGATCAAGCGCCACGTCGTTCACGCTATCAAAATGTTTGCCTTCGTAGCGTTCGGCGAGAACTTCGACTTCCGAGCCATCGGCGGCGATGCGGAGTAATCTTCCGGCTCCGCTGTCGGAGGCGATGAGACGTCCTTCGCGGTCGATCTTCAGCCCATTGGCGCGCGGCTGCCGATCCTCGACCGGCGCGAGCTGGCGCAGATCACAGAAGACCGACGCGGTGCCATCGGCGGCGATGCGTCCGATGTTGCCGATCTCCCGGTAGTTGACCACGTACAGATTCCCCTCCCGATCGAGCGCCGGCCCTTCGGCAAAGGCCAAGCCCGTCGCGTATAGCTCTGGTTCAACGGAATGGGAAGGGGGCAACTCCTGGCTGAGAGCAACCAGCGGACGGCCCAGGAACAGCCCAGCGCAAAGCGGCAGCAGCGCGAACACGCGAACGCGGCGGAGCGTGG
>CAYZVT010000201.1:0-8673 GCA_964481585.1 uncultured Pirellulales bacterium
CGAGATGGTTTCTTCGACGATGTGATTGGCTCCGACGCGCTTGAGCGTGCTCGTCACGGGCAGGGCGAGCATCGCCGCTCCGCTCTTTTGGGCGGCATCAAAGACGCGGGTGATCCACTCGTCGGCGAGGCACGGCCGCGCGGCGTCGTGGACGGCGACGTACTCGATGTCGGGCCGCACGCGGGCCAGCGCGTTTTGGATCGAGTCCGCCCGCTCCGCGCCCCCTTCGACCGTCTCCACGCCCAGGATCGCCGCGTTGGCCGAGAATTTCATCTCGAAATGCTCGCGGTCCTCCTTCGCAATCACGACGATCACTTGCTTACAGTCGTCGCGATTCAAAAACCGCTCCGCCGCATGGAGCCACACCGCACGCCCGGCGAGATTGGCAAACGGCTTCTTGTAAAACTCATCGCGAAAGCGGCTGCTCTTGCCAGCCGCAGGAAGAATCACGGCGAACTTTGACATTCTATGAATACCTGGTAGCGCAGCAGTGGGGCAGAAAGAACAGAGACGGCGACGCTACAAATGACGAGCCGTGATACGTGGCAGCCGGCCTTGTTTACGAAGCCGCAAGAGACGCCTGAAAAGGTCATGTTTCGCCGCTAGCGAGGCTCCTGCGCCATAGGCGGCTGCCAGCTTATCAAAGTCATCCGTATAGGGAAGATCGTCCAATGGACGGCCGACGTTGAGGTACGCTGAGACCAGGCGCTCATCATCTTTCGAGAGAGGTGGGGGCGTCCAGTTCACATGTTCTGCCATAATTTTATCTCCGTAACATGACCCGCGTGGTAGCAGTATGTGCAGCCGCCTCGGGCTCCGAGAAAAGGTAGGTCCGATTGATCGTCATTTCATCGAGTTGTGCAATCGCCATGCCGGCCTGGTCTCTCGTAATCTCGAACTTGACGAGAGCGGGATCGAGCATCTCGCCGACCGTCTGCTCGATCGTCATCACCCGCATGAACACCCCGCGCTGATGCAGCGCCCGTCGGTTGAACCGTATGAGATCCATGTCATCGATCAGGTCGATATACGCCCCCGGCTTGTCTAGGAGCGCCCGGTTAAAAGCCCAGATCGCAACATGCGATGCGTTGACAAAGCGTACATCTTCAAACGCAAAGAACGCAGCAATATAGGGAGACGTAGTCCAGTCCAAGTGCGGTGTAGGAAGACCCTGATGACGCGCGTAAAGTTCCAAAGCATCGCCCGCGAGGCTGGAATACTCTCGTTCCCTAACAATCATCAGTTCACGCTTAAAGGCATCGAGCAACTCGTTGAAGCATTGCGAACGATCTGCATCATCAGTAAACGAAAAAAAGCGGTCTAGCTTCGTAACGAGTGGCCAATCCGCGTCTGCGTGGCCCCGAAACCACCACTGGTCGCGCTCCTGAGATGGGATTGCGGTGTAGTCGTCGAGGTGGTCGCAAAATGCGGTCCAACGGTCAAGGCGGACAGTCTCCAATTTAGCCCCTCCACTGTCTGCTTGTGCTGCTCACGCTTCGTACGGCATGAGGATTTGGTCGGGATGGACGTTGGCGATTGACGCAAAGCCGCCTTCGGCAATCGTCTCGCCGAGCCGGGTAATCTGGCGGAAGTAGCGGTCACTGGGGCGGCTGCCGTCGAGCTTGCGCGTCAGGAACTGGCACTGCACGTCCGCCGCTTCGCGCACCACCTCGTCGCTCACGCGGGCGGCGTAGAGGCTCGTGCAAAGAATCGTCACCAGGTCTTGCACGCGCTGCGAGAGTTCGGTCATGCGGCATTGCCGATCGGCCAGCGCAAGCTGATGCTTTTGCATGGTGCTGCTGATCTCCAGCGCGCTGCGCTGCAATTGGTCGGCGGCAAACTCGGCATGACGCCGCAGGGTGTCTGGCATCTGCGGCAGGTCGGGCCGGGCCGCGCGCGACAGCCGCTCCCGCGCCGCCCATTTGAGGTACGGCAGCACCGCGCCCTTCAGCGCCCACGCGTGGGCAGGGTTCATCGGGTTGGGCTTACGGATGCCGGCCGCTTGCAAGGCTTTGCCGATCGGCTCGAAATAGGTCTTGCCGTGGTGCTTGACGAGCGACTTGAAAAAGCCCATCGCGAGCATTTCGCCTTCGCCTTCGTAGATGCAGGGAGCGAGGTACTCGTGGACGTTGTCGCCGAACAGATGCCCATGCAAAAAGGACCGCCCGCCGTGCGTCTTCATAAATAGCTCGATGGCGGCTTCCTTTTGCGCCTCGCTGCCAAAGATTTTGGCGACGATGCACTCCATCTCGCCCCGGTAGCCGGCGTCGATGAGGCCGGCGCACCAGCGGACCAGGGCATCGCTGGCGACGATCATGCCGGCCAAGCGTCCCAAGCGGCGACGGACGAGTTCCCGCGTGCCGATCGCCGCGCCGTAGGTTTTGCGGAAGCGCGCCCAGGGGAGGATGCTGGCCAGCATGATCCGCATCGTGCCGGCGGCGTTGGCACAGAGCGAGACGCGGCCGAGATTCAGCCCGTGGTAGGCGATCGTCAGGCCATCGCCCCGGATCGGTTGCAGCAGGTTTTCGGCCGGAACGCGGAAATCACGAAAGACGATGCCGCGATTGTAAGTGTGCTTCAGCGCGTAGAGTCCGTACTTGCGCAGTTGGAAGTGTTCATTCTCCTCTGGCGGCAGTTCGACAACCAGCACGGCCGGCTTGTCGTCGATCATGCACACCAGCCCGATCGTGCGGCCGGGAACGACGTTGGTAATAAAGAGTTTTTCGCCGTTGACGAGGTACGAGTCGCCTTCGAGCACCGCGCGGGTGCGAAGCTGGGTCAGATCGCTGCCGGCTCCCGGCTCGGTGAGGGCGAAGGCCGACAGCCGCGAGCCATCGGCCAAGCCCGGCAGAAAACGCTGCTTCTGCTCGGGCGTGCCGAACGTGCGGACCGGATCGACCGCGCCGATGCAGCCGTGGACCGAGGCCAGGCCGGCCACGGTCGGGTCGAGCATCGCCATCTGCGTCAAAAACGGCGCGAAGCAGGAGAACGGCGCTCCGGAGCCGCCGTACTGCGTACCGACGAGCAGTCCCCAGTAGCCCGCCTCGGCCAAGTCGCTCATCACGGCGTCAGAAACTTTGTTGTTCTCGTCGAGCAGCGTTTTTTGCTCGCGGTGTCGGCGGACGACTTCGAGCGAGCGCTGCATCACGCGCTCGACGTTCGGCGGCGGCAGGACTTCGTCGCTCGTGAATAGCTCGATCGGCACGCCGCGCTCCCAGACGGCGCGGTGGATCGGGCTGTTGACCGTCTGGTACTGCGGCGCGAAGAGGGCTTCAACCTGGTCGTCGGCCTTGTCGATCGCGCCGGTGCGGCGGGCTTCGTCCTCGCTTTTGCCCCCGAGTTTCAGTGCCGTCTCGGCAAACGACGCCTCGCCGTCGCCGGGGGTGAGCCTGGGGTCTTGCGGGATTTGCGTCATGGCCGCCTCCTCAAACTGCTAGCTGAATCGTGCAAACGACGCGGCTGCGGCCCGCGCCGAGCCGATTCCTTCAAGCGGGTTGTTCTTCCAGCGAATCAAAAAGGAACCGAATCACTTGGATTATAGGTCCTGGGCCGTCTGCGGCACGTTGTCGCGGTGCGGCGATTACTCTATCATATCGCAGCTAACTCTCCTATCCTCCGACAGTTACGGATGATTCGGCCATGAAAGATCCGCGCATGGGGCAACTGGCAACCACGCTCATCGACCATAGCTGCCGGCTGCAAGCGGGCGAGAAGCTGTTGATCGAGGCTTACGATCTGCCCGAGCCGAATCTCGTCTGCCGGCTGGTCGAACTGGCCCGCCAGCGCGGAGCCTACCCGCTCGTGACGTGGAAAAACAACGCCGTGCTCCGCACGCTCTATAAGACCGGCAGCGAGGAGAACTTGGGCCTGGCTGGCGAGCTAGAGCGGCAGCGGATGGAGCAGATGGACGCCTATATCGGCATCCGCGGCGCGGCCAATAGCAGCCAGTTTAGCGACGTGCCGCACGCCCAGATGGACCTATACCAAAAGCTCTGGTGGCATCCGGTCCACTCCCAGGTGCGGGTGCCGAAGACCAAGTGGGTTGTGCTCCGCTACCCGACCGACTCGATGGCCCAAGCGGCCAACATGAGCACCGAGGCGTTCGAGGATTTTTATTTTTCGGTCTGCACGGCGGATTATCAGCAGATGGCCCGTGCCCAGCAGCCGCTCGTGGCGCGGATGCAGCGGACCGACCGGGTGCGGATCGTCAGCCCGGGCACCGAGCTTACCTTTTCCATTAGGAACATGCCGATTCGGCCTTGCCACGGGCAGCGAAACATCCCTGACGGCGAAGTTTTTACCGCTCCGCTCCGCGAAAGCGTCAACGGCGTTCTCCGCTACAATACCCCCTCGCGCTATCAGGGGACGGTCTTTGAGAACATTGAGCTTGAGTTCAAAAATGGCCGCATCGTGCGAGCCACCGCGAACGAGACGGAGAAGCTGAACCAGATTCTCGACTCGGACGAGGGGGCACGCTATCTCGGCGAGTGGTCGATCGGCTGCAACAATCTCGTGCGGCATCCGATGCTCGACACGCTGTTTGACGAAAAAATCGGCGGCTCGATGCACATCACGCCCGGCAACGCCTACGACGAAGCCGACAACGGCAACCGCAGCCGCGTCCATTGGGACCTAGTGCTCATCCAACGCAGCGACTACGGCGGCGGCGAACTCTGGTTCGATGACGAACTGATCCGCAAGGATGGCCTGTTCGTGCCGCAAGAGCTGCAAGGGCTGAACGTGGGACTTTAGGCTGCGGGCTGCGAGCTACAGGCTAGAAGCAGTAGGCTGTCAGCGATCAGCGGTCGCTTTTCGCCCGCGGTCTCCGGGCAGATAGCCGCTCTGGCGCTGCGGGGAAACGCCCACGCGCCCGAATGCCCTGCTATCCCGTCTCAACTCTCTCAAAAGGCGCTGAAGCTGATCGCTGACAGCTAACAGCCCCAGCTTACCATTCTGGTAATCTCGGCGCTTCGCGCCGCTTGCTGTGTCTGGGCGGTTTCTGTCTTTTCTGCCGATTTTTCGGATTCGTCAAAGTTTGACGAGAGGCCGGGTCGATACGTGGTTTTGTCGAATACCCGCGCCACGGCTTGCGCGGCGGTCTTTGGAAGGCTGCCGAGCATCGGGGGACGGGGAAGACGGCCTGGGGGGGCCGGGTTTGCGTTGCGAGGCATGCGGTGCCTGCGGCGGCAAGCCGGAGCACTGCGGAAAAGGATTTCCGCAGTGACTACTCGCTCAAGAGTCGAACCTCAGCAGGAATACAGTTACATGAGCCGGCTACTCTTCCGAGCTTGGGTCCTGGTCGGAACGCTCGTTCTGGCAGGCTGCCATCCCCAGCAACCGAGCTTCTTTTTTGAAGACGGCGATCTGTCCCACTTTGTCGACGTGGCGACCGAGATCGAGTACCCGGACGTGCATGAAGCCACGCTGGAAGAAGTGGCCCACACGCAAGAGCCGTTGACGCTGGAAAATGCCGACGACTTTGTGATGTGGGACCTGGAGCTGCAGGAAGCGGTCAAGATCGCCCTGGCCAATAGCCAAGTCATTCGCTCGCTCGGCGGGCGTTTTGCCAGCCAGGGGCCGATCACCCAGCCGCAGACCGGCGAAGCCCCGAACGCTCTGACGCTTCAGCCGACGCAGGCCGTGACGGCCTATGATCCGGCGATCATCGAGGCTGGTCCGCAGACCGGCGTCGAAGCGGCTCTGGCGGCGTTCGATGCCAACTTCAGCAGCAGCATGCTGTGGCAGAAGAACGACCGCCCGCAAAACTTCCGCTCCGGTCTGGCGAGCAACTTCTTTACGCCGATTTTGGAACAGGACCTCGGCACCTTTACCGCCCAGGTCAGCAAGTTCACCGCGTCGGGTGCTCAGTTCGCCTTTCAGCACAACACGACGTACGACATGAACAACAACCCGTCGCGCGCCCTGCGCAGCGACTACAACACCAACTTCGAAGCCAGCTTCCGGCAGCCGTTGTTGCAGGGTGCCGGCGTGCTCTACAACCGCATCGCCGGTCCGTCGAGCCCGTCTTTCAACCCGAACCTGGGCATCTCGAACATCGGCAACTTCGCCAACACGGCCACCTTCGACGGCGTGGTGCTGGCGCGGATCAACACCGACATCAGCCTGACGCAGTTTGAAGGCCAGGTGCGGAATCTGGTCAACGAGACGGAAAACGCCTATTGGGAACTGTACTTCGCCTACCGCAGCCTCGAAGCCCAAAAAACGGGCCGTGACAGCGCCCTGCAAACCTGGAAAAAGATCAACGCGCTGATGCGCGTCGGCGCGGTCGGCGGCGAGGCGGAGAAAGAAGCTCAAGCTCGCTCCCAGTACTTCCTCTTCCGTTCGCAAGTGGAGAACGCCCTGACGCAACTCTACCGCGCCGAGAATCGGCTGCGGTACTTGATGGGCTTGACGATCTCCGATGGGCGGCTAATTCGTCCGGCTGATGAACCGACGACCGCGCGCGTGGTTTTTGCTTGGGACGAGATTCACGCCGAAGCTTTGGTGCGGGTAGTCGAACTGCGGGCGCAGAAGTGGCGCATCAAGCAGCGCGAGCTGGAACTCATCGCCGCGCGCAATCATCTGCTGCCGCGCCTGGATGCGATCGGTAGTTACCGTTGGCTTGGGCTGGGCGATGACCTGATCGACACCCAGCGCTCCGGCTTGGCACCGCTGGCCCCAGGCTCCAACGCCTTTGAAAGCCTCACCGGCGGCGATTTCCAGGAATGGGAGTTGGGCGTGCAAATGAGCATCCCGATCGGCTTCCGCCGCGAACTCTCGCAGGTCCGCTTCTATCAGTTGCAACTGGCTCGGGAACGGGCGTTGCTCAAAGAGCAAGAACTGGAAGTGACGCACCAACTCGGCGACGCGATCCGCAACCTGGTGAACAACTACAACCTGACGCAGACGAACTTCAACCGCCGCGTGGCGGCCGAAAAAGAAGTCGAGGCCGTGCTCACCGCCTACGAGTCGGGGACCGTCACGATCGACACGGTGCTCGACGCCCAGCGGCGGCGGGCCGATGCCGAGGTGGCCTACTTCCGCTCGCTGGTGGACTACAATCGGGCGATCATGCAGGTCCACTACCAGAAAGGCTCGCTGCTAGAGTACGATGGTGTCTACCTGGCCGAAGGCCCCTGGCCGGCCAAGGCGTACTTCGATGCCCTGCGGCTTGCACGTCAACGGGACGCGAGTGTATACCTCGACTACGGCATCACGCGGCCGGGAGTCTTCAGCCGTGGACCGGTGCTGCAACACGCCGACCAGGCGGCTCCGATCGAGGAGGGTTTCGAGGGCGAACTGGTGCCGACGCCGGCTCCGCCGGAAGAACTGCCGACGCCGCGCATGGCTCCGCCGGCCGACGAGGACGCCGCTCCGCTGCCGCCGCGGCCGACGCGTTCGGTCCGCAAGCCTTCGAGCACGGCGGCAGTGGCAGGACCGGAGTTGCACAGCCCGCAAGCCGCCCGTCCGGCTCAGCCGGCGGCCAAGGCACGGCAGGCCAGCAACGAAATCGACATCCGCGATCTGGTGCCGGCGACGGAATCGAAGCCGCCGGCGCCCGTGAAGCAGCAGAAACTCTCGCCCATCCAACAACTGAGCTACGAGGAGCCTGCCGGTGGCAGTTGGCAGCAGTCTCAGCAGCGAACTGAAGCGCGTCGGCCGGCTGCTGAAGCTCCTGCAACTGCTTCAGGCTGGAAGAGGGCACAACACCGCGTCGCTCGCTAATGAGTGCGGCGTCAGCCGCCGCACGATCTTCCGCGATCTGGAAACGATCCGCCTGGCGGGCATCCCGCTCCAGTTCGATCCCGAGCTGGAGCGGTATCACGTTCCCACGCCGCAGTTGCTGCCGGCCACGAACTTCACGCCCGAAGAAGCGCTGGCGATGATCGTGCTCGCTCACGAGCTGGGCAGTTCGCATCAGTTGCCGTTCTTCGAGTCGGCGCGGAGCGCGGCGCTGAAGCTCGAAAACGCCTTGCCCCACCGGCTGCGGGAGGAACTCAAACGCGCGACGCGCGCCGTGCGGATCAAAACCGGCCCGGTCAGCGCACGGCGCGGCGAGCGCGGGTACTACGAAGAGCTTGTCGATGCCATCGGCACGCGACGCGCGGTGCGGATGCAGTACGAAAGCCTCGCCGAAGAGAGCGAGGTGCGCACCAAGCTGCACCCCTACCAACTCCTGTTCAGCCGCCGCAGTTGGTATGTCATCGGCCACAGCAGTTTTCATCGCCAGACGCGCACCTTTCACGTCGGGCGAATCCGCCGGCTAGAACCGCTCGACGAGACGTTTCAGATTCCGCGCGGCTTTAGCATCGAACGCTACTTGCGCAATGCCTGGCATCTGATTCCCGAGCCGGGGCCGGATCAGCGGGTGACGATTCGCTTCCAGCCGCAGGTGGCGCGGAACGTGGCGGAAGTTGCCTGGCATCCGACTCAGCAGTTGCATTTCCGCGAAGACGGGAGGCTTGATTTTCAAGTGACCGTCTCGGGGCTGAATGAAATCTCGTGGTGGATTCTCGGCTACGGCGATCAAGCGGAAGTGATTGAGCCGCCCGAGCTGCGCCAGATGATTGCCCGCCGCGCCCGCGACATGCTCGCCCAGTACCAGCGGGCCAGGGATGAGGGATGAGGGATGAGGGATGAGGGATGAGGGATGAGGGATGAGGGATGAGGGAT
>CAYZVT010000202.1:0-8653 GCA_964481585.1 uncultured Pirellulales bacterium
TCCCGGCTGACTGAGCAGTTCCGCACGCGCGCGGTCGAGAAGACCTACTGGGCCGTCGTCGAAGGGCGGATTGAGCCGCCCGGCGGGCAGTTGGTCGACTACGTGCGCAAGGACGAGCGGCACCGGCGGATGCGCCTTGCTTCGCAGCAATCGCCGGACGGCAAGCGGGCCGAACTGTCCTACAGGACGCTGCAGCCGCTCATCGGGGGCACGCTGCTGGAAGTGCAGCTGGGCACTGGCCGCAAGCACCAGATTCGGTTCCAACTTTCGGCCGCCGGGCATCCAATTCTGGGCGATCGTAAGTACGGCAGCGGGCGGCACTTCCCGCGCGGCATCGCGCTGCATGCACGGCAACTGGCATTCGAGCACCCGGTTCGTAAGGAGCGGCTGGAATTCGTCGCCCCGCTGCCGGCAGCCTGGCGAAGTCTGCACCTGTCGGACTAAGGCCACAGCGGCAGCCGCCGCTTGCGGCCCAGCCCCGTTTGCTTGGCGTGGCTGTACGAAGTAAGTACCATGGAGGGTTGAGTTTTCTTCGTTTTTCCCGCCGCGCCGGAAGAGCTTCATGCCCCCTACGAGTCGGGCCAAAATCTCGACCGTCCCGAGTTACTCGGTCTTTTGCAGCGCTGCGCTGGCCAGCGGGCTGTTGACGCCCGATCAGCTGGAGCGCGTGCTGATCGCCGCGTACCCGGACGCGGTGCCCGCCGCGCTGGACGACGAGCCGATCGCCGCCCAGGCCGTTGCCTTGGGGCTGCTCAATCGCTGGCAAGCCGAACAACTCCGCGCCGGCCGCACGAAGTTTTCGCTCGGGCAGTATCAGATTCTCGACTCGATCGGGCAGGGGGGCATGGGGCACGTCTTTAAGGCAGAGCACTCGATGCTCGGCCGGATCGAGGCGGTCAAAGTGCTTCCGAAAAGCAAATCGACCCCGGAGGCCATCGCCAGCTTCCGCCGAGAGATCCGCGCCCAAGCACAGCTCGACCATCCGAACCTCGTGCGGCTCTCATATGCCGGACAGGAAGGCTCGACCTACTTTTTCGTCACCGAATACGTGCCGGGCGTCGATCTGCGGCGACTGGTGCGGAAGAACGGCCGGCTGACGATGCAGCAAGCCGCGACGATCATCGCCCAGGCCGCGCATGGACTCGATCACGCCCACCGCAGCGGGCTGGTCCACCGCGACATCAAGCCGGGCAATCTGCTCGTCACCCCCGAAGGCCGCACCAAGGTGGCGGATCTCGGCTTGGCCGGCTATCTGCGCGAGGAGGAAGCCGGGCTGGACGATCCGCGTGCCGGGCGGATTGTGGGCACCGCCGATTACTTGGCCCCCGAAACGATTCGCAACCCCGGCGAGGTCAGCCCGGCCAGCGACATTTATTCGCTCGGCTGCACGCTCTACTACGCGGTGACGGGCAAGGTGCCCTTCCCGGGCGGAAGCACGCGCGACAAACTGCGGCGTCAGTGCGAGGAAGTGCCGCTCACGCCGCAGCGGCTAAATCCCGAGTTGGATGATGCGTTCGTCGAAGTGCTCGCCGCGATGATGGAAAAAGACCCGGCCCAGCGGATCGCCTCGGCCGAGGAAGTCATTCGCCGGCTGGCTCCGTGGACGTTGCAGTCCGTTCCCATCGCTGTGCAAGACGATCGTTCGTTTGTGCCCCAGGGCGGAGCGGCCGGGGGCCTTGCTCTGAGCGATGAGGGACGATCGAGCGGAAGCCAGCCGCATTTTCTCGAAGCCGTGCGGCTTCAGCGCGATACGCCGGGGAACCACTCCCAAAGCACGGTGCCGGTGCCACCGCCGCTGCATGAGACGTTGCCGCTCGACCCGTTCGACTGGGCCGAGGAACTTCGCCTCCGGTTCGGCCAGTTCCGCAGCCGGCTCTGGCACACGCTGCGGCGGCTGCGATCGCTGCGCGTTCCGCGCGAGCTGCTGAGCCAACTCTTCGTTCCGCTGCTGCTGGTAGTGGCGATTCTCATCACGGTCGGCGTGCTCTACACGGTGCTGAGCGGACGCGGGTAGCGATTCGCGGTCAGCGATCAGCCATCAGCGGTCAGCGATCAGCGATCAGCCTCCGCGGCGGTGTCCTTCCCGCGTAGGCGGGAATCTAGACGGTGGACCGTGCGCTTCTAGATTCCCGCCTGCGCGGGAAGGACGGCCTTGTGCCCCCGCCCCCTCCGCTTTCCGCTTTCCGCTTTCCGCTTTCCGCTTTCCGCTTTCCGCTTTCCGCTTTCTTGCATCACGGGGGCTTCCGCTGTCGCGGCGCGCCCCCGCCACCCGGCGCTTTTACTTTTCCGCCCTCCGCCTTCCGCCCTCCGCCCTCCGCTTTCCTCGCTGCTTCCCTGCGTATGATTGCAGATAGCAGCCGGCAGCACGGATTCGGCCGGCTGCTGCTCCTGAGGACGCGGAGCTACAAGTGGGGCGTCTTTTTGCGAGAGTTTGCCGCGCTTACTGGTTTTTGGGCACGAAGCGAGGCTGGCTATGAAAGAGCCGCAAGCCAAAGCCACGATCAATGGGGGACAGTGGCATAAGCATCTGCCGGAGGCGGACTGGGCACTCTACCAAACTGTCCTGCACGCGTTCCTCGACCACGGGCTTCCCTTCGCCGTGGGAGGTGGGCTGGCCTATTCGACCTATGCTTCACGCTGGCGGTACACCAAGGATCTCGATTTGTTCATCCTGCCGAGCGACCGCCAGTCGCTCGTTCAACTCCTCAAAAGCCTCGGCTTCGAGGACTACTACGACCAGGTTCCGTACGACCGGGCTTGGATCTTTCGCGGTTATCAGGAAGGGATCATCGTCGATCTGATCTGGGAGATGGCCAATCATCATGCGCAGGTCGATCTACTGTGGACGCAGCGCGGCCGTGAAGTCCACCTGGCCGGCATGTCGATTCGCGTCCTGCCGCCTGAGGAACTGATCTGGACGAAGATGTACATCGTGCAGCGCGACCGCTGCGATTGGCCCGATCTGCTGACGATCCTCTACACGCAGGGGCCAAACGTGGATTGGGAGCATCTGCTGCACCGCGTCGCCAGCGACCGGGGGCTGCTAGCCGGGCTGATGGCTTTCTTTAGCTGGCTTTGCCCCGATCGGGCACGCGAACTGCCGGAGTGGATTTGGCCCAAGCTCCAACTCCCCGCGCCGCAGCCGGACCCGCACGGCAACGAGCAGGCGCGCGTGATGCGGATCGACTCGCGCGACTGGTTCTATCCACAGTCCGTGTAGCCGCACTGAACCCTGTGCAACTCGATTCTCCCGCCGTCCGTGAGGTGTAGCGATGCTGATTGGCGCGATGAACCATCCGAAACACGACCCGGTCGAGGAGATCGAGCAGTTCGCCGAGTTGGGGCTGGAGTTCGTGGACCTGACGCTCGAACCACCGGCCGCCGCCTCGTGGCGCGTCGAGGTGGCTCAGTTGCGCAAGGCGCTGGAGCGTACGCGACTGCCCGTGGTCGGCCACACGGCGTATTACTTGCCGCTAGCGAGCGCGTTTGAAGAAATTCGCCAGGGAGCGATTTACGAAATGCGGCGTTGCATGCGCATCTTTGCGGAACTCGGCGCCAACTGGGTGAATGTCCATCCCGATCGACACGCGCCGATGCACGACCGGCCTTATTACATCGAGCGCAACTTGCAGAGCCTCGACGAGTTAATCGACGAAGGCAAGCGGCTCGGCGTAGGGCTGATGGTCGAAAATCTGCCGGGCGATTTTAACACGGTCGAGCAGCTTGCGGAGTTGCTCGATCCACTGCCCGACCTGGGGCTGCATCTCGACATCGGGCACGCGAACCTATTGGTCGCCGAGAATACGACCGCTGCACTCGTGCGCCAGTTTCCTGACCGATTGAAACACGTTCACTTACATGACAACCGTGGCGGGCACGCCGATCTGCACCTGCCGCTTGGGGCGGGCAACGTGCCGGTGGAGAAGTGCCTGGCGGCGCTGAAAGAGATTGGCTACGACTCGACGATCACGCTGGAAGTCTTCTGCGAAGATCCACACTTCCTGCTCTACAGCCGCGACCAGTTGCGCCGGCTCTGGGACGCGCGGTAGAAGGCTGCACCTGGACTAACCTTTCCGGGCCGCGTTCAGCCGGCGCTGCACTTCGGTGATCTGTTGCACGTCGAGATACTTGCCCAGCAGCGACTTGGTGCGTGCACAAAGCTGCTGAATCTCTGCCTGAAGCTGTTTGTCGCGAGGAGCAATGGAATTCTCCAACTGGCTCACCTCTTGAGCAAACCGCTCCCGCGTGGGAAGCCGTCGCAACTGGTTGAGTAACTCCGTGGCGCCTTCGACATCAGCCGCGTCGAGCCTGGCGTGAATGCGGGCAAGAAGCAGCTCGCGCCGCGCGACCAGATCGACTAGCGCTTCTTCGAGTCCCCGCAACTGTCCTTCGATCTGTAGCCGTAGATCATCGCTGCGGAGCGAGACTGACTGCTGCGACGTCAGCCCCGGCACGATCGGCAACCGCGCGAGCAGCTTGCTTCCATGCTTGACGTAAAGCACGCGCAGGCCGTGCTGCGGGTCGGGCTGGATTGCAACCCGCCCCTGCCGGTCGGTCACGCCCAGCAGTGTCAGCCCTTGGCTGCTAGGCGGCTCGGAATAGATGGCGTAGCCGCTCAGCGGCTGCTGCGCCTCGCCCTGTGCCCGCAGTTCGAGCTGCGTCGGCGCGGCGCCGGCATCGACGGCGAGCGCGTAAAGCTCAACGCGGCCACGTCGCCGCACGGAGAGCGGACTGCGGATGCCGGAATGAACCCGGCAGTTCACCTGCAGTCCGTTGAACTCCTCGACGACGAGAAACGTCCACGGCAGAGCCTCGATGCCCCCGGCCTGCGGCGAGCCGTCGCGCTCGTTTCGCCGCACAATCGGCTGAAAAATCTTCCCGACTGTGGCGGTGCTCCACGCGGGATCGGCAGGCGGCAGTGCAGCAGCCCGCAGTTGCAGCGTCGCACTCTCCCCCTCGGCCCCCGCGACACGCGCTAGCGTTCGAAACGCTTCGAGCCAAGCCTCGAAGGCCGTCTCCGTCAAGCGGCTGCGCTGCCGCGTGTCGCGGCGGTGTGGCCGGCTCCACTGCCGCGTGGCACAGTCGAACTCGCGTGCCTCGACCTCGTACCCATCCTGCCGCGTGCGGACGGCGAGCAGCATGATCTTGTCCCACTTGTCCAGTTCGTCGGCCAAGTGTTCTACGACCTTGCCCGTTGCGCCGCCGAGCACCTGATAGCGCAGCGGCAGCCCGGCCGCCACGACTTCGCAGTCCCAGGGAGCGCCAAGGGTTGCCTCGGCTCGCTCGGCGAGTGCCATCCGTAGATCGCTCTGCAACCGTGGATCGAGCCGGGAAGCGGCATCGACCGCCAGGATGAGCTTGATGCGGTAGGGGGTCAGTTCCCAATACGACTGCGCGTGCGCGCCGGAAGCAGCAAGCGCGACCGCCGCAACGAGCAGCCCGATGCAGAATGGCCGATAGCCGCCGAGCAACGAGATTGCGATGCGCCGGGGAAGGATCATTGCTCCTCCGGCACTTGCGCGTGCGTTTGCCACTGCTCAACCTCTTGGTAGAGCGTCACCGGCTCTTGGCCGATCTGACTCACCGTGCGGTTGTAGGCAAAATGCTCGGGAATTTGCCAGAGCGGCAACACCGTCAAGTTATCATGGACCAGCCGGTGAATCGCGCGCAGCCGCTGCCCGATCTGCGTCGAATTGACCGCCTCATCAAGCTGCTGTAGGGCAAGCTCCAAATGGGGATCGTGTCGCCCCAGGAGCTGGTCCGCCCCAAGCAGCCGGCGCGCGTCGACCAGCGGCTCCCACATTGCCAGTTGCGCGTAGAGCAGATCGTAGTCATCGACCGACGCCGCTGGATTGCCCGCGTTCCATTCGACCAGCCGCACGGAGAAACCGATCCGTTGTAGATGAGCTTGAATCGCCAAACACGCCGCCCGCGCAACCGGCTCGCCCGGATGAGCCAGCACCAGCGTCGGCAGCGCAGGCTCCTCGTCGCTCGGCTGCTTGGCCTCTGGCGGCGGGACTTCTTTCAGCGCCGCCTGGGCCAAGGCAAATGCCATTCGCGGCTCGTACGGGCGAGGCTCGATCTGCGGATCGGAGGCATAGCCCGTCGCGTCGTTGTACGAGGTGCGCGTCGGAAACGGGCCGCTCAATACCGCCGCCCCGTCGAGTTCCGCACCGCCCAAAAGCTCCTCGCGCAAGATCATCTCGCGGTGCAGACCGTAGAGGAGCGCTCGACGGAACGTGCGGCTGTTGACCAGCGGCTTGCGCGGATGCGGGATGAGCACGTGAACGGTCGGCAGCGCATAGCGGCCGACGGTAATGGCGGGGTCGGCTTGCAGCTGCGCCAACAGCCATGGCGGTACGCGATCGAGCACGGCGATCTCCCCGGATCGCAACGCCGCGACGGCTTCCTCCTCGTCGGCAAACGAGCGTTCCACGATCTCCGGCAACTCGGCAGCCGCGAGACCTTCGCGCGGCCGATAACGCACTTCGCGCTCGCTCACGTCACCACGCACATAGGGCGCAAAGCTGGGCGTAGCGTCCGCATGCGGCGGCTCGGCCGTCGCTGGATAAAGTGGAATCTGCAACAGCGCTTCAGGACGTGGATGCGGATGCCGCAGTTCCACCGCCACATGATACACGTCCTGAACCGCGACACTCTTGAGCAAGTCGGCCCAGTCCGGGCGATACTCCTCCGCCGTAGGCGAGGCAAGCTGCAAGAGACGCTGCGATACGTCGTAGCCGGTAACGGTCCCTTCGCCCGTGTTCCACGCCGTACCGCTGCGCAATTGGATCGCGAAGCGATTGCTGAGCGGATCGATCTCGAACTGTCCGACCGGGCAGCGATAAACGCCGCCGGCGGCTCCGAGGCCGATCTGTTCGCTCAGCGTGCGACGAATTAGCCGCCTCCGACGCCGCGAAGGCCAATCGTCAAGCCGGTCGGTAAGCTGCGGGCCACCGAGCCGCGCCACGCCCACGACCACCTGCGGAGCGCGCTGGCTGATCTCTTTGGCCAACTCGCGCGCCGCCGCGAGCGTCGGCCAAATCTCAAGCGTCTGTTGATTCCAGCGGCGGGCTTGGCTGAAGCGTCCTGCGGCGAAGTCCTGTTGGGCTTGTTCGTGAAGCTGCTTGCCCTTTTGAACGAACCGTTTCTCCCACTGGACGACGGGCGGCAGTCGCGGCTCGGGAAATTTTTGATCGAGCAGATCGAACACGCCCCGCGCGGCGACGTAGTTCTCGCCCCTTACCCACTCGGCGATGAGCTGGTCCGCCACCGCGCCAAGCGCTGGTTTCACCATCGGATGGCTGGGATCACGCTCGTGCAGTTGCAGCAGTTGCGCGTAGGCGTGGGCGTACTCCTGCGACTTGAAGGCGGCGGCGGCGCTTTGGACCAAGAAGGCTTCCACGGCTGGGTTCAGCCCCGGCAGGCTGGGCTGCTCTTGCAGCAGCCAGCGGTAGTTTTCAAACGCGGCCGCGAAGTTGCCTTCCGCCTGAAGCTGTTTTGCCTCGTCGAGCAGCATCTGCTCGTAGAGCTTGACCGAATCAATGCTGAACCAGGCCAGTTCATACTCCGCCCCCGGCCGATCCAACAGCCGGACTCGCAACCGCGCGTTGGCGGGCGGGTTTTCCGGCACGCGCCGCTGCGGCAAATCCAGCGGCACGACCTTGAGAACGTGATGACCGTTCTCGGCATTGAGCGTAATTTCGTCGAACGGCTCTTGGTCGAGCAGCCGTTCGCCCTCTGCCAGCGCAACGTGCGGCGCGATGAGCGGCCAGACGGCGCAGAGAAGCAGCGCGAGCGGCCAGAGCGATGTTCGGCGGGAGAGGCAGCGGAGCGGCACCGATCACTTCTCCTCAGCAGGCAAGCGGGCCACGAGTAGCGTTCCGTCTTGGCCTGCGACGATCAAATTGGTTCCGAACGTGACCGCCCCGGTAGCGAGCGGCTGACCAAGATCGATCTGCGCAAGCGTCTTGCCTGTACGCGCATCGATGCGGAACAAGAACCCGCTCGGTGCGGCACAGACGTAGGTGGCGCCGTCTAGGAGCGGCTGGCCCGCCAGTGGGCCGTGTTCAAGCGGTCTACGCCAACGGATTTCCCCCGACTCCTCGACTGCGATCATCTCGTGCAGGTCGTTCACGAGCAAAATGAGTGGTCCCACGCGACGCGGCCCCCAAATCACTTCACCGCCGACCGCAAGCTCGCCCGCCGGCTGGAGGTCGGGCAGCGAAAACTTTTGGAGTCGGTCCGTAGCGTCCACGGCGACGGCGAGCTTACCCAGACAAGCAACCGGCGAAACGAGCGGCTGCGCCACCTTGCTGCTTTGAGCCTGCGCGGCCAGGTGCGGCGCCGGCTGCTCCTCGATGCCCAGCCGATACAGCCGCGTGAGCGCGTCGGCGACTACCACTTCGGATGCATCTGAAACGGCCGACGGCGTGAGCCAGTCGACCGACACGCCCGGCTCTAGGCGCGGCTGAAACGGCGCCACGCGCGGCGTTCCCGTCGCGGGATCGAGGAGCAACACCTGCCCCCCCTCCACCGGCGTAACCAGCGCGCCCGCCAAGGCGGCGGGTGAACAGACAAGCGAGCGGGGAAGCTCGAACCAGCGTGCCGGGTTTTTCGCAGCCAATGTGTAGGTCAAGCAAGCTCGCCCTCC
>CAYZVT010000203.1:0-8636 GCA_964481585.1 uncultured Pirellulales bacterium
ATCGTGCCGGCCGCCAGCAGCAACACGGCGACTTGCATCGCCTTGTAGCAGTAGTTCGCCAGCGCCGAAGTCTGCTCGGGCGGTCGCGCCTGGACGAGCCGCTTGCCCAGCGCGGACTCTTGCGCCGGGCGATGGCCGGCGGGCAGATCGGCGACCGGACGCGGATCGCGGTAGCGGCCAAACAGAAAGTAGCCGAGCGTCAGATTGCCCAGCCCCCAGGCGAGCGCGCCGGCGGCGTAGCTGGAAACGATCGTTAGCACGTGAATCGTGAGCCAAAAGTTACTCCGCAGCACCGGCTGCAACGGACCGAAGTCCTTGCCGGGAATCGGCCACCACCAGGCGACGAAGGCGCCGAGGAAGCCGACAATCGTGGCGGTCAGCCCGAACGGCCAGCGCGGGTAAACCTGCGCGACTGCTTGACCGAAGCGGCCTTTGAGCGCCCAGGGAATGAATACGAGCGCCGCCGCCGCCGCGAGCACGACGCGCGGCAAGAACCACACGCTGCTCAGCAGCACGACCAGCCCGACGAGCCAAACCGTCAGGTCGTTCAAGTTGCCGAGAAGTTGGCCGAAGGGGATTTTGGGCGTGAGGCTCAGGACCGTATTGCCGCCATCGTAGATCGTGGCGAAGGCGAGCAGGTACAGCGTGACGCCCATCAGCGCGATCCGGGGGACGGCGGCGACGAGGCCGAGCGTCTTCCACGCCTGGGCGCTCATCAGGTCTTGCTGCTCGCTCGTCGGTTCGGCTGTTTCGCGCGTGAAGGGGAAGGCGGTCGCGCGCCAGGCGGCTTGAACGCCGGTCCAAGTGAGCGGCAAGAGCAAGAACCACGCCCCGAGCACGCAGACGAAGAACGGCACGTAGACGACCGTCTCGTACATGTTCGTCACCGGCGCCCACTGCGTAATCGCCACCCGCATATAAAAACCGTAGACCCACCAGCCTAGTCCGGCGACGAGCACCAGCGTGCCGGCCCAAAACATCGGCTTGCGAAGCACGCCGAAGGCGAGGGCAAAGCAGACCGTCGCCAGCAGGCTAATCACCCACGCCCCCATGAACGGCTGCACTTCGTTGTAGCGCACTTCCGTTTCCGTATAGCCGGCGGGCGGATATTGCGTGTAGCGGAGCAGCGCCTCGTCGGGCTGCTGAATCGGCAGCGCGCGCCGCAGCGGCTCGACCTCGGTGCCGAGATTGCGCAGCGCCTGGGCGAACATGCCAGCGGCCTTCTCGAACTTCGCCGCCCGCTCCGCATCATTGCGACTGGTGTAGGCCTGAGCCATTTCGCCGTACCAGCGGCGCGCGGCCTGGAGCGGCGCTTGCGGGTAGTCGCTCAGCAGTTGATCGGAGCCGTACAGCACGGTTTGGAAGGCGAGCCAAGGCTGCGCGTCGTCTTCCGTCTCGCGGTCGCGCTCCAGCGCCGCCGGATTGAGCGCCGGCACAATCCGCAGCGGATAATCTTCATCGTACAGCGCCAGGTGCATCTCGCGGGCGTGCTTGGCCATCGCGCCGGCTTTGCTCGCCAAGAGCGTCATCGTGCCTTGCAGATTTTCGAGGCGATCTTGCGGCACGCCCGCCGGCGGATCGGAGAGCAGTCGGTCTTTCAGTTGCGTCGTCTGGTGCTGCAATTCCCGCGCGCCTTCGCCAAAGCGGACGACGGCCGGCTCGATTTCTTTGACGCGGAAGCCGCCTTCCTTCAGGACACTGATGATCTCTTGGTGCGCGGCATCGACCTTGGCGATCGACTGGCTCAGTTGCAGCAGCCCCTCTTGGCCGTGGAAACCGCCGAGTCCTTCGTAGACGGTGGACCAGGCCTCAACCGCCTGCGAGGCTTGCCGCAAGAAGCGGCCCCGCGCGCGGGGGTTGTCGATCGTGTTGGTCGTCAGTTGGCGATACTGCTGAAAGGCGCGGGCGAGTTCGGCGATTTGCTTATCGACCCCTTGCGGTGAAAACTCTTCGCCCCGCGCTTCGGCGGCTTGTTGCTGGGCACCGAGTTGCTGAATCCGCGCGGCGAACTCGTCGCTGTCCATCAGTTGCGCGGGCGAGACGTAACGCAGCTTGCCCGTCTCGACCTCTAGCCCCAGCGCCTCGCGGAGCGCTGCATGCTCGGCGAGCAGAAACGGGACTTCTTCCCACGCGCTCGGCTCAATCATCCAGCTCAGCAGCAATTCCGAGGCCGGCCACTTGCGCGCGCCGTGCGGAAAGAGCTTGCGGGCCTCGGCCAGATCGTCGTCGCTCGTCCAGCGCTCGCCGAGTTCCTGTTGCGGATCGAGCGTCGGGTTTTCCCGTCCCGTAATGTTCGCCACCGCTTCGCGGGCAAAGGTTTGCAGCGGCATAATCCGCCCGCCAGA
This sequence comes from uncultured Pirellulales bacterium, assembly GCA_964481585.1. Classification (GTDB taxonomy): domain Bacteria; phylum Planctomycetota; class Planctomycetia; order Pirellulales; family CAYZVT01; genus CAYZVT01. The sequence continues at coordinate 2,346 of CAYZVT010000203.1, forward strand.
AAGAACCGGCAGGTGTTGCCAAGCGTCGAGATCAAGCTCCCGCTCGGCTGCCGTCGCGGGCGAGAGCAGACTGCCGACCGAGAGCAGCAGGGCAACGAGCGGGATGCGGATCGTGCGGAACATGAACAACCTCGTCACAGGCAAATGGACAGCCCTAAGCGGCAAGCGCTAGGCGACAGGCTCCATCGGAGCGGGAGTGGCTTTCGCTGCGGTCTTTTCGGCGCGGGCCGCCGGTTTGAAGAAGTAAGCACGCATGTAGAACATCGTGAAGATGCCGGCCACGATCAGCAGGCTGCCGGCATACTTGATGCCCCGCCCCGGATCGTAGTTGACCGTCAGGATCGACGCGTAAAACAGTTCACGGCCCTTCGACTTATCCGCGAACTGGCGGTAGATCGGGTCGCCCGGTTGGTACGGGCCTTGAAAACTCTCTTGAAAGAGCCGCAACGTGCGACCCGTGGCCGGATCGACAATATCGACCGGCGCGTTCATCGAAATCTCCACGTCGTGCAGCAGCACTTCCGGCTCGCCGGCCGAAGCGTTTTGCGGATCGCGGGCGAGAATGTCGATCGTGCTGCCGTAGTGCGAGGGCTGGCTGGTGCCGGGATCGAGCCGGCGTTGGAACTGGTCGAGCCGCACCTGAAAGCCGACGGCTTTGAAAATGTCATGCGGCGGCAGCGTCACCGAGACGAGCCGCTCCTCGCCCGCCACAAGTTGCTGCTCGCCGGCGACCGGAGCACGCTCGAAGGCCATGATCGGCATCGACGCGACCCAGAACTCGCGCGTCTTGCCGTCCACCGTCACGCGGAGCTTGGCGGCGGGGCGTTTGGGGATCATGCCGGCATCGCGGCGGAACGGCAGCGGCTGCTCGATCTTCGTCGGTCGCAGGCTCGGCACGAACTCCGCGACGTACATTTGAAGCTGCGCGATTGGCATTTTGAAGGCATCGACCTTCGTGCCGTCGGTGGGCATTTCACCGAGCGCGACGAGTTGCTTTCCGCTCCAATAGCGGCGATAGAGCTTTTGATCGGGGCCTTGCACGAAATCAATCCGCGCGCCGCCTTTGCCTTGCATCCGCTCGGCGGCGGTCAGTTCGCCCGGATCGTGCCAGTAAGTGCCGAAGACTTCAGCCCGATGGTCGTAGATATTGACTTCCGGATTTTGTGCGAACAGGACGAGCCGCGCCGGCTCGCCGTCTGGGCGATGGAGTTTCAGTTCGACCGCCGGGCCGCTCGCCACGCCCTGCCCTTGCGAAGGCACAAGCTGGAGCGGCTCGCCCGGGCCGGTCACGCCGAGGCTGCCATCGTCGAGCTGCTGCACGAGTTCCACTTCGGTGCCCGACTGGCCGAGCGGCAGCCGCTCGCCCGCTTTCTTCTTGGCGAGCAGTTCCTCGACGTTCACCGGGTACTGCTCGCCGCCGACGCTGAGCACAAGCTGCCCTTTGCCTGGCACATCGCCCTGCGGCGCGCTGGCAAGAAAGGCGTCAAGCTCGGCTTGGCTGCCGGCGAGGCGGAACGTCATGCGCCCGCCCCCTTGCGCGCGGCCGGTGCCCCGGCCGTGCGGAAAATCCATCAGCGGCTCGTCCGGCACGTGCAACTCAACGGGAATCCACGTGACGCGGCTGGCGCGGGGCTTGCCGTCGGGGCCCATCTCAGTCCCCTGCGGCATGCTCAGCATGAGTTTTACTAGCGGCGCTTCGACCTGCTTCGAGTCGGCGTAGTAGTCGAGCACTTCGACTTGAATTCCGTCCTGGTCGTAGACGACGCCTTCGCTCCGCCCGACGGTGCTAAAGGCCAGCCCCGATGTGCGCCGCAGTAGGTTCTTCATCGCCATCCCGACGTGGGCGACGATCCGGCTGCCGAAAGAGCGGCCGGCGAGTTCTGCCGCCTCGGCTTCGCTTAGCGCAACCGGAGCAAACAGTTCGTCGGGACCGTGCCAGCTAAACGGGCCGGGCTTGAAGGGGATCGAAATGACGGTGCGCAGCTCATCTTGTTCGCTCGTGCTGGTCTTTTTCTTGAGCGGCAGCAGCGTTAGCTCGATGTTGTGATGATCCGTGTAAGCGCGGTGGCCGATGTCGTCTTCAAAAATCGGCATCTGGGCGTCGATCGCGCCGAGCCGCGAGACGAGGCAGCCGGCCAATAGCGTCAGCAGTCCCAGGTGCGTAATCACAAAACCGGTCTGATGCCGCTTCCAGGGAAAGCGAATCAGCGCGGCGGCCAGGATGTTCACCGCCAGCAGCAGGTTGAGTAGCTCGAACCACCAACTGCCGTAGACGCCGAACTGCACCGCCGGCGTACCATACTCGCTCTCGACGAACGTGGCCCAGGCCAGCGTCAAGGCACAGGCAAAGATCAGCACCACGGCCAGCTTGAGCGAGGCGCTGAATGCGTACAGCCGCAACAACCCCTGTACCAACAGCGGTTGGTCGGGCGAGTGTAACTTCCGAGCCATACCGATTCCGTAAGTAAAGCCCCAGTCAGACCAGGGCAAGGCCGAGCGGATGGAAAGGAGCCTCAGGCGGGATGGAGGCCCCCCGCGATTCCCCGGTGTGCAGCGCGCAGGGGTCGCCTCCAATACAGTATAGAGGAGTCAGGCCCAAAAAGTATAGCCTTTTGCAGCCCCCCGAGCGGTCGCCGAAAGAAGCGCAGAGTGCGGCAAAACGTCGTTCTGCGAAGCCGTCACGGCTCGGATACCTGTACGAGCGCCGGCCAGGCTCGGTTCGTGACGCCAGCAAGAGGTCCGAGCGTGGCGGGGCGGACCGCGAGAGCGGAAGCCCCCGAATGCCCGTCACATTATCCGGGGCCACGTCCTTCGTGGGCATGACACTCAGCGGCGCTAATAGAGATTGCTGAGCGTATCGGTCCTGCCGACGATTGGCACGTCGGGGCTCATCACAAAGATTTCGACGCGGCGGTTCATCTGCCGCGACGGCTCGCCGTCGTTCGCGGCGATTGGCTGGTGCTCGCCGAAGCCGGCGATGCCGAGCCGCTCGCCATCGACCCCCAAGCTGCGAAGCTGGTCGGCCACGGCCAAGGCCCGTGCGGCACTGAGATGCCAGTTGCTCGGGTATTGGTGGCGGGTTTCGCGGCCCTGGATCCGCTGATCGTCCGTGTGGCCGACGACCATCACCTTGAGGTCTTGGGCTTGGGCCGATTGAAGAATCCCCGCCAGTTCGCGGAGCAGGTGCTCGGCACCAGGCTTGAGCTGCGCCTCGCCGCTGTCGAACAGCACGTCGGTATCGAGCTTGCTGATGCCGGTCTGGGGATCGAAGTGCAGATGCGGATAGCGCTGGGCAAGTTCCGCCAGTTGGCCGCTAAGGCCATGCGGCACCTGCCGGGCGTGGAGCAGATAGTCGCGCAGCCGCTCCCGCTCTTGGCGCAAATTGGCGAGCTTCTGCCGGTCGATCCCGTACTGCTCGCTAAAGACAGCCAGGTCTTGTTCGGCCTGGAGAAGCTGGTCTTCGACCTTGCGGGCGTGGAGCTTGAGATTCTCGATCTCGGCCAACTGCGCGCGCGACTGTTCGCCCAGCCGGCGGTTCTCCGCTTCGAGCGAACTCACCCGTGATTGCGGTCCCCAGCCACAGCCCGATACCACCAGCAGCGCCACCAGCGCCGCGGCAGCCTTATAGAGCGCCATGATTCGACTCCTTTCGAATCGTCACTTCTTGAAAGCGGAAAGCGGAAAGCGGAAAGCGGAGGGCGGAAAGCGGAAAGCGGAACGGTTGACTGATCCCCCGTCCCTGATCCCTCATCCCTAATCCCTCATCCCCGACCCCTCATCCCTCATCCCTATCATTTAAAAATCGGGATCGCGTTCACCAGCCCGTCCATGATCGTGCTGTTGAGCGCGTAGGCTTCGTCCCAACTCCAAATGTTGCGGATCAGGTCGAACAGCATCATGCCCGTCAGTGCTAGTAGCATTGCGCAGAGCACCAGGCTCAGCACGTTCCAGATCGAGTACGACGACTCCGGCTCCGAGCGGGCGGGGGCGAGCGTCGCGGAGGTGGCCGGCTGACCAAAACCGCCAGGGGCGGCCGAGCCGAGTCCCACGTCGTCCATTAAGGGAGCGGCCCCGACGGCTCCGCCGCCGAGAAGCGTGTCGGCCGACTCGTCGAACGACTCGCTATCGAGGGCAATGACCTGCGAGCTATCTTCCTCGCCTGCTCCGTCTTCGAGCGGCGTGAGCAGAAAATCCTCGTCGGTTTTGAGCTGCGTCGCGGCTTCCGGATCGCCTTCCTCTTCGAGCAGGATCTCGTCGTGGCTGAAGTCGAGCGACTCGACCGACGAACCGCCAAGTTGCATCGGCGCGTCGTCGAGCGAGATGCCGCTGTCACTCGGGGCAAGGTTAATGCCGCTATCGCTCGTGCCGAGCGTGATGTCGCTGCCGGTCGGCTCGCCCAGGACCAACTCATCGTCTTCCTCGGCCGCCAGTTCGATGCCCGATTCGCCCGGCGCGAGCGTGACATCGCTCATCACGCCCGGCTCGGCCGTTTTTTTGGCTTTGTCGCTTTCGCTGCCGAGTTGCAGGTCGTCGTCGTCGTCGCCGGCTAGGAGCAAATCGCTATTGCCGAGCGACAGGTCGTTGCTCGAAGCCGGCTCGTCGGCCGTTACGTCCTCGTCGAGCTTCAGATCGCTCATGCCCGAACTGATTTCCAGATCGTCGCCATCGTCGAGTTGCAGTTGGCTGCTATCGAGCGACAAACTGCTCAGGCCAGCCGGCTCGTCTTGCGCTTCGGCCGTCGCTTCGGAGGCTTGGTTGGGGCTGGAATCGCTATCGAGATCGAACTCCAGTTCTTCGATGTGGTCGAACTGCGAACCGACGCCCGAGCCTTTGGTATCGCCGGGATCGGCTTCGGCCTTGCCCTGTCCTCCGGCGAGCACATCGGAGCCGCCGATCGGCTCCCCGGCATCGAGCGCCAGGCCCGACTCGCTGGCCAGTTGCAGATCACTGTCGCTAATGGCGAGTTCGTCGTCGCCGCTCGGCTCGTTGTCGTTCTTGCCGATGATCGTACTGGAAGACGTTTTGCCAGATTCGCCCAACTCGACTTCGCTCAGCAGAATCGAGTCGGCTTCGGTTCCCATCAGGTCGAGATCGAGTTCTTCCTCGCCCAGCCCGCCATCACCTTCGCGCAGCTCGGCGGCCGCGCGGTCAATCTCCTCTTGCTTAAACTTCCAGCCGGCGCCATCGCGGTAGGCGTAGACCCGGTTCTGTTCGCGCAGCTCGTTGAGCTTTTCCTTGGAGATGCCCAACTGCTGGGCCGCTTCTTCGAGATTGAGAAATTTTTGGGCCATGAGAATCTAGTGCGGTCCGGCCCGACGAGCAATTGCGCGTCGGTGGAACGATGCCTCCCCCGGGTTTGAAAGAGCCGCGCCGGCCGCGGGCAGGCTGCTCTACTGTTGTTGCAGCATTGCCTGGATTTCGCGCGGCCGTGGGCTGGTGCTGTTGAACTCCGTCATTTGCAGATCCCAATGGATGTTGCGCACGCTCTTGAGCGTCAGTTCGCCGGTGTCTCGATCAATATGGTAGACACAGGCCACCCGCAGTTGCGGGTCAAGGACCGTCAACTGCTGACGGTGCTCGTCGACCGGGGCTTGAAACGTGATGAGCTGGCCGCTGGCCGGCTGCCCGACGACGGGCCGCTGCGCATGCGCCACGCCGACCGTGTTCCACCCGAAGGCGGCGGTCGCCACCAGACCTGCACCGAACAAGGCTCCCAGCAACAAGTTCCTCATCGATCACCTCTAGCAAAGATGGAGCTGGGAGCTTCCTAGAGTTCATTGTAAAAGCCCCCGAAGTGAGTTCAACAATTTTGACGGGCTGTTTTGCCTATTTTGCCGACCCGTGGCAGCTGGAGAGTCAATTTGTGCCGGTCATGCCGCGCCTGCCGAGCTTCTGCGAGGCGAGTGTCGGTGGCTAAGTGCTGGGAGTGCAGCAGCTTGTGTCAATCCCCACCTCGTCCTGCCCAGCAGGTCGGGCGGCGCGCGGAGCGGCTCTGCGCGCACCAAGCCCAGCGCGGCGGGAGAATAGCCGGGCAAGCGGCGGGCGGCAAGATCAGCCGTGCCTTGACGGTGGGGGAGATAGTTCGGCACACGCCATTCCCGCTTCGCCCTTTCCCCGGTCCCTGGCCCCGGCCACGGCGGGCCTGCTTGGCGAAGCGGCGGCCGTGCAGTAGGCTGACGGCATGAACAGCACCCCCCAATCCGACCCGCTCGCCGCGCGGCTCGATTTTGCCTGCCGCATTGCCCGCGAAGCCGGCGAGTTGACCTTGCGCTACTTTCAGGGCACCGGCTT
>CAYZVT010000204.1:0-217 GCA_964481585.1 uncultured Pirellulales bacterium
TGGTACTCCAGAGTCTCGCGGGACATGTAAGGCTGCAGCGCCTCGTAGTCGTACGGCAGATCGGGCAGTTCGAAAGCCATTTTCGGGTCTCCCTCGTATAGGTTGGCTGAAAAACTTTGATGCGATTTCAAATTAGGGGCCGCAGCCCGCTTCGGCAACGCCGCGGATGTGGAATAATGTTTCCCGCGTCCTCAGGTGCCAGCGCCGGAATGCGCCC
>CAYZVT010000204.1:227-8624 GCA_964481585.1 uncultured Pirellulales bacterium
CGGCGTCGACCTGGTGGCCGAGCTTCTGGAGTTCCTCGGCAATGTCGCGGCGGCAGAATGTCCCGTGCCTCAGGCGGCATCGCAATGGGCCCATTCCCAGTAGAGATCGCGCGCCTTCTTGGCGACCGGGCCTGGCTGCAGGTCACGGTCCTCGATGCGGATGATAGGCACGACCTTGGAATGGTTGCCGGTCGAGAATATCTCGTCGGCTTCCATGAAATCGGCGACCGTCAATGTCTTCTCGGTCGTGCGGAAACCGTAATCGCCCAGAAGCGACATGACGCGGCTGCGTTCCTCGGGGGTGAGCTTCACCTTTTCCGCCGTCCCGCCCCGGTGCAGATTGGAGCGAAACTCGCCGGGCATGGCCTGCCGCTTCATGGCCGCCACGACTTTGTCATCAATCACAAACGCGCGGATGTCGGAACCTTTCGCTTCGGTGATGTACTCTTGGACCAAGATGTTGGCATCCAGCCCCCGGAAGGCTTCGATCACCGCTTCGGCCGCCTTGCGGGTCTCGGCGAGAATGACGCCGATGCCCTGCGTGCCTTCGAGCAGCTTAATCACCAGCGGCGCGCCGCCTACCAGATCGATCAGCCCGCCAATGTCTTTGGTCGAGTTGGCAAAGCCGGTGACGGGCAGGCCGATCCCTTTGCGCGACAGCAGTTGCAGACAGCGGAGCTTATCGCGCGAGCGGGTGATCGCCTGCGATTCGTTAGCGGGAAAGACGCCCATCATCTCAAACTGCCGCACGACTGCCGTGCCGTAAAACGTGTTCGACGCGCCGATCCGAGGCACCACGGCGTCAAAACCTTCGAGCGGCCGGCCCTGGTACATGACCTGCGGCTTGTGCGAAGTGATGTTCATCCAGCAGCGGACATAATCCACGATGTAAACTTCGTGCCCGCGCTCTAGCCCCGCTTCTTTCAACCGCCTGGTTGAATAGAGCGTGGTGTCACGCGAGAGAATGGCGATCTTCATAACGTGCTTCCTTCCCGTGGAACCGGCGCCCGACGACCGGGTGGCGGGAGCGCACCGCGAGAGCGGAAGCCCCCGAGGGGCAAGCCCTGCTGGACAAGCCAGGCAGTGGCACCCTCAAGCCTAGCGCTGGCGCTAGCGACTCGCCGGTTTTCCAGTTTGTCCATCAACTTTCGTTCCGCCCTCGTTTGCTCGTTTATCGCTTGCGGGGGCGGGTCAGATACGACCGGCCTGCGTCAACGGCGAACCGCCCACGGATGGCCTGGCGTCCCAAGAGCATGCGGAAGCCCATCGCGTCCCGGCTGGCGAGCGTCAGCTCCACGGTCCACTGCTGATCCAATAGTTCCAGCGTCGTCAAGATGACGGGCCGCCACGTCAGATGTCCTCCAGAACTGCGGACGTGCCGATATTCGAGCAGTTCGGCTTCGGCCTCGACGGTGGTCCGGGCGTCACGCTGGCGGGGATGCACCTTGAACCGCACATATTTTTTATCGCCCTGCTGAAACGGCTCAACGTCGAAGGCGTGCAAGGAGGAGGACCGAGCACCGGTATCGACCTTGGCTTTGATGGCCGGAATGCCTAGCTCCGGCAGGCCGACCCACTCGCGCCAGCCGATCAGCGGTAACACGCTCGCTTGTTTCGCCCGACGCTCCACCCGTGCACGTCCCTTCCATTTCGGTTTCGCAAAGCCCTTGATTGTACAAGAAAGCTCCGCCAAACGGCCATCGTCTCCGGCCGGCCCGCGTGAGTCGGCAGATCCGGAAAAACCCGCAAGGCCGTCCCCGTCCCCGGCGGCGGATTTCCAGCGGTTGGCCCGCTTCTCCTACCATATGGCCGGCGAGCAACGCGCGCCGGTCCCGCGCGGCGCGTCGGGTGGCGGGGCGCACGCGAAGCGAAGCCCCCGAAAAGGCTAGCTATCGACCGTCAGTGGTCAGCAGAGCACGTCCTTCCCGCGCAGGCGGGAATCCCGACCAGCCATCTCCTGCGCCACGGGGGCTTCCGCCTTCGGCGGTGCGCCGTGCGCCACCCAGAGTTGCTCATCCAGAGTTGCTCAACGCTCGCCGGCGAGCGCGCGGCGCGAACCCGCGCGGCGTTGCCGCGTGGGCTATGGGCGCTCGGGGGACCTATTGCCGTCTGGCGTGCCGTTGCCGTTGGCGGCCCGTGTGAGCGGGACCACATCCTTGATGGAGCGAATGTGCAGATCGCGCTGCGGGAACGCGATCTCAATGCCCGCCTGGCGGAAGGCCTGGTCGATCGACGTATGCAGCTCGTGGATCGTTTGCAGCCGCTTGTCGAGTGTCGGCAGATAACAGCGGATGACAAAGTTCAGCGCGCTGTCGCCAAAGCCTTCAAAGGTGACAAACGGCGCGGGGTCCTCCATCACCTCGGGATGGGCTGTTAAGATTTCGTGCAAGAGTTGATGGGCTTTCTCGGTGTCGGAACCGTAGGCGATGCCGACGTTGATTGTGAGGCGATTGACGGGATTGGAGAGCGTCCAGTTCAGCAGTCGGCCGGTGATGAATTCTTTGTTCGGCACGACGTAGTCCTGGCGGTCCCAGTTGGTGATCGTGGTGGCGCGCATCTGAATTTTGGAGACGACGCCGGTGACACTATCAATGGTCACAATGTCGCCCACGCGAATCGGCCGCTCGAAGAGCAAGATCAGCCCCGAGATAAAGTTCGCAAAAATTTCCTGCAAACCAAAACCGAGTCCGACGGTGATCGCCGCGGCGAGCCACTGCACGTTCGACCAGCTGAGGCCGACCAGCGCCGTGGCGAAGATTAGCCCGACGAGCACGATCAAGTAACGCGAGATGGTCGTAATGGCGTACCGCCCGCCCGCGTCGAAAGGCAATCGCTGCAGGAGCGTCATTTCGAGCATACCGGGCAAATTGCGCATGGCGACAAAGGTGAGAATGAGCACGATTCCCACCAGTGCCAGATCGGCGAGCGTAATCGCTTCGAGCCGGGTGACGGTTTGCGTTTGCTGACTGGCATCGGCCCCTTCGACAATCTCGTTGCTGGTGACGGAGATCGACCACAACTCGATGCGGTCAAATACTCCTAGCGCCGGGAGCACATCGACCCAAATCATCCAGACGATTACCACCGTCACCAGCGCCAGGACCGTGCGGAGCAGTTGCCGCGTTTGCACGCCGAGCTTGCGCACGTCGGACTCGGGCAGTTCGAGCGGCGCGCCGGACATCTCTGGCAGCGAGGGAGCGGCCTCTTTGCCTTCCCCTTGCAGCTCGGCGAGCCGCTCCTGGGCTTGCAGGCGCGCCAGACGAATCCGCGCGATCATCACCCAGCGCAGGATCGCCCCGTTGAGAAAGACCAGCGCCAGCACGTAACAGAACGTCATGTTCAGACGCCAAGCGAGCTGCAGCGCGGTATAGTAGTAACCGCCGAGCGCAATCACCGCTAATACCAGCGGCAGCCCGCCGCAGAGCGCATGCCAGAGCGGGCGCAGCCGCGCCAGCCAACTGTCGGGATCGCGCGCCAGCAGCGTGCGCACGACGCCCGAGCGGCGGCTCAACAGCCGATGGGCGAACAGCGCAATGGCGCCCATCGCCAGCATGAACGCCAGCCGCCCCAGCGGATCATCGCGTCCCGGCCCCGTGGTTCGTTCGGCGATTCCGACGATCAGCGCCATGGGCACGACCACGAGCATCAGCGGCCGCAGTCGCCGCCGCACCTGCTGCGTTGCCTGCTTGGGCCACTGAAAATGCGCCTCGGCCAGCCCCAGCGAGCGGCAGGACTGCCGCAACAGTTCCAGCGGAAAGAAAACCGCCGCCGCGCCGATCAGCCCCGCGCCGACCGCCGAAGCAAAGTCGGCCGGGCCGCCCACGTCTTCGAGCCGCCATCCGACAAGCGCCAAAAGCCCCGGCCAAAGCAGCGCGATCAGCACCGTGATGCCCGCCGCTTCCATCGTTTTTCCCACCGGCGCTACCGCCGTGCGCTGCACCTTCTGCCCGATTTCGCGCAGCGAGTGCCGCAGCCTCCGCTGGTAGTAAAACAGCAGGACGACCGCGAACAGCACCAGGATCGACTGCAAGGCGTGCTCCCGCAGATCGCTCCACAAGGAAAGCCCGGCCCGCGTCCAGTTCTGAGGATCGACCAACTCCTGAAGCGTGGCCAGCGCTCCGAGCAGGTCGCGCCAGCCGTAAGGGGGCGAGCTGCGAATCCACAGGATCCGCTCGTCGATGTAGAGGCTGTATTGCTCGACTTCTTGCGCAAGCTGCCGCTCCACTTCATCCAGTTCGACAAGCGTGTTGAAGTATTGCTCGTAGTCGGGGATCAGCTTGTCGAGGTACTGGCGCCGCGTGCGGAGCACGTCGCCCACTTCTTCTCGCAACGTTTCGCGCGTCACGCCCCGGCCGGCCGGCGAGGCAGCAATTTGAGCGACGATCCGCTCGACTTCTTCCTCGGGGTTGGCCAGATCGGCGCGCAGGTCTTGCAGTTCAAGAAGTTTCAGATGCGTCTCGCGGATCGCGTCCTCGCGGCTGTCGAAATGGTCGATCTCCGGCAGCTGCGCGCGCTCGCGGCGCAGCACGGCTCCCACGGCATCGGTCAGCCCTACCGCGTCGATCTTTTGCTGCACGCGCTTAAACCGCTTCTGCAGTTCAGCCAGCTTGGCCTGCTCCTCCGCCAGGCTGGCGGCGGCGGCGTCCGTGGCTTGATCCAGAGCGGTCCGCTGCCGCGCCAGTTCGAGATTCTTGTCGACCAGCGGCTTGACGCGCCGCGGGGCCTCGGCCGCTTCGCTCTGCGCGATGCTCGCCTGCCGCTGCTTTTCGCGGCGACTGAGCCGCTCCAGGAGCGTCGTCAGTTGCTCGATTTCCTCCTTGCGGCGCGGCACGCGCGCAGCCAACAAATCGCGCCGCAGGGTGATCAGTTCCGAGGTGGCACTGAAGGCCGCTGGTTCGCGTTCTTCCGCCTGAATTTGCTTCGCAACCGCCGCTAGCCGCGCTTGCAGCAGCGTCCGCTGCGCCTGCGCCATCTCAGGGGACAAGTCGGGCGAGGAAGCGGCGGCCAACTCAGCCTCTAGTTCGGCTTTCTTTTCGCGCAGCGACTCCAGCGTTTTCGCCGCCTCGGCCGCACGGGAGACGCGGCGCTTGATTTCGCTCTCCAGCGCGAGCAGCTTCTGCTCCTGCTCGGCGAGGTCCGCCTGCTTCTGCGCCAACAGTTCTTCAAGCTGCTGCACCGTGGCATCGGGCGGCAGTTCCAGTTCCGGCTCGGACGGCTCGATCTCCAAGTCGGCCTTGGCCTGCCGCGTCGCCACCGGGGCTTCACGAATCAGCGTCTCGTACTGCGCCGCCTTGGTCGTCCAATCCAGCGCCGCCCGCATCCGTTCGAGCGCCTGCTCATACGTCTTTTTCAGTTCCGCTTTCGCGGCCTCGTCCAGCTGCGAGTCCTGCTCGATCTGGTCCAGCCGAGCTTGAATCGCCTCGACCGTAAGCTGATCTTCGCTGGCGCTGGTGGGCGGCGCCAGCAGCGGCGGCGGCTCCTGGGCCTGTGCCGCAGGGCAGAGTGCCGTCGCTAGCAAGCATCCGCAGAGCGCGAGCAGCCCCAGGCGTGCGTGCAACGAGTTCCTCAACGATGCCATTTGCGTCACGCTTTCCCCGTAATTTTCGCCTGTTTTGCCCAAAGCCACCTCATGATAAGCCAAAGCCGCAGACCCTGACCAGGGCAACCCGCGAGGGAGCAACTTGCGCGCTTTGCGCTGCCGCTCTGACGTTGGCGGCAAAACACCGAACAGGTCAATCCCGCGCCACATGTTGTTCCCGCGTCGGCGGGAATCTGGAGAGCAGAGTTCGTTTCCCCGGTAGCACCAGAGCGGCTAAGGGGGCCTGGAGGCCGCGTGCGAAAAGATGTGCAGCGTCGCGCGAGAACGGAAAGGAGACGCGCTCTGGTCGCCAATCCGGTATCCACCACCCACAATTCAAAATCCACGAAGCGGAGGACAGGTACGCGATTTGCTCCCTCTTCGTCCGCCCGCGTTGCGGCGCACGTGGGAGTTTCTCATGTGGCTCAAAGCGCAGAGTTGCCAAGCGAAGGCGAGGAGCACGACGACGTGCCGCGAATCTGCGAACCGGAAGTCATGGACGACCCCGCTTTGACGCCGACGGCGCATGAGGCGGCGCTGCGTGGGCTGGCGCGGCTGAATGGCTTGAGCGGCAGCGCCGCGATTCTTTGGCCCCCAATCGCCGCACTCGCGCGCCAGCTCGGTCGCCCGCTACGGGTGCTCGACGTGGCGAGCGGCGCGGGCGATGTGCCGCTACGCCTTTGGCGGCGTGCGGAGCGCCAGGGACTCCCGCTTGAGATTCATGGCGTCGACATCAGTCCCCGCGCGGTCGCCCATGCGCGGCAGCGGGCCGAGCGGTGGCGGGCGCCCGTTTGCTTTGCCCCGCTCGACGTGCTCGCGGAGCCGCTACCGACGGGTTTTGACGTGGTAACGTCGTCGCTCTTTCTGCACCACTTGAAGCCTGCCGACGCTGCCGCCTTGCTGTGCCGCATGGCTGACGTGGCGGAGCACCTCGTGCTCGTCAACGATCTGCGGCGGAGCAAGCCGGGGCTTGCGCTGGCGCGGTGCGCGGCGTGGCTGTTCACGCGCTCGCCGGTCGTGCATGTGGACGCGCCGCGTTCGGTGCGGGCGGCATTTTCGCTGCGCGAGGCCGAGCAGCTTGCCGCCGAGGCGGGACTCGCGCGAGCGACGGTCGCGCGGCGGTGGCCGTTCCGCTTCCTCCTGAAGTGGGAACGCCCGCAATGATCCGCCCCTGTGAGAAAACCGGCATCGCCGCCACCCTCACCGCCGACCGCGCGGCACGTAAGGCATGGGACGCAATCGTCATCGGCGCTGGTCCGGCCGGCGCGCTTGCGGCGCGTGAGCTAGCGCGGCAGGGGGCAGCGGTGCTTTTGATCGACCGCGCGCGCTTCCCCCGCGACAAAGTCTGCGGCGGCTGCCTCAACGCCGCGGCGCTGAGCGTGCTCCAGCAAGTCGGCTTGGGCGACTTGCCGCGCCAGTGTGGAGCGCCGCCGCTGCATGCGGCGCGACTGGCCACGCGCTGGTCGCGGGCCGAAGTCCCGCTTCCGCAGGGAGCGAGCCTTTCCCGTGCGGCGCTGGACGCTGCGCTCGCTGGCGCGGCCATTGCGGCCGGGGCTGCGTTTTTGCCAGAAACTTCAGCGCGAGTCGGCGCTGTGTGCCCGGGGTTGCGCCGGGTGAGATTGCCGCAGCAGAAGATGGGCCTACGGAGCCGTGTCGTACTGGTCGCCGATGGACTGTCAGGCCGCGCGCTCGCCGGCTGCGACGATTGTTCCCTTGAGGTTGCGCCCACCTCGCGCGTTGGGCTGCATGCGATCCTACGGCCAAACGGTCAGCAGTACGAGCGGGGTGTGATTTACCTGGCCGGCGCACGGGGAGTCTATTTGGGAATCGTCGAACTGGAAGACGGACAACTGAATCTAGCCGCCTGTTGTGACCCTGCCGCGCTGCGTGCGAGCGGCTGCCCGGCGGCACTCGTGGCGCGGTTGCTCGACGAAGTGGGGCTTCCCGCCCCTGCCCCGCTCGATGGCGCAGTCTTTCAGGGAACGCCTCCGCTGACGCGCCGCCGCAGCCCCCGCGCGGCTGAGCGGGTACTGGTGCTGGGCGATGCGGCGGGCTACGTTGAACCCTTTACCGGCGAGGGCATGGCCTGGGCGCTGCATGCGGCGCAGCGCGTAGCGCCATTGGCGCTGGAAGCCATGCATGACTGGAACGTGTCCATCGCCGCGCAATGGAATACTGTTTACGAGCAGGAGATTGCCGCGCGCCAAGCAGCGTGCCGGCAGCTTGCCCGCTTGCTGCGTCAGCCGCTACTCAGCACGGCGGCGACCCTGGTCGTGGGCTGCCTTCCCGCGCTTGGCCGCAGCGTGGCGGCGGCGCTGAATCGTCCCTTTGAAGTCCCCGCAGGTTCGCAGGAGAGCCGCTGATGATGAGTTTGCATATCCAAGGCCTCGGCACGGCGGTCCCGCGACTTTCGATTGAACAAGACGCTGCCGGACAGGCGGCCCAGCGATTGATGACCGAACCGGCCCAGCGGCGGCTCTTGCCGGTCTTGTTTCGCCGCGCGCAGGTCGAGCGGCGCGGCAGCGTGCTGCTGGAAGTGACGGAAGACGGGCGGCGCGACTCCCGCTTTTATCCGGCAGCCCAGCACGCGGAAGATCGTGGCCCGACCACCGCCGCGCGCATGGAGCGCTACGCGCAAGAAGCCGGCGCGCTCGCTTCGCTCGCCGGCTCGCGCGCCCTGGAAGCCGCCAACGTATCGGCCCAGGCGATTACGCATCTGGTGAGCGTCTCCTGCACCGGCTTTGTCGCGCCGGGCGCTGAGTTCGCGCTCATCCAGCAACTGGGGCTACGGCCCACCGTCGGACGATTGCACGTCGGCT
>CAYZVT010000205.1:0-8606 GCA_964481585.1 uncultured Pirellulales bacterium
AGCGTCCAGACGCTCAGCGGCGAGGAGCATCTGCACCGCAAGCAGATGTTCCTCTCGCTGATGACCCCGCAAGCCCTGGAGCGGCTGAACGAGCTATTGGCCGAAGCCTGGCGCTCGGCGCTGCCGCGCTGGGAGGCGAGCGAGTGGGTCGTCCTGCACGACGAAGTCCAAAAACTGCTCTGCCGGGCGATCTGCTTCTGGGCCGGCGTGCCGCTGAATGAGTCGGCGGTCGAGCGGCGCACGGACGAATTCGCGGCGATGATCGACGGAGCCGGCGCGGTCGGGCCGCGCAACTGGCGGGGCATGGCGCTCCGCGCGCGGAATGAACGCTGGGTGCGGGGCCTCCTCGACGCCGTGCGGAGCGGAAGACTGAGCGTGCCGGAAGAAAGCGCCGCGCATGTGGTTGCCCGGCACCGCAAGCTGGATGGAACGCTGCTCGAGACAAAAATTGCAGCGGTCGAACTAATCAACATCCTGCGGCCGACGGTCGCGGTCGCGCGGTTCATCACCTTCGCCGCGCTGGCGCTGCACGCGTATCCCGAGTGCCGGCAAAGGCTTCTCGCCGACGGCGACACGTATCTGGAATGGTTCGTGCACGAGGTCCGCCGCTTCTATCCCTTCTTTCCCGCCATCGCCGGCTTCGCGCGGGAAGCGTTCGAGTGGCGCGGGCATCCGTTTCAGCCGGGGGATTGGGTGTTTCTCGATCTCTACGGCACGAACCACGACCCGCGAAGCTGGGACGAGCCGGAACTTTTTCAGCCGGAACGCTTCCGGACTTGGGACGGCAGCGCGTACAACTTCATTCCTCAAGGAGGCGGCGACTATCCCCGCGGCCACCGCTGCCCCGGCGAATGGATCACGACGGAGCTGATGAAAACTGCGGTGCGGCTGCTGACCGGCGCGATGCGCTACGATTGGCCCGAGCAGGATACCCACATCGACCTGTCACGGATGCCGGCTCTTCCGACCAGCGGCGTCGTCTTCCAAAACGTGCGGCGCAGCGAGCGGTCGCAGGCCGACGAGCGAACGCTGCGCTGGCCCGAACCGCTGCCTTCGCAGCAATCAGGACGAGGATAGCTCAAAGTTGATGACGTTGCTGCCTGGCTCGACTTCGCGGACCAGTTCGGTTTGAGAGTGGTACTTTTCCGGCAGCTTTTCGGGTACGTGGTGCTCGACTCCCCGTTCGTCTGAGTAGCTGTAGTAGGTGGTAATGCGCACCGTATGCTTGCCCCGCATGACCCCCGGCCGATCGACGGAATAGAACAACTGGTAATGCCCATGGGCATCGGTGCGGCCATAGGAGGGAACTCCCTGGTCGGGCTGAAACTCGATCCGCGCGCTGGGCAGCGGCCGTCCGTCGAGCGTCACATGCCCCGCGACCGTGGATAGCTCCGGCCCCGCGGAGCCACAACCGATCGCGGAAAGCAGCACGAGCGCGACGAGAGGCGAAAAGCGATGTTCGCAAAGATCCGGCATGGTCTGCTCTCGATGCGCCGTGCGTAACGAGTTGGGGGAACGCGGCCGTTGGGGTGGGATCAGAATCCGCTGACCAACGCGCCATCGTCGCGGATGCCGAGCCGCTGATAAAGGCCCAGATCGGCGCTGACATAGGACGCGGAGTTTTCGAGCTGCGCTTGCGTCAGGCCGGCGTTGGAGAATTCGAGGTGCTCGCTGAGAAAGTGAACCGAGCCGTCGCAAAACAGGAACAGCGCCCCGCCCGGATGCTGGCTGCTAAAGCCTTCGTAGCAAGAGTCGTGGTTGTTGGAGTCGTCGGGATGGTTGACGCGGATGCTGATCCGCCCCGAGCCGTAGTACATGCCGAAGACACCTCTCCCGCCAGGGTTGCGGTTGCCGACCCAGGTGGCGGCGCCGCAGCGCAGATCGCGCTCGCCGGCGGCCAAGGTGTTGCTTGTGCCGTCGCGGATTTCGGAAATGCTCAGCGTACGGTTGCCGCTCAGCGCGCCATTGTTCTTCCCTTTTCCGAGCGGATCATAGAGGCCGGTCACGCCGGCATAGTTGGACTTCGCCGGTTCAAATCCTTGCGGCCCATGCCCGTCGTCGAACTGAAACACCCGCGTCTGGTGTGGCAAGAGTCGCGTGCCGGCATCCGAGGGGCAGAGGTACACGGCGAGCGGCGTCTTGAGCAACTCCATTTCGGCGGCCACGCCCGCGCTGAGTAAATCCATCAGCATCCGCCGGTTGACGCCCAGCGCGTCGTAGAGCGGTTGCTGTTCGAGAAACGGCAGCAGATGCACTTCCCAATGCCAATCTTCATTGCTGGGAGTATAAGGCACCGCGACGTTGCAGTAGTGCCCCATCGGAAACTGACGGTAGAGGGTGTGGTAGTTATGCAGCGCCAGCCCGATTTGCTTAAGGTTGTTGCTGCACTGCGCGCGCCGCGCGGCTTCGCGGGCCGCTTGCACGGCCGGCAACAACAACGCGATGAGGATGCCGATGATGGCGATCACCACCAACAGCTCCACGAGCGTGAAGCCGCGACGGCGGGCACGACCGAGCTGGTTCATGACAAGTGACTCCGCAGTCGGTGTCGGCGAAGAGCGGGGTTAAGCCGGGCGACGGCGGCGGACAAGCAACAGCGCGGCGGCGCCCAAGCCCCAGAGCACGAAGCTCGACGGCTCGGGCACAATCGGAGAGTTCGCCACGTCAAACTGGCGCAGCCGTTCCAGCTCTGGGCGGGTTAAGACGACGTCGAACAGCCGCAGGTCGTCGAGCAGCCCATCGAAGCTGAAGCCATTGGCCCCGCTATTGCCGATTCTCAGCGCCCGGCTGCCGGTATCGAGTTGACCGGCATTGAGCGAGCGGGCTACGCCCAGCTGCGCGACGTCCGAGTTCACGCTGGCTTGATAATAGTAGAGGTTGTCGCTGGTAAGGCTGCCATCGTACGTGACGGCGAAAAAGATCCAGTCAGGCGGCGGATTGCCCACGCCGCTGCCTCCCGAGTTGGAATCGGCATAGGCGAGGCGATTGCCCAGGCCGTCAGTGGGGTCGACGGTGGCCGAGCCGTTGCTGCCGGAGAGGAAGACGGCGAGCGATCCGGGGGCCGCCCCTCCCGAGCGAAAAAAGAGATTGATGCCGTCATCGAGCCACAGATTGCCCGCCGGGTTGTTGCCCGCATTGGCATACCAGCCGGTAAGAGTAAACCGCCGCAGGCCATCGACGGCCGTGACGTTATGACTATGCTCGCCTCGACCCGAGTTCAGTTGCAGCGTGTTGAGGCTGTGATCGTCCCCGCCGTTGGAAACGCCGTGATTGCTGATCGGCGCATCGGTCAGGTACAGGGTCGCTGGCACGGTTCCGGTCCCGGTGGCGTGGGTGCTGCCGCTGGGTTCATTGAAGCGGTATTCCAACAAGGGCGAGACCAGCGCTGCCGTCGCCGGGACCGTACTGGCGCACCACGCGCCGGCCGCAATGCTGAAGCCGAAAAGAAAGAAGCAAAGCCGCTGCATGATTCCACTCCCAATACAGTTTGGGCCAATCGCCGTCTCAATCGCGGGACGCTCGAGGGACAACGGAGAACTTGGCATGGAGATAACGATGAACCTCTTCCAGCTCCGCCGCACTTAATGCGCGGCGGTAGACGAGTAATTCGCCCAGATCGCCGTGAAACGCCCGGCCGTCGTGCGGATGGCTGCCGATCCTTTTCGAGCCTTCCACGGCAGCCCCCACCGCGGCCGGCGCTTCGTCATGAAGTTGGCCGTCGACGTAGATCCGCGCTACCCCATGCCCCGCATCGTAGAGATAGGTGCAACTGTGCCAACGTTCGGCCTCCACCGGCAGGCTGCGCACGAGGCCATTGGACCTCGGCACCCTCGGATCGTAGGTCCAGGCGTGAACGATGCCCGACGCGCTAACGCACATCGACAGCGTCGGGGGTCCGGGGCTATGGTAGAGGGGGCCGGCCAAGGTGGAGGGGTCGGCGTCGCGCAGGGGCCGGGCGAAAGCCGCCACGACGGTTTGGCTTTCGCCGCCGGTGAAGCGGCTCGTGTCGAGCCATTGCGCGCCGTCGAAGCGCACCGCCGGCCGCCCTTGGCGAGCGTGGGGCAGCCAGCGCGGACGCTGCGCGGCACTTTTTTGCCACACCTGATGCCGCGTCTGTTTTTCCGCCCACAGCAGATCGCCCCAGGCGACCACGCGCCCCTGCGCATCTCGGCCCACCCCGGCATCGGCGGCGAGCCAGAGTTCCAGCCCTGCGGTGACGGGCACCACTTGCTCCGGTAGCGGGCGATCGGGCCGTATCGGCAGACGTCGCGCAAAGCGGTGTTGGTCGGCGGCGCTGATCGTGCCGATTCGCCACTGTTTTGGCCCGACCTCTAGCGACTCGCCCGCCTCGAATCGTTCCTGCCGAGGCGGCTGCCCTGTGGCAGGGCGGCGTGTCACCTCCACCAGTCCCTCGAACACCACGACCCGCGCTTGGCCTTGTTGGCCGACCTCCACGCCGAACTCGGTCCCTCGGTCGACCACGTTCAGCGTCGGCGTCGAGACGGCAAACCCTTGGGCGGCTTCGTTGACCCGCGCGGCCAAACGCCCCGACCGCAGCGTGGCGGAGCGTGGCGAGCGGAGCGCGACGGCGGCCGGAGCTTGCAGCACCACCCGGGCGCCGCCTTGAAAGGTGATCTCGGCCAGCCCCGCTTCCAGCTCCAGCACTTGCCCCGCCGTCAGTTGCGCGCCCGGCCTGAAGGCCTCGGCCCAGCGGCAGTCGTGCTCGCCGGTCAGCCGCGCCACGACCTGCGGCGTCGCAGCCGATCGCCGCGCCGTCGCCGGCTGGTGGCCGGCCGGAGCATAGAAGATCGCCAAGAAAAAGATCAGCCACAGCGCGGCCGTCGAGAGCATCACGACCGCGGCAAAGCGGAGCGGGCGGTGGCGATGATCGAGCATCGGGAGCGCAACCGGCGGCCCTTCGGCCCCGTCCGAGTCGTCGGGCCGTAGGCCCGCACCGAGCGCCGCGCCATGGGCGGCAGCCCAACTATGGAGACTGGCGGACGCGAGCAGGTAGCGCGCGAGCAACTGCCGCGCCGCCGGCTCATCGCGGACCAGCGTCTCCAGCCGTACCGCCTGCTGCTCGGTCAAAGTTCCTTCCAGCGAAGCGGTGGCCAGGGCATGGACTTCGTTAAAAAAGCCCTCGCCTTGAGCGGAGTCCGTGGTCACGAGCGTCCCTCCTGCTGCAACTTGCTCTCGATGCAGTCGTGAAGCCGACGACGGATGCGCGCCACCGCCTTTTGCGTCCCGGCCACCGGCCGGCCCAGCCGGAGGGCAACTTCTTTGATCGTCGCGTTGCCCTCGTAGCACAGGGCAATGAGCTGGCGATTAGCGGCGGAGAGCACGTCCAGGCACTCTTTCAGGGCGTGGTGACGGGCATCCACTTCGCCGACCAGCTTGCTGGTCTCGACCGCCATCAGCTCGACAAACTGCTGGCTGAAGCGCGTCTGCTGCCGCTGCGCCGTCTTGCGCTGCGCGAGAATCAGGTAATAGGCGATCGTGCTGGCCCAGGCCCCGAAATCCTTGTCCCGCTGGTATTGGTCGAACTGTTCCCAGAGGCGGACTTTCGTTTCTTGGGCAATTTCGTCCGCGTCGTGCCAGTTGGGCACCAAAGAAAGAATGTAGCCGTAGAGCTGCCGCTCGTGCTGCGCAAGCAGCCGCACGAACTGTCGCGCCGGATCGCCGGAACCGGTTGTCGGAGCTTCGGCTTCCGCCACCGAAACCACTCCTTCCGCCAAAAGGTGTTTGCCACTGCGAACCGAGCGGCTACCGCTATTAAGCCCACGCCAACCGCCAGCGGACAAGTTTTTGCCAAAAAATTACAGCCGGCCGCAGTGCTGGCCGCTCGTGTCGGCGACGCAAGTCACGCTGGCGTAGAAACTTGCCGCTCAGCCAGGCGTCAGACAACGCCCCTAACGCCAGCACTTCGCATACGTTATAGAAGGGATTAATGACGCTGGGAGACCGAATCCGGCACGGAGCAAGCGGGACATCATGAGGAGCCTGCGCATGACACGCGTGCGGCGCGAGAAAGAGGCCGATTACGGGGCGGTGCGGCAAGTGGTCGAGGCGGCGTTTGGTCAGCCGCACGAGGCGGCCCTAGTCGACGCGCTGCGGGCACAAGTGCCGGAGGCGATCTCGCTTGTGGCGGAAGATGCCGGCGCGATCGTCGGACATGTGCTGTTCACGCCGGTGGAGCTTGAGCCGAAATCCGCCCACGCTCCCGTGGCGGGCCTCGCCCCGCTGGCGGTGCTCCCCGCACGGCAGCGCAGCGGCATCGGCTCGGCGCTGGTGCGCGAAGGGCTGCGCGCCTGCGAGGCACACGGCTATGGCGCGGTCGTCGTGCTCGGCCACCCCGAATACTACGCCCGCTTCGGCTTCGTGCCCGCGCACACCCTTGGCCTCCGCTGCGAGTTTCCCGCACCGCCAGAGGTGTATCGCGTGTTCGAACTAGCGCCGGTGCTTTCCGGCGAAGCCGCGCTCGTGAAGTACCCCCGCGCGTTTCACGAGATGGGCTAAGCGTCATCGCCGCGCAGCGCGGCCGGTTTGTCCTCTACTACTCGCACCTTTATACTCGGCGCTATGAACGAAAACATCTTGCACATCACGGGCGAAGTCGAGCAGCCGCTGCATTTGACGTTTGCCGATCTGGCGGCGATCGACGCGCAGCATCAGATTGCGGACGTGAGCCAGATCGTGCCGGGCCGGCAAGGAACGGCGGTCACGCTCGATGGGCTGTTGCAACAGGTCCAGCCCTGGCCCTCGGCGCGCTATCTGGGACTCCACGCCGCGAAGGACAATTTTCACGCCAGCGTGCCGCTCGCCCCGATCCGCGAGCGGGCAATTTTGATCTACGCCCACGACGGCAAACCGCTCGCCGCCGAAGCCGGTGGGCCGGTGCGCTTCTTCATCCCCGACCACGCCGCCTGCCGTGCCGAGGAAATCGACGAGTGCGCGAATGTGAAGTTCGTCAACCACCTCGAACTGACTGAGAACAAGGGTTTTGACAATCGGCCGCAGGACGAAGCTGAGCACGAGGCGCTGCATCGGGAGGCGGGGACGGGGGGAAGGGGACAAGGGACCGGGGGAAAGGGATAGGGGATAAGGAAGCCTTTCGCCCGCGGCCTCCAGGCCGGTTAGCCGTCAGCCATCCGAAGCAATTTCGCGCGTCGCCGCCCTCCGCTTTCCACTTTCTTGCGCCTCGGGGGCTTCCGCTTACGCGGTGCGCCCCCGCTACCCGTGCCGCTTTCCGCCCTCCGCCTTCCCCCTTCACCCCAGCATCTCTAGCAGCCGGTTGAGAAATACCAGCGCTCCGAGCACCACTGCGCCGATCGCGGCGACGAGCA
This sequence comes from uncultured Pirellulales bacterium, assembly GCA_964481585.1. GTDB lineage: Bacteria > Planctomycetota > Planctomycetia > Pirellulales > CAYZVT01 > CAYZVT01. Next base: position 7,344 of record CAYZVT010000205.1, read on the forward strand.
CGGCGCCGCTGCCGATATCGAGGGCTTGGCCGACGTGGGGGCTGTGTTCGTCGGTGATGGCTTTAGCAAGCCATTCCAGCGCGCTGTTGAACATCTCGGCAGCGAGCACGCCGAAGATGGCGACCGTGAGCAGGCACCACTCAACGCGCGTGACGTGCAGCACGAAGCCGGCCACGATGACGAGCGCGGCGAAGAAGAAGTGAACGAAAAAACTGCTCTGCCCGCGAATGCCCGTCTTGATGCCGCGAAAGGCGTCGCCAAACTTGTGGCGCCAGCCGCGCTGGGTCCGGTCGGGCGGTTGCATCGCGTGGCTCACTCCAACCCAAAAGCCCCGGCGGGCGGAATCTGTGCTCCCAGCGCCGTGCCGGTGCGGGTGACGGGGAAGAAACGCGGCTCGATCAGGAAATTGACGCCAAAGACTTCCTTGTTCGCGTCGACGTTGAAGCCCAGCCGGAACAAGAGCGACTCGCCGATCCGCGTGAGCCAGAAGTTCTGGCCGATGTTGCCTGTCTCGCCCAGATCGAACGACGTGCCGAAGGAGGAAATCCACTTCGGGCTCATCTGATAGTTGTAGCTGAGCGCGAGAATCGTGCTGTCAATCGGCCCCTGAAGCGTGCGCACGCCCATGTACAAATTGCCGCGCGGCGGGCGAGTCAAAAAGCCGCCGACGGAGACTTCCTTGAACCCATCGGGGTAGACATCGAAAATGCCGCTCGAAAGCAGCGTGAAGCGGTCGCCAATGTACCAGCGGAAGTCGTAGTCGAGCAGCCCCACGTTCTCGCCGAAGTTCTGATCGGCGTCGGGGAAGATCACGAAGTTGGTATCGAAGACGATCCAGTCGATGATGTTCCGCGCCGCCGGATGGCCGCGTTTAGTCTGCCAGCGGTTGCGCATCCCGAGCCGCACGGCGGTCAGATCGTCGGCAATCTCCATTGCTGACGACGTGACACGCCCGCCCAGCCCCGCCCGCAGCGCGTAGAAACGCGGATCGAAGCGCGCCGGGTACATGTCCCCCGGCATCAAATCGTAAGTGGTAAAGAAAAAGTTGCGGCGGAATTCTTGGACGTTGTTGTCGTCCAGCTCGTCGTACAGAACCAGCTCGTCGAGCGGGATGCTCGACTCGGACCAGGACGCCTCGGCCTCGAAGACGACCTTGTGCGCCAGCCCGTGCAGATCGAGCAATTGATTCTCGACGTAAGGGTTCACGTTCCAAAACGGCAGGCTCGCCCGCGCTCCGGCTTGCACATACGCCCGCTGCGCGTC
>CAYZVT010000206.1:0-8510 GCA_964481585.1 uncultured Pirellulales bacterium
ATCGGGCCTTGCATCAAGTAAAGATCGGTCGAGTTGGTGAGCTTCAGCCCATTCATCGGGTGCTTGGGATGGACCGACGCGTCGTAGATCGAAATCTTTTCCCCCTGGACCGTGTCATGGAGCACCGGCAGCATCGCCGACTGGTGCCGTTGGAGGCTGACGGGCATTTCGATGTGATATTGGAATAGTTCGCCCACATCGCCCGCCGCCGCCATCGCGCGGACCTCTTGCAGCGCGTCGGCGACCAAGGATGCGAATTCCGGAGCGGCAAACGGATCGGCCGTGCGGCCGCCGCCGCCAAAGCCACCGGCATTGCCTCTCGCTCTCAACGCGCTGCTGGGAGCCGCAGTCGGAGCGGGTCGCGATTGCATTTCCCGAAGTTTCTCCTCCTGCGGCACGCCCAGGTTTCCTTCGTATTGCTGCGGACGGACGCCGGCGTGCAGATTCAGCTCCACCGTCGGCCGCTCGACAAACCGCGACTGGTAGAGGTCCATCAGGAACGAGACAGGCCGGCCGCTGACGAGTGTCAGAACGACGTTCTCCCAATCCTGTTCGGTCGTGTTCTCTACGATCGCCCAACCTTGCAGTTGGTGCGGCTGCTCGTCCTGGAGCGCCAGCCGGTAGCTCATTTTCCAGATCGGCGTCGGCTGGACATAGCCTACGCCGACTGGCCGCTCGGCCTCGCCGCGAAAGTTGATCGTGACGGTCTTTTCGTTCGTGTCGTGGCTGCGGGCGACGACTTCGAGCGCCTTCTGCAAGTCTTCGTTCAGTTGCCGATCGAGCAAGGTGATGCTTGAGATGCTGTTCATGGGGAGGCTTTTCAGCCCTTCGTCAGTTTTCAGATGCAGCACGTCGACTTGCAGCACTTCGTCGTCGTCGCCCTGACGCACTTCGCGGCGCTCGCTGGTGACGCTGATAATCGTGCCGGTGACAGGTTCCGGCGCGGTCACGCGGACGCGCTCGCCGCGCACCTGGCGCAAGAGATCGGCGAGCGTGAGATTATCGCTCAGATTGATGGCAAAGGTGCTCAGAATCTGGCGGACCGGCGTGGGCGATTCGTACGTCACCAGCCCGGCGTCGCCTTGGGGGTCGTGGACGATCAGGCTTTTGAGCACGTCGTTGATTTTTTCGGGCGGGAAGGAGAGCTTCAGTTTCGCATCGCCCGTCACGTTCGCTCGATGCTCGAAATAGCTCACGCCGGCGTTGAACATCACGACCTGTTTCAGCGCCACGGCCGACTTGTCTTTGCCCGGCTCGGCATCGTCGGCGGCCAAAGCCGGCGCTTGCGGGAGCAACAGCAGCGTGAAGGCAACGGCCAAGCGGAGCATGGCGGACGGGCGGCAGCACGGCAACATGGTGAGAAACTCCAGCAGAATGAGACGATGTGCACCGCGCGCGGGTGCCGCGGGCATGAGCGCCCGTGCATCCCTTTGTGCGGTGCGGGTTGGTCCAGACGGTCTTAAGGGTTCGCCACTGAGCGAGGATGATCGACGGCAGAGTAAGCCACGGCGGCGGGACTCTCCCACCGGCGGCATCGCGACCTCGTTTCTCACGAGGAGCACGGGCGAGACGCCCCTGGCCCCGTTGCGTGACGAGCGCGCGGTCCCGCCGATTTTTCAGACGCTGCGAGGCCGGCGGAAGTTCCCGGTGCCCGGCGTTGGCTACGGCTTTTTCGCGGCCAGGGCTTGTTCGAGCGCGGCGGCGACCTCTTGGGCTAGCTGCCGATTGCCGTGGGCCTTGAAATGCACGTTCGCCGGGAGCATCAGTTCTTTCATGCGCGGCTGGACGAAACGGTACAGGTCGTGCGTTGCCACGCCCTCCTCGGCCATAATCGCGGCGGCGATCCCATTATATTTCGCGGCATCGCCCACCACCCGCCCCTGAGCACCCGGCGGGACGGGCGTCGTGGTCCGCCAGATGAGCGTCGCGCCGGTCTGTTTCAGCCGCCGCACGAGCGCGCGCAGATTCTCGGCGTACTGCTCCGGCGGCACCTGCTGACGGCTATCCGAGGCCTCGGGATCGGCCAGGTTTCGACCGTCGGGGCCAAGATATTTCAAGTCGTGCAGCCCCCAGTTGAAGTGGATCACGTCCCACTTCCCCTCGCCCAGCCACGCGTCGAGCTTTTCCAGCCCATAGGTCGTCGCCAGGCAGTTCTCCGGCGGGCGGTGGACGTTGGCCTTGCCGGCCAGCAGCCTGCGGACCGGCAGGGTATAGCCGATCGAGATCGAATCGCCGAGCAACAGCACGCGGGGCAGCGCCGGATCGTCCTCAATCGGAGCAAACGCCGGGTGCTCGGCAGCCGCCGGCAATGCACTGACCGCGACCGCGAGAGCCGCCAGAAACAGGGGAAAAGTACTTCGTCGCATGAAAGGTCCCTCCGTCGAGGCTTGCGTCTATAGGGCTGGGAAAGCGGCCGCCGTCTGAACCCTAGCCTACGTTCGCCGCGGCGCGCTGGCAATCGGGCGGCTGCGAGGGCCGGCAAGGCGTGCAAATTCGCTTGCTCGCCGCCCTGGCTTGCGGTAAACTAGCCCATAAATAGGACAAGGTTATCCACAATCCCCTGGTGGCTCCCATGTCGCTTCCGGCTCCCTCGACTGACCCCCGCCGTCGCCTGCTGCTGCGACGGGTGCTGATCGCCGTGGCAATGGGCCTGTTGGGCTTGGCCGCTGCGGCGCTGCAGGCGGAAGAATACGAACGCCCGCCGATCAACTACAGCACGGCCACGCCCGACAATCCCCTCTCGCGGCTGCAAGCGAAGCTGGCTGCGGGCGAACTTGAGCTGCCGCACGAGCCGGATTTTGGCTATCTCCGTGCCGTGCTGCAGGCGCTCGACGTGCCCGAGTCGTCGCAGATGCTGGTCTTCTCCAAAACGAGCTTGCAGCGCGACCGTATCGCGCCGGAGACGCCGCGGGCGATTTACTTTAGCGATGACGTTTACGTCGGCTTTTGCCAGGATGGCGACGTGCTGGAGCTGTCGGCGGTCGATCCGCAACTCGGCGCGGTGTTTTACACGCTCGATCAGCGCGACGCGCAGCGGGCGGAGCTGATTCGCCAGAGCGACGAGTGCCTCGTCTGCCATAGCTCGCATAACACGCAGAGCGTGCCGGGGCATCTGGTGCGCTCGGTCTTCGCCGACGCACGCGGCTTTCCGATTCTCTCGGAAGGCTCCTATCGCATCGACCATACCAGTCCGCTTGAGCAGCGTTGGGGCGGCTGGTACGTCACCGGCACGCATGGTGAGCAGCACCACCTGGGCAACATGATTTTCCAGGAGCGCCGCGTCCAAGAACAAACGGCCGCGCCGACGGGGCTGAACGTCACCGAGCTGCACGAGCGCGTGAGCCGTGCAGAGTATCTCACGCCGCACAGCGATCTGGTGGCACTGATGGTGCTGGAACACCAGACGCAAGCCCACAACTTCATCACCAAGGCCAATTTTCAGACCCGCCGTGCACTCTACTACGAAGCGTCGCTCAATCGCGAACTCGGCGAGCCGGCCGACAACCGCTGGGACAGCACCACCAGCCGGATTCGCAGCGCGTGCGAACCGCTGGTCGAATATCTATTGTTTGTGGACGAAGCGCCGCTCACGGCGCCGCTCTCCGGCACCAGCGGCTTTGCCGAAGAGTTTGTCAAGCATGGCCCGCGCGACGCGCGGGGGCGGTCGCTGCGTGATTTTGATCTCCAGCGGCGGCTGTTTCGCTACCCATGCAGTTATCTGATCTACTCGCCGAGCTTCGACGCGCTTCCCGCCGAGGCGAAGGAGTATGTTTACCGCCGAATGTGGGAAGTGCTCAGCGGCGAGGATACGGACCAAAAGTTTGCCCACCTCTCGGCCGACGACCGCCGCGCGATCGTGGAGATTTTGCGCGCGACGAAAGAAGACCTGCCGGACAATTGGCGCAAGTAGCGGCGCGCGGACACGGCGGCTTGGGGCACTGTTCCTTTCCCGGTAGCGGCCTTCTCACGCCCCCTTGGGGCGAGAAGGAGGGCAAGGGACGCGGCACTTCGAGGGAATGCGCGCTCGGTGGGCAGCCTCCGCGCCGGCGTCTCTGGCCGGCGGGGTGGACTGCTCGTCCTTGCGGATGACGCTGATGCGGCCGTTCGCTTCGACCATCGCCAATTTCCGCGAGGTAAATGATGCTGCCCCGCAAAACGCTTTCGAGAATCGGCTGCGCCGTGAAAAAGCGCGCTCCAATCGATCGAAAACATAACCAGCTCCTCGCAGGCGTGCCGCGCCACCCACGAGAGATTGCTAGCAAACGATGTTCCGGTCGGCGTGCGGGTAGCTCTCAGCCATCAGCAAGGGGTGGCGGGGGCGCGAAGCAGCAGGTTCCCTTTCCACCTTCCGCCCTCCGCCTTCTTGCGCTTCGGGGGCTTCCGCTCCTCGCGGTGCGCCTCCGCCACCCGTCGCTGATAGCCAGTAGCTAACAGCTACCCGCTACTTGCCGCCGATGGCTTCAAATTGGGCGGCGGAGCCGTCGGGGCGGAACAGTTCGACGCGGAGCTTTTCCGTGCCCCGTTCGGCACGATCGACGCGAACGAGGAGCGCGTGCCGGCCGCGCGCGACCTGGGCCGTGGCCTGCGGCGCGGCGGCGAGCGGCTCGCCGTTGAGCCACACCTGGGCGCCGGCGGCGGAGTTGAGCTTCACGCCCACCTGGCCCCCTTCGGTCACCTCGAACTGGCCCTTGAGATAGAGCACGTTGCCGTAGGGAGCCAGTTCGTCCAGCGGCAATTCGCCATTGACCTGGGCGTAGACCGGGTCCCAAGCGTCTTCGCCCTTTTCGAGCACTTGCAGGCGAAGGTGCGCGGGGCTGGGCACGGACTTGACGAGTCCCGGCTGCGGCTTTTTGAGGACGCGCCATCGCTGGATCGTTTCGGCCGAGCGGATGCCGTACTCGCCGGGCTTGCCGAGGTGCGAGAGGAAGGCCACCAGATCGACCAGTTCGCTGCGGGTCATCAAGTTCGCCAGCCCGCTCGGCATGAGCGACTTGCCCTCGAACTCCTCGTCGATGTCGTCGGCCGGCACTTTGTGGACCACACCGTTGGCGTCTTTGATGGTAACGACCTGCTCGTTGCTGTCGAGGACGATGCCCTGGAACTGCTTGCCCTGCACGGTGAGCAGGATTTTAGTCAGGTAGGCTTCTTTAATGTCCTGGCTGGGGTTGAGGACCGAACGGACGAGAAACTCAACCGGCGAGTTCGCGCCGACGGGACTGAGATCGGGACCGATTTCGCCGCCGGCCTTGCTGACCGAGTGGCACTTCATGCAGCTTAGATCCGCACGGCGAAAAACCGCTTCGCCCCGCGCCGGATCGCCGCTGGCGGCGACTTCGGCCACGAGTTTTTCCACTTCGGCCGGAGTCGGCGGCGCGGTGTTGGCGCTAATGCCCGCCGCATTGCTCAGGGCTTGGATGAGCGGAGTGTCGGTGCGGCCGGCGGCGTACACGGCGCGCAGCGCGAGCTTGGCCGGATCTTTCGCCGGTGGATTGGCGGTGATCGCCTGGGCGAGCTTTTCGGGGCCGCCTTGCAGGGTAAAGAATGGCTGGAGCAGCGGCGCGGGGTCGTCCTGCTCACTGCTGCTTGCGAGCAGCGCGGCGGCCTGCTGGGCGGCGGCGTCGGCATCGAACTGCGCCAGTGCCGCCATGCCCATCACGCGCGTCGCGCGCGGCTGGTCGGCTGCCGAGAGGGCTTCAATCGCTTTGCGACTCGCCGGTCCGCCGATCCGCACCAGCGCTTCGACCGCCGCCTCGCGCACCGACTGCGGAGCCTGGCCATCGAGCGCGACCGCTTGCAGCGGCTGGCTGAGCGGCTCGGCCGCCAGCGCGCCGGCCAGTTCGATCGCGGCCAGCCGCGTGCGCGGGTCGAGCTTGCCTTGCGGCTGAATAAAGCGACCGAGCGGGCTGGCGTCGCCCGAGGGTTTGACGTTGCGATTGATCGCCGCTTCGGCCAGCCCACGCAGCGCGGTGAGCCGCGCTTCGCCCTGAAAACCGTCTTCGGCCGTAGCCTGTTTGAACAGATAAGCCAGGTCGCTTGAGTCGCCACGCTGGGCGATCATTTCCACAAACGCCGGCAGCCGCTCTGGCGGAACGCGACCGCTTGCGAGCAGCTTCATCAGCGGAGCCGCCGGGCTTGCCGCCTGGGCAGGCGCCGCCAGCACCAGCGCGGCGGTCAGAGCAAACAGGGTGCGGATCATAGCAAGACCTTGGGAGGGAATGGGTGCTTTCGCGGCGAGACTTCCCGCCCTCCGCGCTGGCCCCGGAGTACCGGGCCAGCGGGCGGGAGCAAGGTGGGGTGGGGCTTACTTACTGCTTTTTGATCCGCGCGTCGAGCGCACGGTTCGTTTCTTTCAGCGTGTACTCCAGGTAGTAGTCCTGATCGTACAAGAGCGACTCCAGGGCAATCTCTTGCGCCTTCGGCGCGTCTTCGCCCCGGAAGAAACTCAGCGCCCGCACGGCTTCCAGTCGGACACGGGGGTGTTCGTCGTTGACCTGCTTTTGCAGCAGCGCCAGCGGATCGCTCACCTGATCGCGCACATAGCACAGCACGCGCGTCGCCGCCGCCCGCGCGCGCGGCTCGGGCGAAGCGAGCATCTGTTTCAGCAACGCTTCGTCGACCGCGTTGTGGCCCTGTTGGACCCACAGCGCTTCGAGCAAGTGATGCTGGTAGTCGGAATCGTTCTGGTCCAGCCCGGCGATCCACTTCTCGACCGCCGCGAGCACTTCTTGCGTATCGCGATTGCGCAGTTCGGTCCGCACGCGATAGCGGGTGCGGTCTTCATAGGTCTTGAGCAGGTCAAGCAGCGCCGCGATCGGCTGGCCGTCGATCTTGGCCGGTTCGACCAGGTCGTTTTTGGTGTAGCGGACGCGCCAGATGCGGCCGTGGTTCTTGTCCCGGTTTGGGTCGCGCAGCGAATGCTGCATGTGGCCAATGAGTGGATTGAACCAGTCGCAGAGATAAAGCGTTCCGTCGGGAGCGAACTCGATGTCGACCGGACGGAAGTTCGGGTCTTCCGAGCGCACGAGCGGCTCGACCGGCTCGGCCGAGATGCCCGAGTCGTCCTCCTTGACCTTGTACTGCAGCACGCCTTGGAAGCCGATGCAGTTGTTCAGCAGGTAGTTGCCTTGGGCTTCTGCGGGGAAGTTGCGGCTGGAAACCAGTTCGCAGCCGGCCGTGGGACGCCACTGCTTGACGAGGAACTGCTGCATTCTGCCGTGTTTCTGCGGATGGTCGATCGAGCCGGAGAAGGCGGCGCCAAAATAGTTCGCCCCGCCCGACGCATCCGCCACGAGATTTTGGCCCCAGCGGTCGAACGTGTGCCCCCAGGGGTTGGCGAACGGATAGGAGACGAACACGTCGAGCTTTTCGGTCCGCGGCTCATAGCGGAAGATGCCGGCGTTGACGAGCCGCTGCGGGCCGTAGGGCGTTTCGATTTGCGAGTGGTGGAAGGTGCCCTCCTGGAAGTACAACTCGCCGCCGGGGCCCCAGACGAACACGCTAATCGAGTGGTGCGAGTCGGCCGAGTCGAAGCCGTGCAGGACGATCTCTTTCGTGTCGGCCTTATCGTCGCCGTCGGTATCTTTCAGGAAAATGAGATTCGGCTGCTGCGCGACGTAAACGCCGCCGTCGCCGAGTTCCAGCCCCGTCGGCACATGCAGCCCCTCGGCAAAGACGGTCTGCTTGTCGGCCCGGCCATCGCCGTCGGTGTCTTCGAGGATGAGGATTTTGTCATTCACCGGCACGCCGGGCAGGTATTGCGGATAGCTGGGCATCGTGCAGACCCACAGCCGGCCCTTGGTGTCGAACGTGAACTGCACGGGGTTTTGCAGATCGGGGAACTGTTCCTCCGAAGCAAAGAGATTGATCTCATAGCCTGCGGGCAGTTTAAGTTGCTTCCGTGAGTCCTCGGGCGAGGTGAGCTTGACCGGGGCTTTGAAGTTGGTTTCGATCTTCGCCAATGCGCCGGTGTTGCTGTCGTCGATCTCGGCCGGGACGCTCTTGCCCTGGGCGACGGCCCAAATCCGCTGATCGCGGTTGGCGATCATCTTGCGGAGCTTTTCAAATTCGGCGGGGAAGTTCACGACGCCGAAGGGCTTTTTGCGCTGGCCGTAGATGTAGCAGCCGTTGATCGCGCGGTAGTCGTAGAAAAACTGCAGATTCTTTTCGAGCACCTCGGCCCGCAGTTGCTCGTAGTCGGGCGTGCCGCTTGAGGACGCCGCGCGCGGACCGAACAGCCCTTGGTCCACGATCGGAGCGAGCTGGCGATAGCCTTCGTCGGTCAGATGGACGCCGTTGAACGTGAGTGGCTCCTTGGACGACTCCATCAGCTTCTTGCTCGGCGTGTACAGATCGACAAACTGCACGCCGCTTTGCCGCGCCACGTCGGCCATCGCCTGCGTGTACAGCGCGAGGTTCGCGTTGTTCGCCTTGCCGTCGGGCAGATTGCGATCGCCGAGGTCTTCATGCGCGATCGGCGAGAGCAGCACCAGCCGCGGCGCGGACTCGCCGTT
>CAYZVT010000207.1:0-8454 GCA_964481585.1 uncultured Pirellulales bacterium
GGAGAGCCAGCCCAGCAGAGGGATGTATTAGAGCAAACCCCGCAGCAGCGACGATGTTCCGCCGGAAAAATTTCTTGGGGAAAAGGGGGTTCGCCCGGGGCGTTTCCCGGCAGCGCCAAAGCGGCTAAGGGCGGCTGGAGGCTGCGGGCGAAATGAGATCGTGCGCGACAGGGAGAGCGCAGACGCGTTAGAGCCGGTAACCCATCACGTTCCAGTAAAACGCCGCCCAGCCAAAGAGGCCCAGCGCGGCGAGCAGCCCCAAGTCGTAGAGCCGGCTCCAGCGCCAGGGGCAGGCCCACGCCGCTCCCAGCCACAGGCCGGCCGCGATGGCCGTCAGTCCGGCTGCCAGCGGCGGCAAGCAGAGCAGGCCCACAATGTGGTGCGGCACCCGGTAATACCAGGCACTCGCGCCTTCGGCCCAGAGGAAGAAGACCAAGCCCGCCACGAATACGAGATTCACACTGGCGGCCGCCAAGAGCAGCAGGCGCAACCGCCGGACTAACCGCCGGACTAACCGCCGGTCGCCGCGTCGGTAACGTCCGCTCCCTCCATAAACACCACAGGCCCCGAGGAACACGAGCACCAACGCCGGCAAGACTACCCGATGCAGACGCGCGTCCTCGTACCACGGCAACCGCCGGTAGGCCCACAGCCCCAATTCCAGCCGTATCGGCTCCCCGTCCGCGTTGCGACGAAGGACCGCTTGCGCATCGAAGTGCCGGTACACGTCTGGCGCGATGGGTTGCCAGCCGCTTGAGCCGTCACGGTCGAAGCTGAGCGAGCCGTCTTCTCGCGCATACACGCTCAGCTCGGGCGTCATGCCAACCAGTACGCTCAGCTTGGCGAGCGTCGAGTGCGAGTGGCTGATATAACGATACCGCCCGCCAAAATCGCGCCGCGGCTGGGGCAGCGAGGTTGGCATTTGCGCCGGTTGCGCGGCGTTGGAAACTTCGGCCGGCGGAAGGTAGCGCTTCAAAAGCGCTTGGAGCGCCGGCTCGAACTTATCCAGCCCATAGTGGTTCGCCACAAGCAGCACGCCCACCTCTTGCTCAGGAACGAGCAGCATAACGGCACTGTAGCCCGCCAGCACTCCCCCGTGCTGTAAGCAGCGGTGTCCTTTCTCCTGCCGTTCATAGAACGCAAAAGTCGCCCCCGGCATGTCCGGGTGATGGGCGAACTGAGTATGCAAGAGCCGCTTGGCACTCTCCGGCTGCAAGACGCGATGGTTTCCGATCCGCCCTGCTTGCAATAAGGCAAGCATCACCGCGGCCATGTCGACGGGCGTCGCCGTCAGTCCCGCAGTCGCCGTCGGATGAACGAATGCGAACGGTTGCTCGTACAGGTCGCTTCCATGTTTGTGGTAGCCAGTGGCTAAATTCTCGTGCAGCGCTGCGGGCAGTCGCTGATGAAAGCTGCTATTGCGCATCCCGAGTGGCTCAAGCACGTGGGCTTGCACGTAATCGGGGTATGCTTGCCCGCTCACCTGCTCGATGGCTCGGCCCACTAGCGCGAAACCGGCGTCGCCATAAACATAAACCTCGCCCGGCGGTAGAATCCGCGGCGGCAGTCGCTGCTGAAGCAGCGCGTGTAGCGAAAGCTGTTCTTCCGGCTGTTCGGCCGCGCCCCCGATTACCCACGCGGGGTCGAGCCCGTCGGTATGCGTCAGACAGTGCCGCAGCGTGAGTTGCTCCGCAAACGGATCGTGCTCCAACAGCACTGGCAGATGCCGCGCGAGAGGTTCGTCCAATTGCAACTGGCCCTGCTCGACCAACTGCATCGCGGCGATGCTCGTCAAGATTTTGGAGAGCGACCCGTAGCGGAACGCGGTGCGGCGTGGATCGACCGACCGGCCCCCGACGCGCTCGTGGCCGTAGCCCTGGGCGAAAAAGATCTCGCCCCGCTGCACGACCACAACGGCTCCGCCGGTCATTTCCCCCTGCTCGATGAGCTGGGCGAACTGCTCGGCGGCAAGCTGTTCCAGCTCGGCGTGATCGTCGAACATCGCCTTTGACTGCGCGGCGGCAAGCGAGGGAGTGAGCCAGCCGGGGAAAATCAGCAGGGTTATTTGCAGCGCGACCGCTCCGGCTAGATTCGAGACGCGCGCCGCGCCCGACCGTCCCCCCCACTTCGCAATCGAGAACTTCATCTTCAGATGCAAACCACCCTCAGCCCCAGTGCTTCTGCCTTGGCATAATCGCCTGCATCGCCAGGCGGTGCAAGCCGCCCGGCTGAAATTTCTAGCTCCCACCAGGGTTTTCCCCAGGGCAAGCGGCCTGCGTCGTCAGCGCCCCAGTAGGCCTTGGTCTGGCGCGGCGCGAGGCCTAAGCTATGGGTTTCAACGTGACATTCGTCCGCCCCCCGCGATGCTCAGCCCTTCACAATTTCGAGAACTGGTCAGCGGCCGCCGCCGCGGCCTCGCCGCCACGCTGCTGCGGGCATCGCTGCGCGCGGCCGAAACCCCCTACACGTTTGTCGTGCGGCTGCGCAATCGCCGCTATGATCGCGGCCGAGCAGAGATCCATCGCGCGGCGGTGCCGGTCATCAGCGTCGGCAACTTGACGCTGGGCGGCACCGGCAAGACGCCGCTCGTCGAATGGGTGGCGCGCTGGCTCCGGGAGCACGACGTCCGCGTGACGCTCATCAGCCGTGGCTACGGAGCCGAGGACGGAGTCTACAACGACGAAGCCCGCGAGCTAGAACAAAAGCTCCCCGACGTGCCGCACATCCAAGACCCCGACCGTGTCCGCGCGGCGCAAGTCGCGGTCGAAGAACTCCAGTGCCAGGCGATCCTGCTCGACGACGGCTTTCAACATCGCCGGCTGGCCCGCGATCTCGACATCGTGCTAATCGACGCGCTGGAGCCTTTTGGCTTTGGCCATGTCTTTCCGCGCGGCACGCTCCGCGAGCCGTGGAGCGGGCTGGCTCGCGCGCAGCTGGTCGCGCTCTCCCGCGCTGATCTGGTCGATGCCGACACCCGCACGCTGATCCGCCGCCGCGTTGCCGAAGTGGCGCCTCATGCGGGCTGGGCCGAGCTGGAACACCGCCCACGCAGCCTCTTGGCCTCCGATGGTCACCAGACGCCGCTCGACGCACTCGCCGGCCAGCGCGTCGCCGCCTTCTGCGGCATCGGCAACCCGGCCGGCTTTCGCCACACGCTCGAAAGCTGCGGCTACCAAGTCGCCGCCTTCCGCGAGTTCCCCGACCACCACGACTACTCCCGCGCCGATGTCGAGTCGCTCCACAGCTGGGCGAGAAGCCAAAGCGACCTCCACGCCGTCCTCTGCACGCACAAGGACCTGGTTAAACTCTCCCTCGCCCGCCTCGGTCCTCAGCCGCTCCGCGCCGTCACGATCGGCATCGAATTTCTCTCCGGCCAAGCCGAACTCGAAACCCGCCTCGCCGCGTTGCTCCCCCGCTGCCGCGAGTAGCAGCCAAGGGTGCCACTGCTGACTGGTCCAGCAGTGCCCTCTCACTTCATCCGCGCGTAGGCGGGAACCTCAAGAACGTCCTTCCCGCGCAGGCGGGAATCTAGAGAGCAGGCTTCGCATAGCGATAGCGCCAGACCGGCCTGGCGGCCGCGGGCGAAAAGGGGAATCGCGATAGGGCCGCTAGCGTTAAACATCATGTGCGCGAGCACATGCCGCAGTGCTAGGTGGAGCTAGCCCGCCTGAGCTATTCCTTCCTCGCGCGTGCCACACCTAAAATTGCTTATCGGTGGCAGGATGCGTCGAGTGCCGTTCTTGACGTTCCCATCGGATCGGATGCAGTGGAGTTGGAAGGAAGGATCATGGCTCGCAAGAAGAAAATTATCATCACCAAGGCCGATCGTGCCCGGTTGGGAGTGCTGTTGGAACAGGCGAGCCAAGAACGGCTGATTAATCGGCAGTACCTGGACGACCTGGAACGCGAGCTGGAGCAAGCCAAGGTTCTCGACGCGAGCGCCATTCCGGCGGATGTGATTACCATGAACTCCACCGTGCGGCTGCGAGACCTGGATACCGAGGAACTGCTGGAGTTCACGCTCGCTTATCCTGCTGAAGCCGATGTGGAGCGCAATCGCATCTCTATCCTGGCGCCGGTCGGCACCGCGATAATCGGCTACCGGGTTGGCGATGTCGTCGAATGGCCGGTCCCGGCGGGCAAAATCCACCTGAAGGTCGAAGAAGTGGTGTACCAGCCCGAAGCGGTCGGCGCCTTCGAGCGGTAATTCCGCAGCAGCGGGTAGTCTAGCTTGCAAGCAACTGTTGCAAGCAACCTGGGCGACCCGCTATTCTGGTGCGAAGCTCCTGTTGCCCAAGATTGTGGGCAGCATCCTCTAACGCACCGATCGCAGGCCTCGCTTAACCGGGGTCTGTCGAAAAGAAGGCGATCCCCTATGAACCCGCACGGCTTAATCCTTCCGGCGCGGATCGTCGGCGGGTTCCTTCTGTGTTTAGCAGCCGTTCCCTGCGCGATCGGCCTCTGGCTGTACTCGCGTTCCAGCGCGTTCCTCGAAACTGCGGTATCGGCCCAGGGTACGGTGGTGGAGGTCCAGCCGAGTTCCGGGAGCGGTGACACGACCTACCATAGTGTCTTTGAGTTCCAAGATCGCGACGGGACAACCCACCGCACAACTTCTGCTTGGTCGAGCAACCCGCCGGCTCATACCGTTGGTGAGCAAGTCGAGGTTCTCTATCCGCCGAACCGCCCAAGCGAGGCAAAAATCAAGGGCTTCATGTCCTCGTGGTTCCTCCCCGTGCTGTGCCTGGCATTCACTCTGGTGCCGGTGCTATTCGGCACGATCCTGATCTGGCTCATTCCCCTCACGATTCGCCGAGTCTGGCCGCGTGACGTTCAGGAGCAAGCACTGCCCGGCAGGTAGGCCAGCGGGTAGCCCAGGTTGCTTGCAACCTGGGTCTTCAAGAGGCCAGCACCGGGTGCCACTGTTGGCCTCTTCAGCAGCGGTCTCTCACGTCCTTCCCGCGCAGACGGAAACCTCAAAAACGTCCTTCCCGCGCAGGCGGGAATCCAGAGAGCAGTTTTTCCAAAGATCATGGCGCTAACCAGCTCACCGGCCTAGCGGCATCGGGCGAAAAGGCTTAGGCCGCACTCGGGAAGGAGCGGGTCGTTTTTTCGGCGAGCACTTCGCGGTAGACGGCGAGGTTGGCTTCGACCATGCGGTCGGCGGTGAAGTGGGCCAGCGCGCGCACGCGGCCGCGTGCGGTGCGCTCCGCGCGTTCGCCGGGGGCGGCGAGGGCGGCGAGAATTGCGGCTTCGAGTGCGGCCGCATCGCCGGGCGGGACGGGCCAGCCGACCGGAGCGCCCGGCTCGTCGCAGCCGAGCACTTCGCGCATGCCGTCGGAAGTGGTGGCCACGACCGGACAGTGGGCGAGCATCGCCTCGGCCAGCACACCGCAGATGCCCTCCTTCAGCGACGGCATCACAAATAGATCGGCCGCATGCAACAGATCGGGAATGTCTTGGCGAAAGCCGAGAAAGCGGACCTGCTCGGCCACGCCCAGGCTGCGGGCCTGCTGCTCCAGCTGCTCGCGGAGCGTCCCCTGCCCCGCCAAGGCGAGCACGACGTTCGGGCAGCGGGCGAGCACGCCGGGCAGAGCATCAAGCAAGTAGCTGTGCCCCTTGTTCTCGGAGAGATTCGCCACGGTCAGCAGGAGTTGAGCGTGCTCGTCGAGCCGGAGCGCGTCGCGGCCGCGCTGGCGATTGCCCGAGGCGATCAGCTCCGGCCGATTGCCCGAGTAGGCCAGCCGCAACATCGACCGGGGCAGCCCCGACTCTTCGCAGCATTGCATCACGGCTTTGGCAACGCAGATCACGCGGTCGCACGATTTGCGGTACGCCGACGGCGCGCGAAGCCGGTACGCGATGCGGCGGCTGGCGACACGAACCGGAATCGAGAGGCCCCAACTGCCGAAGCTCGACGCATACATCGCGTGCGAGTCGTTGGCGTGGACCACCTGCGGCGCGATGCGGCCGAGATGCCGCCGGATCTGCAACAGCCCCCAGGCGTTGCGGCCGCTGCCGACGAACGTCGCCACTGGAAAGCGCTCGTCGTGCAGCCGCTGTGCAAACTCGCCGCCGTGACGAGCGAGGACGAAGCAGTCATGCCCCCGCGCGCGCAGTCCCTCCAAAAGCAGCCACGCCTGCTGTTCGCCTCCGCCCCAATCGCGCCGCGTCGAGACGAGCACCACCTTCAACGGCGATTGCGGGTCGAGGGGTGAAGTCACCGGCGTATCCTTTCGACTTGGCGGCGCCGCGTTACGCCGCATACCTGATTAGCCCGCAAGCAGGGATTGGGTGGCGGGGGCGCACGCGAAGCGAAGCCCCCGAGGCTGCCGCAGGCCGTGCTCTTTCGGGGGCTTCCGCTTTTCGCGGTGCGCCCCCGCCATCCAATTGCTCGGTACCCAAATGCCAGCGGGCTAAACAGGTACTACGCCGCGCGCTGGCTCGCGTGCCGCGCGGTTCGCTGCGGCCTGCGAAGCTCCTCGTATAGTTCCAAATGCTTTTCGGCAATCGCTCGCCAACTGTAGCCTTGCGCAAACTCGCGGGCTTGCGTCCCAAGCTGGGCGACGTAGGGCCGGTTGTGGAAAAAATGCGTCATCGCCTCGGCGAGCGCTGCGGGCGACTCCTCGGGCACGAGCTTGCCGTTCTCGCCGGTATGCACGACTTGCGCAAAGCCCGGCAGATCGCTGGCGATGATCGGCTTGCCCGCCGCAAAGCTTTCCAGCGCCACTAGCGGCAGCCCTTCCCAGCCGCGCGACGGCGCGACGTTGAACAGCGAGTTTTGCAGCAGGTAGTATTTTTCGTCGCCCATCGTCAGGCCGGCGAACCACACGCGCTCGGCGACGCCTAGCTCACTCGTTAGCTGTTCGAGTTTCTGCCGCTCCGGTCCATCGCCCGCGATGACCAAATCGACTCCGCCGCTGGCGGGCGTCTGGGCCACGGCACGGAGCAGCACATCGACGCCTTTGCGCGCGTGGAGCCGGCCAATGAACATCGCATAGCCGCCGGGCGTCACGCGGGGGTCGATCCGCGCCGGACGCGGCACCGGCGTCGCCAGTGCGTCGGTATCGACGCCGTTGGGCAGGTCGATGATTTTGTCAGCAACCGCCGGATCGAGAAACAAATAGCCGTCGTGCGTGAACTGGCTAATGGCAATCAGCGCGGCCGCCGCGTCCATAGCGTCAGTGTGCCGCTTGCGCAGCACGGGGTTGCGAAAACGCGGATTGGTGGGATCGACATCGCAGCCGTGGCTCGTCATCACGATCGGCGCGTCGATCGCGCCGCGGCAAAGCGAGGCCACATAGCCGACGTGATAAACGCCGTGCGTGTGGATAACATCGAACTGGTGCTTGCGATGCAGCTTGAGCAGCGCGTGACGATACCAGTCAACCCAGTGCTTGGAAGAAACAAAGCGCGGATGCCGCACGACCGGATACGGCAGCCGGCGGTCGCGGACCTGCCAGAACTTCGACGGGCGGGGCGCGAGCATCACGACCTGATGCCCTAGCTGCTGAAACTGCCGCGCCAGCGCGTCGACCACCAACTCATGCCCACCGACCTTCGGCAGCATCGTGCCGGTGTAAATGCAGATTCTCATGTCGTCTCCGCCCCTTCGCCAGCTCAGCCTCCACGCTCGCCCCGCAAGGAACGCGTCCCCAGGCGCGGCGCAAGTTCAATAACAGAACCGCGCAGCGGGGGCAAGAGAGATCGCCGCGACGCCCGCGAGGGGCCGTCCGGCATCAGGGCATAAGCTGAGCGACCGTGCGCGGCGCAGCAAGCTCGGGCTGGGTCACGGCAACCGGCCGGCGGCTGTAGATCTCGATGCTGTCGCTCGTCAGGACCGATTGGAACTCGTGCCGCTGGCAAACGCGGGTGAGCATCTCGTCCGTCTCCGGCGGCAGGTTCTTCCACTTCACAAGAAACACCATGCCGTCGCGGACCCACTGGTCGTACTCCGCTTCGCTCGGGGCCGAACGGTAGAAGTGCGAGGAGGTCAGCCGGGCCGGCCAAACCTGGCTCAGATACGCGATCTGCCGCTGATGGCTGCCGGCCACGAAGCGTTCCCCCGGCTGGGCGTTTTGACGCAGAAAACGCGCCGCCAATTCAATCTCGCGCCACGTCGTGTAGCGGCGATACATCTCCGGCCGATGGGCGTAGCAGGTATAGCTCAGCGAGTGCGGCACGTTGAAGCCAAACAGCACCACCGCCAACAGGATCGTCGCCCGCTGGGCACGCCGTTGCGTTCCCATCATCCAGAGCGCCAGCGCGTGGACGCCTTCAAAGACGTACCAGATCAACAACGGCGCGAGCGGCAACAGATACCGCCCCATGAGCGACTCGTTGACCGTCAGCACCAGCACGTAGCCCAGCACGCAGCAGACGCCGAGCCGCTGGCCGCGCCGCCAGGCGATCCCCATGCCCAGCACGATCGGCAGCCAGGCCAGTCCGATGACC
>CAYZVT010000208.1:0-8423 GCA_964481585.1 uncultured Pirellulales bacterium
CGCACAGGAAAAAAGCGCCCCAAAGCGCCCCATTCTGTCCCGCTCCGGGCTGTCGGCAGCCGGTTACGAGTTCGCTTACTGCCGACTTTTTCGCCGAGTGCGAGCCGGCGATGCCGCCGGGCTGGAAGGCACTGCTGGGCGAGCCAGCAGTGGCACCCGGCGTCGGGTGCCACGGGCGTTTCGCCCGTGCTATTACTGCGGTGCGAGGTAATCCAACAGTACGGCGAAATGTTCGGACAAGGTGGCATTGCACTGCGGCGTGGGAGAACTTCCTCGACCACAGAGTCTCTCGGTGGATTGGCCGACCTCGTTTTGCATGGCACCCGGCGTAGCACGGGCGAAACGCCTGCGGCACCCGACGCTCAGCGAATTCGGGCTACAGAACCTTTATGCTCTCTACGAAGGAGGTGAAGTCGAACGTCATATCCGAACCGGCGTAGGGTGAATCATACATTCGCACCGTATAGAAGGCCGGTCTTTGGTAGACCGTCAGTGTTCGCATTCGAACACGCGTAGGTCGCATGTTCTCATGTTCGAACACGAAAGATGCTGTGTATTCGGCGGCATCGCATTTCGACAGGAGTACCGCCTGTGGTGGTGATGTTACACGAAATTCTTTAAGCATGGCTCCGCACGATTCGATATCAGCACCAGCATTTTCGAGCGGCGGAACATCAATCGGAAATCCTTCGGAAGGCTGGAATCCGCCCCACGAATCGAAGCGATCTAAAAAGATTGTCACGCCAGGAGTAAAGCGATCAGCACGCGGCGAAATCCCGGCCTTGGAGAACACCACAACTGGATCTTCTGCGGACTTGAGGAGCTCGCGAGCCAAGTCAGGATCATTGAGGTCGAGAATCTGCCCTGCCTTAACTTCCCCCATTGCCTTGACGTCAGCAAACGTCCATCCCTGCGGCTTCCGAAAGGCAATGCCAAGTTTGCGGTTAATATATTGATCATCGACAATAGCCACGGCGCTTGATGGAGCAGTAGCCAGCGTAGCGATGGTTCCCGCGAATAAGCGGAGGAAGTCGCGTCGTCCTATTCCCATTCCGGCGTCTCTCGTGATCGAACAGTATGCGCGAGGCCTACTACAGGCTCGTTCGGCAGCGCATCGAGAGATTAGAACGAGCCAGCAGTGGCACTCCTGCAGGTGGCGAGGCAATCTACCGCTGCGTCTTCTCCTCTTTCTTGAACTTCGGGTTCGGGCTGGCGAAGCGGGCGCCGGTAGCTTTTTGCCAGGTGTGGAGCTGGTCGCGTAGCTCTTGCACCAGGTCGGGGTACTGCTCGGCGAGGTTTTGCTTTTCGCTTAGGTCTTCGGCCAAGTTATAGAGCTCGACCGGCACGTCGCCTTGCCACTCGATGAGCTTCCAGTTTTCGCGGCGAATCGCCGCGCCGGGGGCGCTGCCTTGGTTGCCGTAGTGCGGGTAATGCCAAAAGAGCGAACGCGGCTCCGGCCGTTTGCCTTCCTTGAGGAGTGCGACGAGGCTGACGCCATCGACGTGTTGCTCGGGGCGGGCGGGCTGCCCGGTCGCTTCGAGAAGGGTGGGGTAGAAGTCGGTGCTCGTCACCGGCTCCTCGATCACGCTGCCGGGCTTGACCTCGCCGGGCCAGCGGACGAGCAGCGGCACGCGGATGCCGCCTTCGTAGAGCCAGCCCTTGCCGGCCCGTAGCGGCAGGTTGCTTGTTGGATGCCCTTCCGAGGTCGAGAGGCCGCCGTTGTCAGAGGTGAAGATGATGATCGTGTTGTCGGTCA
The DNA here is from genome assembly GCA_964481585.1 of uncultured Pirellulales bacterium. Lineage (GTDB taxonomy): Bacteria > Planctomycetota > Planctomycetia > Pirellulales > CAYZVT01 > CAYZVT01. The sequence goes on from CAYZVT010000208.1 coordinate 1,757, forward strand.
GGCCAAGCTCGTCGAGTTTGGTCAAAACCTTGCCGACGGCCGCGTCGAGCGCTTCGACCATGCCGGCATAGACGGCGTGCTCCTGAACGAGCCGTACGTTGCGCTGCCGCTCGCGGCCGAATTTGGCTTCTAGACCCAGCCGCTCGCGCTTCTGCTCGTACTTCTGCTGGAGATCCTTGCGGGCCATCAGCGGCGTATGCACCGAGTAGAAGGGAAAGTAAATCAGCACCGGCTCGTCACGATGATCTTCCAGAAACTGGGCCGCTTCGCTTGCCAGCCGGTCGGGCAGATGCTCGCCGGGAGGGCCGTCTTTGAGCCGGGGGTTGTTATAAGGCGAAAAGTATTTTTTGCCACCGTAAGGGCCGCCCTGCTCATGCCCTCCATAGTTCACATTAAAACCCTGGTCCTCCGGATAAAAGCCTTCGGGGCCGAGATGCCATTTGCCGGCATAGAACGTGGCGTAGCCGGCTTCTTGCAGCGCTTCGGCGAACGTCACTTCCTGCAGGGCCAGCCGGTCCTCGTATGGAGCGGGCAGTAGCGGCGTCGGGCGGTTCCACTTTTCGGGCTGGTTCGCGCCGCCGGGGTTGATGTAATCGGTGACGCCCGTGCGGACCGGGTACTTGCCCGTCAGCAGCGCCGCTCGCGTCGGCGAGCAGACCGGGCAGGCGGCGTAGCCGTTGGTGAAGCGCGCCCCCTGCTCGGCCAGCCGGTCGAGGTGCGGCGTTTCGTAGAACGTGCTGCCATAGCAGCCCAGATCGGCCCAGCCCAAGTCGTCGGCCACAAAAAAGACAATGTTCGGCGGCCGCTCCGCCGCGCTAGCCGATCCGCCACAGGCGACGAGGCTGGCGAGCAAGCCCAAGCAAAGCATTGCCCGCACGGCGAGCGTGTGAAAGGTGGATCGGCAAGGCAGAGCAGGGGGGACGTACATCGGCAAGCGGCCTTTCATGGAAAGCAATGATGGGCGGGACCGTCGTTCGTAGCCGGCTTCAGGGAGCAGGGACGTTTTAGAATAACCCAGCGGCGCGCCCGATGCACGCTTTGCCGGGGGGGCTGCCAGAGCGTGGAGGGGCCGATCTTTTATGCCGATGGCTTGCGGTCGGAGTGCCCCAAGTTCCTGTCCGGCGCAATCCTGTCGCGCACAAGCTGCTTGAGTTCCTTCATTTCGGGAAAACGCCCCTGCTGCTGCCGCGACCAGACGAGCTGCTCGCCCACCCGCACGTCCAGCACGCCGCCGCTTCCTGGGACGAGGGCCACTTCGCCCAATTCGTCCTGAAACGTGGTCAAAAGTTCCTGCGCCATCCAGGCCGCCCGAAGCAGCCAGCGGCATTGCGTGCAGTAAATGATTTCGACGCGCGGCGCGTGGGGCATGGATTGCTCGGGAAAGTGGGGATCAGGGACGAGGGATCAGGGGGATAGAGATCAGGGGGATGGGGGCTTTTTGCCCATGGCCGCCGGCCGGTTAGCTGTTTTAGGGGTGCCCGTGCCTGTTGGCCACTCGGTGTCCTTTGGGTCGATTGTGGCCGAGGTCTGGAGCGGGGAGCAAGCTCCTTTGCTAGCATTGCTAGCAGCTTGGCACCGTTCTTGCGGACGTTCTTATCAGGTCGGCCGCGCTCGGGCGCGGCCGCTGCCGGGGAAAAACTCGCAAGAAAAGTGCTGTCATGGCCCGTGCAAGCTGGAAAGGGTTCATTCGCCTCAGCCTCGTCTCGGTGCCGGTGCAGGCGTACACCGCCTCGGCCTCCGGCGGGGGGAAGATCCACCTGAACCAGCTCCACGATAAGTGTGGCAGCCGAATCCGCTATCACAAGGTCTGCCCGATCCACGGCGAGGTGCCGAACGACGAGATTGTGCGCGGCTATGAGTATGCGAAGGGACAGTACGCCGTGATCGACCTCGACGAGCTGGACAAGCTCCGCAGCGAGTCGGATAGGTCGATCAACCTGGAACACTTTTTTGATCCCGCGCAGCTCGACCCGACTTCTTATTCGGGACAAAGTTATTATCTTGCCCCCGACGGTCCCGCCGGGCAGAAGCCGTACGCGCTACTGCGACAGGCGATGGCCGATCACAACGTCTACGCTGTCGGCCAGGTCGTGATCTCGGGCAAGGAGCAGCTTGTGTTGCTGCGGCCGATGGAAAAGCTCCTCGTCCTCGAAACGCTCCAGTACGCGAGCGAACTGAAAGAACCGGCGGGCTTCGAAGATTTGGTCGGCGAGCCGAGTTTTTCCAGCAAGGAACTGGAACTGACCAAGACGCTCGTCGATGCCACGACGAGTGAGGAGCTTAATCTGGCACAGTATCAGGACCTATACACCGAGCGCCTGACGGCACTGGTCGAGGCAAAGGTGGCCGGCAAAGAGGTCGTCGCCACTCCGGAGGAAGAGGCTCCGGCGGTGATTAACCTGATGGACGCCCTTAAGGCCAGCATCGCCCAAACCAAAAAAGGCGCTGCGCAGCAAGCGGCCCCGAAAAAAATGGCCGCGAGTGCCAGGGAGCGCAAGCCGGCGAAGAAGAAGTCGAAGACCGGCTAAGGCCGCGCGCGATGTTCACACGCGAAGACAACAGCCTGTTCGCCCCCGAGGCAACCGCGCGTCGCCTAGAAGGAAAGCAGATCGCGCTGAGCGGGCGGTTCGCCTCGATGCCGCAGAGCGAGTTGGTGGAGTTGATTGCCGCGTTCGGCGGCCGCGTGGCGGCGTTGCCCTCGCGCCGCACGGCGATGCTTGTGATCGGTCAAGAAAGTTGGGCGCTGCAGCGCGATGGGCGGCCGACGCGCAAGCTCCAGCGGGCCGAAGCGCTGCGCGCCCAGGGCGTGCCGGTGGCGATCGTGCCGGAAGATGCATTTCTCGATTCGCTGGAGCCGGGAACAACCGCGCGGCGCTGGTACACCGGCGCGCAGCTGCATCGGCTGCTCGGCGTGTCGAGCCAGCGATTGCGCGGTTGGGCACGCATGGGACTTATGCGCCCCGTGCAGATTGTCCACCGCTTGCCTTACTACGATTTTCGGCAAGTGACGAGCGCCAAGCGGCTGTACGAATTGACGACGGCCGGCGTGCCGGTGGCGCGATTGCGTGCAAGTTTGCAAACCTTGCGCCGCTGGCTGCCGGACTGCGACGAGCCGCTCGCGCAGCTTGCGCGGTTGGAGCATCCGGGGCGGTTGCTCGTGCGGCTGCACGCTGGGCAACTTGCCGAGCCGCACGGGCAGCTTCATTTTGACTTCGATACGCCCGCAGCCGCTCCGCTTTTGCCGCTGGCTCGCGCGACAGCCGAAACGCTGTTTGAGCAGGCATTGGACCATGAATTGCAGGGACAAATGCCGGAGGCGGTTTGCGCCTATCGCGCGGCGCTCGCCCTGGCGCCGCGCGATCCGGTGCTGCATTTCAACCTCGCCAACGTGCTCTACGCCGCGGGCCAGCCGGCAGCGGCCGCCGAGCACTTCGGCTGTGCGACGCGGCTCGACCCCGATTACGTCGAGGCGTGGAACAACCTGGGCAGCGTGCTGGCCGAACTCGGCCAGCGAGAGCAGGGCGCGGCGGCGCTGCGCCGCGCGGTGCAACTGGTGCCGCGTTACGCCGACGCCCACTATAACTTGGGCGACCTGCTCGCGGAGATGGGCTGCGCCTCGCAGGCTCGTTACCACTGGCGCAGGTACTTGCGACTCGACCCGACGAGTGCGTGGGCAAAAAAGGTCCGGCAGCGGCTTGAGGAGACGGGCGGGACGACCAAGTACCCTCCGGCACCTGACAACCAACGGGATCAAGAAACCGAGCGTGAGCCATGGCGCTAGAAGAATACCGCCGCAAACGGCACTTTGAGCGGACGCCCGAACCGAAAGGCGACCCGCCGCCGGCGCAGGAGGGACGCATGTTCCTGGTGCAAAAGCACGACGCCTCGCGGCTGCACTATGACTTTCGGCTGGAGCACGACGGCGTGCTGAAAAGCTGGGCGGTGCCGAAAGGCCCGAGCTACAACCCGGCCGACAAGCGGCTCGCGGTCGAAGTCGAGGACCACCCGCTCGAATACGGCAGCTTCGAGGGCGTGATCCCTGCCGGCGAGTACGGCGGCGGCACGGTGCTCCTGTGGGATCGCGGCACTTGGGAGCCGGAAGAAGACCCGCGGCGCGCGCTAAAGCGCGGCAAGTTGAGCTTCACCCTGCACGGCGAAAAACTGCGCGGCGGTTGGACGCTGATCCGCATGCAGGGCAAACGCAACGCCGACGGCCGCCAATGGCTGCTCGTCAAGCAAGACGACGAGCACGCCGACCCGGCGCTGGACGTGCTGGAAGAACAGCCACGCAGCGTCGTCAGCGGCCGCTCGCTCGAAGAAATCACGACCGACCGCGACCGCACTTGGAACTCAAAATCGGGAGAGAACAGCGGCGCTGCCGCGTCGGCCAAGAAAGCCCGGCCCAGTTCCAATAAAAGCAAGCCGAAGAAAAAACCCTCGTCCAAAACCAAGCCGGCTGCGAAGCGGGCGACAAAGAAACGGAGCCGTGCGACGGGAGCGAGCAGCCTTGCCCAGCGCGCCGCGCAGATGCCCGCCGCGTGCCAGGCGGCGATGCCGGTCGACGTGAAGCCGCAACTGGCTACGCTCCAGCGTGACGCGCCCGCTGGCGAGGAGTGGCTGCATGAGATCAAGCTCGATGGCTACCGGATGCTTTGCTTTCGCAAAGGAAAACAGGTCCGCTTTGTCTCGCGCAATGGGAACGACTGGACCGACCGCTTTCGCTCGCTCGTAACGCCCGTCCAACAGTTGCCCGTCGATCGGGCGATCCTCGACGGTGAAGTAGTCGTCATGCAGCCCGACGGCACGACAAGTTTTCAGGCGCTCCAGAACGTATTTCGCAAAGGAGCCACCGCGCAGCTTTTGTTCTTCGCCTTCGACCTGCTCTACTGCGACGGCTACGACTTGCGCGGCGTTGCGCTGGAAGCACGCAAGGAGCTACTGGCGGCGATCGTGCCCCAGGGCGACGCCAAGGCGGGACGGGTGCAACTGAGCGAGCACATCGCGGGGCAGGGGCCGGAAGTGTTGCGGCAAGCCTGCCGGATGGGCGTCGAAGGGATCATCTCCAAACGCCGTGACGGCCGTTACCAACAAAGCCGTTCGAGCGATTGGCTCAAGATCAAGTGCCTCAACAGCGAAGAGTTCGTCGTCGGCGGCTTCACCGCGCCCGCCGGCGCGCGGACGGCGTTTGGGGCACTGCTGCTGGGCTACTACGATCCGCACGGGAAGCTGACCTACGCCGGCCGCGTGGGCACCGGCTTTACCGAAGAGACGCTCCAAGACTTGCACGCGCAACTCAAGGCCCGCCAGACCAACAAAAACCCCTTTCACAACCTCACGGCCAAGGCGGCTGGCAAAGGGGTTTTTTGGACGCAGCCGGAGCTGGTCGTGCAGGTGGAATACACCGGGTGGACCGAAGACGGCGTGTTGCGCCATCCGGTCTACCGTGGGCTGCGCGACGACAAACCGGCCGAGCAGGTGACACGGGACGATCAGCCTGCCGGAAGTGAACCTCAAAAATCGGTGCCTGCCGTCATGCCCAAAACGAAGCCCGAGTTGGCTGGAGTGCAACTCACGCATCCGAACCGGATCGTCTATCCCGAACAAGGCATCACGAAGCTCGGTTTGGCGACCTATTACGCGGCCGTTTCGGAGTGGATGCTGCCGCACCTCTCCGATCGGCTGTTGTCGCTCGTCCGTTGCCCCTCCGGGCGTCACAAGACCTGCTTTTACCAGAAGCACGCACCGGAGGGTTTGCCGGAGACGGTCGCGCGCCGCGAGATTGCGGAAAAAGATGGCAGGGCGACGTATCTGGCCGTGCGGGACGCAGCGGGGCTCTTGGCGCTCGTGCAGTTCGGCGTACTGGAGTTTCACGTCTGGGGATCGCGGATCGACAATCCCGAAAAGCCGGATCGGCTGGTGTTCGATCTCGATCCCGATCCGGCCGTCTCCTGGCAGCGCGTGATCGAGGCGGCGCAGGAGCTGCGCGACCTGCTCGCGGAAATCGGGCTGACGAGCTTTGTCAAAACCACCGGCGGCAAGGGGCTGCATGTGGTCGTGCCGCTCGTGCGCCGGCAGGAGTGGGACGAGGCCAAGGCATTTGCCAAAGGCGTTGGCGAGTTGTTGGTCGAGCGCCGGCCGGCCTGGTACACGACGAACCCGATGAAAGCCGCGCGGAAGGGAAAAATCTATGTCGATTATCTCCGCAACGCACGCGGCGCGACGGCGATTGCTCCGTACTCCACGCGCGCTCGCGCCGGCGCGCCGGTCGCCGTGCCGCTCACTTGGGAGGAGCTCCCCCACCAGCAAACGTCCGACCACTTCCGCATCGAAAATCTCCCCCGCCGACTCGCGCAGCTCAAGACCGATCCTTGGGCCGAGATGAACGACGTGCGCCAGTCGCTGACGCGCGCGCTGCGGCAGCGCGTGGGGCTTTAATACTGTAGCGGCGAGCGGTCAGCGATCAGCGATCAGCCGAACAAGTTCTTCCGGCGCTGGCGAGAAGGACAGGACGTGTTTCATTGAACGGTAGCGTCTGCCTGTGCCCTTTTCGCCCGAGGCCGCCAGGGGAGGTTAGCCGGTCTGGCGCTAGAGCTACATAAAACCTGCTCTCTAGATTCCCGCCTGCGCGGGAATGACGTACTTTACTGACCCCTGCCCCCTGACCCCT
>CAYZVT010000209.1:0-8413 GCA_964481585.1 uncultured Pirellulales bacterium
CAGCCGGGGCTTCGTACTCGATGTCGCGGCCCGGCAGCCGAATCTTGCCAGGCTTGGTGAGGATCGTCAGCACTTCCAGCCGACGGTCACGGCTCCAGAGTTTGGGAAACGGGTAGGTCTTCGCCGAGCGCGGATACTTCGCATAGGTAAGATAAATGCGGTCATGATCCGGTTCGGGCGGTTTGCCGGTCTTCCACCATTTGATGTAGTAGCCGGTCAGATCGTACTGCGTATAACGGCTGTTGAAGGCCGGCGCGATGTTGGTGTTTTCGCCATAGTCGTTCCAGGTGACGATTTGCAATAGCGTGGCATTGGTGTCCATCGCCAGATGCCAGGCGTGGCTCAGGCGCTCGGTCCCCAGCGGCATATAGCACTCGTAGGGAATGTTTTCCTTCTGATACATGCCGACCGTGCTCGCCCATTCGGCGCCGTTTTCAATCACGGCTTTGGCGATTTCCGGTTCCTCTTTGCCAAGACGGTCGAAACCGCCCAGCGCATCGACGTACTGCGCGAGCACCCCGGCGGCGCGGGGGAACGCGCCGCTCTGGAGCAGTTTGTGGTTGGCCCGAAGGAAGAACCATTTCAGGTCGTAGTGATAAAAAATCGGGGTGCCGACCTTCTCGGCCGCCTCTTGGTACTCTTGCCCGATTAGATGCCAGCCGAGCGGCTGGGCGAGCGTGTTGGCCGCCGGCTGTTCGGGAACGCGCCGTTCGAGATAACGCATGCTCGTCCAGATCGAGCCATAGCCAAAGATGAGCGGCTTGCCGTCGCGGCGGGCGAGCTTGGGGCTGTCGCCATGCTTTTCGAGCAGGTACTTTACGGAGCCGACGATGTTGCCGCCGGTGACGGGATCGACGCAGATGGTGATTTCAAAGGGGTAATCTTTTTCTTCGGCGACCTGAAACAGCGCGTCGAGCGTCCGCCGCGCATCGTCTCCCCCTGCCCAAGCGTCGATGGCAAAGCCGTCGATGCCGATCCGCATCGCGCGGCGGATTTCTAGATTGGCACTCTCCGTCGCGGAGAGCTTCATTTCGGGCGGAACGAGATCGTAGTTGCGAATATGATTGCCGTACTTGGCCGCCCCTTCTTGATTGGTGTGCGAGAGGTTTTTCGGCTCTTGCTGTCGGCCCCACAGCAGCGGTCCCGACGCGGCCGGCCAGCAGCCCATGTAATGGGCGAAGACTTTCTTTTCGCACTTGCCGGGTTTCTTCTTCGGCGGCGTAATGGCAAACGCCCCGGTGCCTTCCGCTGGCCGCGACGCCGCCACCGAGACACTGGCCGTCAGTCGCGCCCCCCACTCCAGTCCGCTGGTCGAAAACGGAGCCGGCAGCGTGAACTCCTGCGTTGCTCCGGCATCGAGAGCAAACGGCTGTGGCGGGAGCGTCTGTTCTTGCTCGGGATTGCGCATCGGAGCCAGCCGCACGGCAACGGCGCCACGGGCAGGCTCCGCAGAGTGATTAACCAACTTCACGACCACTTTGCCCTGCTCGCCTGGCTCGTAGACCGGCTTGTCGGGCCGCACGGCGGCAACGGCGACCGGGCTAAGCTGCTCAAGGTGAACTCCCGTGACAATCAACCGATACGCCGGAAGTTTTTTGCTGTTGAAAGAGGTGTTCTGCTGATCGTCGCCTTCTTCTTCAAGCTCCTCAAGAATGCTATCCCCCAGCGACGGCTCCTCCGTCGGCAGGGCCGGGGCTTGGCCGACTCCCAAGACTTTTTCACAAGCCAAGTCGCGCTCGGCGTGGAACATCTGACGGGCCTTGCGTCCTTCCGTCCGTAGCAACTGACGATCAATCATGCTATCGCCCACCCACCAATCGACGGCCAGCGGCAGGTCGCCGTCGGTCGAGACGTTGAAGTCAAGCGTTAGCTCCGCCAGTTCGCCCGGCGTTGGGAAAAACTCTTTCGTGAACGACTCCGAATTCTTGCCTGCGGTGAGACGGACCTCGACCGGATCGACGATGAGGTTCTCATGCGGCGTGGTGGCGACGAGCACGTGCAGCCGATAGCGGCCCGCCGGCAGCGGCTGGGGCGTGTGGTAGCGCGCGACCGCGCCGGCCCTGCCCGACGCTAAGTTGACGACCAAGCCTTGCGCTTTGCTTTTGGCGGCGGTGAGAAGATCGGCCGAAGCCTGGGGCGTCGTGACAAGCGGCACGGTAAGCTGGGGCGCAGCACTCGCGGCCTCGTCGGCCGGCGGCTCCGCCCCGGCCAGCGCCGCAGCGAGCAGAAGCACGGCGACGGAACGAACCACAAAGCGAATGCGTGTCGGAATTAGGTGGGTACGCATAGTCCTAAGGCAACCTGTAGGAAGAACAGGAGGGGAAACCGCTGGTCAATGAAGAATCCGCCGCTGCGCTGCCCAGGGGTCGACTGAGAGCGCGGAGAGGCATCCGCAACGCCAGCGCGCGGGAAGGACGGGACCGAGGTTGGAACAACGCCAGGGGGAGCAAGAAGGGGGAACCGCCGAATTGGCTTTTATTCTAATCGAAAGTCGGCGCTTTCGGTACCCTCTGGCGAAACGGTAAAGCTGAGCGCCCCGTTCCGGTATTGGGCGGGCACCGGATCCTCCACCGGCCGCCCCGGTGCCGAGGGGTCTTCGTTCGGATCGGCTTTGGCGGCACTAATAAAGACGCGGTGCGGCCCCACGACCGCGCCGGGACGATCCTCGCCGACGGTCTTCAGCGTGTAACGCCCCTGCGAATCGGTATGCCCATAGGAGCCTGGCCCCGGCGTCTCCCGCTGTCCCGGCTGAGCGATCGGTTGGAATGTCACCAGCGCATCGGGCAGCGGCTCGCCATCAAGCGTGACCTGCCCAGCCACGGGTGCCAAGTCGAACGACTCGCCCCCGCAGCCGGCCAAGAGACTTCCTAGCAAGAGAACCGCCAAGCAGGGCGGCAAAGTGCGTTGCATGAGATTTTTCTGAGTAAGGTACAAGGGGGGATTGAGCGGGGGATCCGTGGTCCCTCATCAGCAAGATCGTCCTTCCCGCGCAGGCGGGAATCTAGAGGGTAGACTGCGTTTCCTTGTAGGGCCAGAGCGGCTAAGGGGGCCTGGCGGCCACGGGCGAAAAGGGCATCCCTGGCCTTCCGTCCTCCGCCTTACGGAAGTTGCACGGAATCGCTACGAGCAATCGTGCCCAGACCGACGAAGAGGTTCATGTCGATTTGAGACGAAACCGTCCGCACCGATCCGTCGCAAGCGACGAACTGAATGCCGGCCGGGTGAAAACTCCCCCAGCCGCGAAGGCAGGGTTTGCGATTGTTGGTGAAAACTACCTCGCATCGTGCATATTCGTGAAGGAGCGTGGCGGAGGGAAACATCATCGAGCTCATCGCGTGGGTGGTATAACCATACGCCCACATCGGCCGGCGGCTCGGTAGACCGCTGATGTGACGCTCGCCCACGAGCAGCGTGTTGCTGGCGCCGTCGCGGATGTGGGCCATGCTTTCGAAATTGAGATGGTTCACGCCGACCGTATGCATCGGCCCTCGCTCGTTGAGCTCAATGCCCATGAGATTGCTTGCATCCCCCGGGGGCACTGGATAGAAAATCGAATTCCCGTGGAATCCGTCAAACCAATCGTCACCGCTGGTGGAAGCCCCGGCGACCGCGTTGTACGAGGCGGTACGAAAATCGACCCGCTTCGAGTTGGGCTTGTAGGACGCGCCACCTGACCCAGGGCCGCTGGCCGGCACGCGCGTTTCCATTGGCAAATCGCTGGGGCAGGCGTAGGTTTCAAGATGCGCGGCGACGACGTCATAATTAACGGGGGCCGTGGTGCCATACGCCGCGTCAAAGTCATACTCGTCGAAGAGTGGCTGCTGCTCGATGTAGGGGAGGAGGGACAGCGCCCAGGTAGTACGCGGACGCGCACTCTCGGCTGCCCCTTCGCAGATATTGCCCGCCGGAAAGCAGCCGTGCGTGGAGTGGTAGTTGTGGGCCGCTAGCCCAATCTGCTTGAGGTTGTTACTGCACTGCGTCATCCGCGCGGCTTCGCGGGCGGCTTGCACGGCCGGGAGCAGCAGCGCGATGAGAATGCCAATGATGGCGATCACCACCAAGAGTTCCACCAAGGTGAAGCCGCCGCGTGCCACTGCTGGCTTGTCCAGCAGTGCCCTCAACCGCCCCTGATTTGCTCTCGGGTTTGATAGCGGCAATGCGAAACCGAGAAGCCTCGGTCTGCGGGACGGAATTTCCTTGTTACCTCTTTCCAAAGCACTGCTGGACAAGCCAGCAGTGGCACCCCGTGCGGTGCTTCTCGAAGTCGAGCATCGCTTGTGGGGCAACATTCCGTGAGCATCGCGCTGGGATCGCCGAGCCGGCTCTTGCGACAGGTCTCCATCGACTGGAGAACCAACTCTAGCTCGGCACGGGCGAAACGCCCGTGGCACCCAACAATTCATCCTGTTCAATGCCCTGCAAAGCCTCATGCGATTCATTCCCCTGCACTAAGCCGCCGGCGCGGAGCGGCGTTGCCGTAGACGATGGCCGAGTCCGACGGTCACGAGTGCTCCAAGTAGCGAGAGCCAACTCGAAGGTTCGGGCAGTCCGCTGACGAGTTGGAAACCGCGATAGGCGCTGCCGCCGGTGGTGGCGATGCCCCACTTGTCGCCGAGATAGGCGGTGACGTTCGCCAGTTGGGTGCCGCTGAGCGAACGGTCGAAGATGATCATTTCGGCATAGTCGCCGTCGAAGTTGGCGGTGTTGGAGACGTTGCGCGGAAAGCCCAGCCCGCTGAGCGTGGTTTGCACATACTCATCGTTGGCGAGCGTCAGCGGTGTCCCGTTGCGGACGATCGAGGAACCGTCGGGGCTGCTCATGTTGAAGGCCAACACCTGCGGCGCGGCGAGGTTCGTTTCGTCGGTCGTGTGGTACGTTTTATTGCCGCTGTAATAGCCGGGCTGGTTGTTGCCGAAAATCTGCCAAGCGATCGTGCTGCGGATGCCGTTCGGGTCGTTCGTATCGAGCAGAAACTCGTTGTTATTGGATTGCGTCAGGGGCGAGACGACAAAGAAGGCGGTGTAGTCGGTGGGAGCGAGCTTCAAATCGCCCACGGTCATGAACCGCCCCTTGTTTTGGGGAAAGCGGACGACGGGGAGCGAGTTGAGATGGCCGGTCAGATAGAGCGGTCGGAAACCTCCGTTCGAGGTGGCGTCGGGGCCGCCGGCTTTGTTGACCCAGCGGTCGACCTGATCGAACGCGCCGGAGAAGCCGCTTTCGCCGCTTCCTTCGGCGACCTTGTCCCCGTCGAGATCGTTCGCATCGAGCCAGAGTATCGGTGTGAAACGGGCCGCCTCGGCCGTGCTCGTGCCGAGCAGGATCACGAGCAACACGGCAAGCGGCGTGGAGAAATTATTGCGAAGCATTAGCAGGTGCCTTTTCGTTTGCCGTACGTCGATTGCTGACAAGTCCGACTGCGGCCGCGCGCGAGCTAACGGCGTGCTGCGGCACCACGGCTGCGGAGCCGTTGGCCGAAGGCCAGGGAAACGAGCACCCCGATCAGCAAGACCCAGGTGGAGGGTTCGGGCAGTCCGCTGACGAGCTGAAAACCACGAAAGGCGCTGCCGCCGCCGGAAACGGCGAGTCCCCATTTCTCGCCCAGATAAGCGTTGACGTTGCGTAGATCGCGCTGGTTCAGCGCCCGATCGAAGATAATGAACTCGGCAAAGTCGCCCGTGAAATTGGCGGTGTTGGACCCGGCTCTGGGGAAGCCGAGTCCGTCGAGCGTGGTCGGGGTGTAACTGGCGTCATTAAGGGGGAGCGAAGTGCCGTTCCGCACAATCGACGAATCGCTCGTACTGCTCAAGTTGAAGGCGAGGACTTGCGGTGCGAAAAGGTTCGAGGCGGTCGTCTGATGCCAGTCGCCGTTGCCGTCGAGGTACGCCGGGCCGTTACCGAAAATCGACCAGGCGACGATGCTACGGATCGTGCCGCCACTGGAATCCATGAAATATTCGTTGGCGTTCGTTTGCGGCGACTCGGGCGAGATGACGAGAAAGGCGCTGTAGTCGGTGGGGGCGGATTTGAGCGAGCCGATCCGCAGGTAGTCCGACTGGTTGCCTTCAGGATTGAACCGCACGACGGGCAACCCGTTCATCCCGCCGAGCACCAGGTTTGGATGACGACCAGCCACGGCGTCCGGGCCGCGTCCTTTGTTCGCCCAGACGAAGACGTGGCCGGACTGGCCGCTTTCGCCCGCGTCTTCGCTCAGCCCGTCACCGTCGAGATCGTCTGCGTCGAGCCAGAGCACGGGCGTCAGGGGGTTGGCGGACGCCGTGGCGGCGCTCAGCAGGATCATCGACACCAAGGCCAGAAGCCCTGGGAACATGGATTGATTCATGAGGCTTACCTTCAAAGGGAAAAGAGCATTCTGCGGTGGCAAAGTAAGGGGATTGTGGCCGGTCTCTACGGCGACTCCGACCGGGCTGGCGCGGCGCGCTCCACGGCGGCGAGGCCGAAATGGGAGAGCCAAGTCCGTCCGACACTCGGGCCGAGCGTGATGCGGCCGGGGCGCACATCCAGCTTCCAAATCGTGTGTTCGATATCGACACTGTTGCCGGGGCCTGCGCCGAGTTGGCTGACGTTCTCTCGCTCTCGCTCGGGATAGCCGACGTCGAGGCCGATCTTGTCTCCGGTGTTCGTGAAGAACTGTTCCAGCCAGGGCGGCGTCGGCTGTCCGACGCGGTAGAAGAGGTACAGCGTCGCCGGCCGCGTGACCGTCAGGTGAACCGTAACCCGTGTTGCTTTTTTCTCGCCGCCCCAAGTCTGCACGTAGTCCGCGCCGAGCAGATAGCGCGGCATGCCCGATGCGTCGATGCCGTTCCACTGGTGCGCGCGTCCGGTGAAGGCGAGGGCATCTTCCTGAAGTCCGCCGGGCACGACGCGGTAGTTGTTCGAGTTGTTGGAATGGACGTCGGTGATGAGCGGCGTGTCGCTCGGCCACTCCTGAGGGAACGGCTGCGACGCGGCCTTGGCCGTTTTCCAGACGGTCCGGCCAGGCGCGACGGGTTCAGCGATGGCCGTCTGCCCCGTCGTGAGCCGTTGCGGTTCGCCGCGCCCGTGGGCGACCAGTTGGACGGCCCCTTCAAAGACGGTCACTTCACAGGCCCCGTCCTGGGCGAGCTTCATGCCGAACCGGGTGCCGAGATCGACGAGGCGCGAGTGGGGCGTGTCGATCCAAAACCCGCGCGCCGCCGGGGAAACGCTCGCCGTGAGGGTGCCATAGCTCAGTCGGCTGCCGTCGCTCGCCGCGAGGCGAAGCTTGGCCGGGCCTTGCAGAATGACCTCGGCTCCGCTCGTGAAGACAACTTCCACCAGCCCTTCGGCCAAGTCGAGTTCCTGCCCGCGCTGCAAGACGTCGCCTGCGGCATAGGGAGTCGCATGGTCAGCCCAGCGGGCGCTGTGCGTGCGTCCAAGTCGGGCCACGACCTCCGCGGCTGCCTTCAACGGCGTCTCGACTCTCTGCACCACGGCGGGCCGAGGCGCGACAAAGATCAGCAGCACCACGACCAGAGCCGGCAGCGCGACCAGCGCCGTCACGAGCGCGAAAACAATCGGCTGCCCTAGCAGGCCGCTCACTCCCGCCCAAAGCGTGGCGGGGGGCCGTGGCGCAAGCGCTTCATCCGGCGCAGCGTGCGCTCGACGAACCGCGGCGCGCTGCTCCGGCTGCGGAGCAGGAATCTCCGGCAATTCCGGCAGCGGTGTTTCCGCTTCTTCGCCCGCCCAGATACGGAGCAGCAGCGAGTCCTCGATGTACTGAAGATACGCGTGGCGAGCGTGAGCATCGCCACGCACCAGCGCGTCGAGACGTGCGACCTGCGCAGGGGAAAACTCGCCGCTAAAGAGCGCTTCCGCCAAGTCGTAGACTTCGTCTGCGGCCGATCGCTGCGGCACTGGCGTACTCCCCTGCGTTTAGCTCGACTGGCGAAGCGTGCGCTGGACGCACCTGGCGACGGTTTTGCGGCTGCGGAGCACGCGCTGCCGCACGGCGTCGAACGATTCATTCAGTTGCGCGGCGATGTCGCGGAGCGTCTCCTTGCCCGAGTAGTACCGCATCAGCAGCCGACGGTTGACCTCGGGAAGTTTGTGCAGACATTGGCCGAGAGCCCGCATCCGTTCCAGTTGCAAGTCCGGCTGTTCGGCCATCTCGTCCGCCACGGCTTCGCAAAATTCGAGGCTCAGCGCCGGCAGCCGGCGGTCCTTCTTCTTGCGGTGGGCAAGCACTTGGTAGTAGGCAATCGTGCGGCACCAGGCGCCAAAATCCTTGCTCGGATCGTAGCGGTCGAACTCGCGCCACAGCAGCAGCCGCACCTCCTGGGCAATGTCCTCCGCCGCCGCCCAGTCGGGCACGAGGGCCAGGATTAGCGCGTACATCCGCCGCTCGTGCTTGCTCAGCAGGGCGAGAAACTGCTCG
>CAYZVT010000210.1:0-8333 GCA_964481585.1 uncultured Pirellulales bacterium
TCCACGGCAAGCCGCTCAAGGGTTATGACGCCACAACCGGGTTCTTTCCCGACCAGGTCGGCGCGCTGATGAAGTCCCCCTTCAAGTTCAAGCAGCATGGCGAGTGCGGCAAATGGGTGTCGGAAATCTTTCCGCATCTGGCGCAGCATGTCGACAAGATGGCCTTCGTCCATTCGGGCTACACCAAGAGCAACAACCATAGTCCTGCCCTGTTCATGATGAACACCGGTATGCGGCGGATGGGCTTTCCCTGCGTCGGCTCGTGGGTCACGTACGGGCTGGGAAGCGAAAACCAAAACCTGCCGGCCTTCGTCGTGATGAGCGATCCGCTCAACCGCGGCCTGCCGAAAGGACACGCGCAGAACTGGGGGAGCGGCTTTCTCCCGAGCGTCTATCAGGGAACCCACCTGCGTCCGCAAGGCGAGCCGATCGAGAACCTCCGCCGCCCCAAAGCAATGGCCGATCCGCAGCAGCGCGCGATGCTCGACCTGATCGCCCAGCTCGGCCAGCATCATCTGGAGCAGCACCCGGCCGAGAAAGAACTCGCCGCGCGGATCGAGTCCTTCGAGTTGGCCTACCGGATGCAGTTCGCCGCGCCCGAGGCGATGGACATCGACAGCGAGCCGGAGCACATCCATAAGCTCTACGGCCTCGACGACGCCAAGTGCAAACACTTCGCCGCCCAGTGCCTTATCAGCCGCCGGATGCTCGAACGGGGCGTCCGTTTCGTGCAGATTTATTCCGGCGGCATGGAGAACCAGCGTAGCTGGGATGGGCATATGGACATCTTCGGCAATCACTCCCAGTTCGCCGGCGAGACCGATAAGCCAATCGCGGGCCTCTTGGCTGATTTGCAGCAGCGCGGCTTGCTCGACGATACGCTCGTGATCTGGGGCGGCGAGTTCGGCCGCGGCGCAGTGGCTCAAAAAGGCGAAAAGCCCGGCCGCGACCACAACCCCAATGCCAACACCTTCTGGTTTGCCGGCGGCGGGGTTAAAGGGGGCACCTCCTACGGCGAAACCGACGAGATCGGCAACGAGGCCGTCACCGACCGCGTGAGCGTCAACGATCTGCACGCCACGATCCTGCACCTGCTGGGCATGGACCACGAAAAGCTCACCTACCGCTACAGCGGCCGCGACTTCCGCCTCACCGACGTCGCCGGCAACGTGATCCACGACCTTCTCGCCTAACGTGCGGCCGCGTTAGTGGGGTCCACGCCGGCAGCGGGTGGCGGGGGCGCACCGCGAGGAGCGGAAGCCCCCGGCAGGGTTGGCGGCGCGGTCTATGCTGGAGCGTGCCTTTTGCTCGGTCGGCTGAAGATGAGCATTGCCGCCGCGAAGACCAGCGCGACACCGAGCGTGCCGGCCAGTGCGGTGCCCCACGCGGCACTCACACCGGGCAGGCCGTAGTCGGCAAGCGGGGCGGGCATCGCCGTGGCGGCATCGTACGTGACATGAAGCTGCGCGAGCGACCATTCCAGCCCGTCGGGCATCGACGAGGCCAGCGGCGCGGCGACAAGCGCTAGCGCCAGCGCCCCTGCCGCGCCCCACCGTCCCGCCGCGCGATCGGAAACGGGAACTGCCTTCGACCGCAGCGAGAGATGCAGCAAGTCGGGCCGGTACGCGAGCAACAGCCCAACGGCCAGCGCAGTGACGGCGGCTTCGCCAAGCCCAATCAGCGCGTGGACCGGCAGCATTGCCGCGAGCAGTGCTCCGACTGGCGTGTGCGTTCCGAAAGCCAGCTCGAAGGACGCCAAGGCCGCGCCGAGAACGATGGCGAGCCACGCGGCGGCTCCCGAGCTTGCCACCTGTGCCCGCGCGCCGCGCCCGCGCGCCGCGCGGGCGGCCACTCCGGCGATGAGGCAACTCACGATTCCCATGTTGAGCAGATTCGCGCCGAGCGCGGTGATTCCGCCATCGCCAAACACGCAGCCCTGCACGAGCAGCACTAGCCCCATGCACAGAAGCGCGGACCAAGGGCCAAGAACCACAGCGGCGAGCACACCGCCAAGCAGATGGCCCGAGGCCGCGTCCGAGACAGGGAAGTTGAACATTTGCGCGGCGAACACGAGCGCCGTCACCGCCGCGGCGAGTGGAATCTTGGGACGCGGCAGTTCGCTGCGAACGCGGAGCGCGGCGTAGCCGAGCGCTCCGGCGGAAAGGGCGGTGGTGGTCCAAGCGGTTGCCGGATGCAGTAGGTTGTCGGGCAGGTGCATGGGGAGTTCTCCTGAGAATCGGTAGCGCCGTGGCGATTGTTTAGCGAATCTCTGCGCCGGCGGCAACCGCCGGCAATGCCGCGCGGGATGCGGCGCGGCAGGTCTCCAAAAGGCCGAGCCAGTCGTCTAGCCCCTGGCCGGTTTTTTGGCGGACAGTTCGAGCACGCGCATGCCCGGCCGCACCGCCTCAATGCTCGCATGGGCGACCGCGCGGTCGAACTCGACGGCGGCGGCAAGATCGGTTTTGGTGATGACCGCCACGTCCGCGGTGTTGAAGATCGTGGGGTACTTACGCGGCTTGTCCTCGCCTTCGGTGACCGAGAACAGCACCAGCCGCAGGACCGCGCCCAGATCGTAGGTCGCAGGGCAGACCAGATTGCCGACGTTTTCGAGGAACAGATAGTCGAGTTGCTCCAAATCCCACCCCGCGAGCGCCGTGGCGACCATCTCGGCTTCCAGATGACACACGGTTCCCGAGGCGATCTGCCGCACCGGTGCTCCCAAGCGCGCGAGCCGCGCGGCGTCGTTTTCCGTAGCCAAATCGCCGACCAACGCCGCGACGCGGGAGCGGGTCTGGAGCATCGTCAACGTCCGTTCCAGATACGCCGTCTTGCCGGAACCGGGGCTGGAAACGAGGCTCACCCCCGTCACGCCCGACTGCTGAAACCGCTCGCGCAGGCCCCGCGCGACCACGTCGTTCTGCTTGAGAATCTTCGTCCGCACTTGCACCAGGCGCGTTCGTCCCGCCCGTACTGGCTTCGATTGCATTCACGGAGCTGATGGATTGTCTAATGGCAGAACGACGGCGGTAACGGGGCGGCGACGAAAGATTTTCCATTGTCAAAACGCCCGACTTCGCCGCTCCGGTTCACGGCGTAGTTATCTGCCGTTTTTAGTCAAGCATCTCGTACGACGCGTTCGATCGCGTCTAGCGAAAGTGTGTCGTATGGACCCGCCCCAGGGATACGTTGCCGTTGGATCGCAATGTCAAGAAATGGCTTGGCGTCGTCGTCGATTGTTCCCTCGTCCATCACCTGGCCAAGTCCGGTGGCAATGATCGTGGTGTCGAGCGTAAATGGATCCCAATCGTCGGACTCGTAGTCGAGTGCGAAGTCGCAAAGTTGGCCATTCAGAATCCAGCTGAAGCAATCAGTCAGTGATGAGCCGGGATGCGATTCCCGCCAAGAACGCCACTCGTAGTAGGCGTCATTTCCTTCGTCGCTCCCGAATGGCGTAGACTCGTCAACACAGTTCCAGAACAGCGGCTCACGCATCAACTCGCGTGCACGCGGATGTGCGGTTTCGGGTTCGTTGAAGGGGTCGTGTTCGGTCATGGGTTCTTCAGTCGGATAACGTTACGCATCACCGGGCCGCCGCAATGTAGTTGTTGTGCGGGCGCGCCATCATCGGCGGCTTGCGTTCATCGGATCGTTATGTGCTTTCTCGCATTCAGTACTGCCCCCGGCCCCATTCGCGCACTATCAATCCGAATGGCCACCACACAATCACGAGCAACACACAAGTCCAAGGGTCACCACCAGTGACTGCCTGCGCCGCGCCCAGCGTATCCAGCCTATGAACGCACACAATACCACGAAGCTCACGTAGCCGAGCCCATTTCCGCCGGTCATGAGTCCAAGGAATGCACCGATTACCATTGAAACGATGGCGCCAGAGATCTCCACAATCAGGTTGCGTGGGTGTGTAGTCTGGGGCTCGGATCGTTCTTGTTCGACAGTCATAGGATCAATCGCATAACGTTCCGGTTAAGTTGCCGGGGCCGCGATCGCGAGGGAACGTCGTGCCTTGAACAACTGCGGCCCCGGTCAACTTCAACCGGCGGTTAGCGGTTGAGCCCGCGGATCGTGCGGCCAACCTACGCTCACACTCACCAGGCGCTTTGACGAACTGCGCCGGCCTGTATTCAGCTTTGCGCCTTTTGTATCAAGCCCCAAGTGAATCGTTCCAGGCAGATCCCAAATACCGGGAAGCATTCGTCTGAAAGGCAATCCGCAGTCCGCGACGACTTGCTTTTCAGAAGCCTCCACCGGGATTTCATAATCGCCCAACATCAACTTACCCGAGAACGCCTTTGTCGGGGTGAACGGAAACCCTTCTTCTTCGGGCCAGAATACAAAACTCACGCCGGTTAGCGACCGAGTGTGGTGGTGCTCATCGAAATACAAACCGAGGGCGTCGTACACGTGAATTTGGTTGTTTCGATGCCCGTGTGGCGCTGGCGGGCCGGCCGCATGAATTCGCGAGGGCTCACCCAACAGTTGATGAATGGCTGCTGGCGCGATCGCTTCGGTGATCGACACGCCGTTCAGCACAAACGAGTCAGACGAGGCTCGCGCTGTGACATCCAAGGAGGACCCCAACCGCTAACGGTAACAATCACGTGGTCCGAGCGGGTGAGTTGGAGCCGCAGCGAACCGTCTGTCGAGGACTCACGTGCATTGGCTGGTTCGCCGCCTTCTGCACGCGTCGGCTTGAGGCCGGACAGGCGGACACGCCGTGCTGTTTCCGGCGACTCCAGCACCTAGCGCCGTCCATAAAAAGGCGAAAGGAACAGATACACGGGATAAGCCAGAACCATGATGATCAAGCTGGCCTCGTGACGGGACAGAACTTCGGCCCATGCCTCCATTTTTGTCGAGGGGCCGAAAAGCCCGAACAGTATGAGCGCCACGCCAGCTACCATAAGCACCGCAATGAGCGGCAGGGCCCACCACGGCCATGCGTCGGCCTCTGCGCCACCGTCGTACCAAACAAGCACGCTCGCCGCCGCAGCAAACGTCAACCCGAGGGTCACAAGGTAGCTACGGCCGTAAATGGAGAAGGCGTCGTGTGTTTGCGGCTTGCGTGAAGTGGTCATTGTCGGCGAACGGATGAAGCTCAGCCACAGCCGCCGGAGGGCGACGGTGGAGCGCACGGTGCGCTCACGAACTGCCGTGACCTCTGGAACGGAATGCGGGGCGGCTGTTGGCTGCAGCGCATGGTTAGGCCGCGTTGTCATGTCGTGTCTCTCGCAACTCCGAAGACAAGCCGCTTGTAAGCTCGCTCGGGTGTATCGGTCTCCGGCACGCGCACACGCACGTAGCCCCAAAATCCGTCGCGATGAAACAGCGCGAAGTAGCCATCGAACTCTGCCTCACTCGCCTGCTGTCCGCGACCTGGCACGATGCCATCGACCCAATGTGGATCGGCCGTCGGCCCCCAACTGCGCCGCAACTCCTGAACCGCAGCGTCCGCTCGGTCATGAATGCCGCCATCAGGTGCTGGATGCTCAATGCTACCGACATGCTCCTGAATCACACGCTCCCGAACTCCACCGCGATCGGCAAGCTCGGTGATGAGTTCGTCCATGACCTGCGTTGCGGATGGATGTGGCATAGCGGCCTAACGTCCGCGATCACCCCGTCGCGGCGAAGGATTGTCCATTGTCAAAACGCACGGCTCCGCGACTGGGGGTGCATCGCTTGGTTCGTGCTTTTCTTGGATCGCCCCATCTTTACCAACAATCAATCAGTCTTCGCTTTTCGTCTTTTCCGTGGCTCGATTTTACGCCAACCAGTTTCCTCCGTAATCGCCCAGCTGTGGTAGTGTCGCTTCCCGCGTTCAATTGTAACTGCATCAATCCAGGGAGTACCAAATTCGTCGATCATCGTTACACGCACGGGAGTAGCACGTTTGAGCATTCGCTTCATGAATGAGACCGAGTCCGGATGGATTCCGTAACTGGGTTCGTTCCATTCATCGGGAAGCGAGATGAATCGAACGCGGTCTCCGACTTTTAGCGTATCTGGACTCGGCATCTTTCTAATTGCACGAACTTCTTATTATCCGCCGACTACCTTTTGCCGGAACGAACTGTCGTGCTGGCAGTCCAGGTTGGCGGCACGGGGTTGAAAACACATTCTGCTCCAGCCATTTTGACGCACTTGACACCCTCCGGCAAGGTGGTTTGATTACCTTTAGCCCGGAATATCGTGTTTATGCGACTTGGCGCATAATCAGGGAGTCCCGTTATGCCCCGCGATGGCGACGCTTGGCAGGAGGTACTCACGGGATACGATAACTTCCTGCGCGAGAAGGATTTGGCGCCGCCGCCCCAGCGCCCGCATCTGGTTCGCTGGGTCAGGGAATTTCTCACCTTCGCGCAAGCCCATCCGGGCTTCACGTTTGAGCAAACGCTCGATCTGTTTCTGAGCGAAATCGGCAATCGTCTCGGCTCCAAGCCCTGGCAAATCCAGCAAGCGGCCGATGCCGTGCGGATTTACCGCTATCAGTACCGAGCCGCCAGCGCGGGCCCGCGCGAAGACGGTCCCGCCCCTGAGCTGCTCGATGACGCCGCGCGGCTGACCCGCTTGCGGGAGGCCATGCGATTGCGGCATTACGCGCGGCGCACCGAAAAAACTTATCTGCAGTGGACGCGGCGATTCTTGAACTACCGACGCGACACTCACTGCGAGGGCGAGCCGACCTGCGAAGAGGTTAAAGCCTTCTTGACCCGCCTGGCGATGGTCGAACGCGTCAGTGCTTCGACCCAGAACCAAGCCTTTAGCGCCGTGCTGCTGTTCTTCCGCGAGGTGCTCCGCACCGATCTGGAGGAAATGTCCCAGACGGTGCGGGCGCGTCGCGGACGAAGGCTGCCGACCGTGCTGTCGGTCGGCGAGGTCCAGGCGCTGTTGGCAGCCGTGGTGCAAGCGGCTCGCGTCCCCAACGCGTCTCGGCACCTACCAAGTGCGCTTTATCGCCCAACCCGTCGCCCCGCGTCCGCCGCTGACCGGCCACGTCTTCCCAGGAGGCGTTCAGATCGCCCACTACCGTTCTGGGGCGTCCATCCAGTAACCGCGGCCAAAGTGGCTACACGGCGGCCAAAACTGGGCCTGTTTTCAGCACTCGCGGCGCAAAAGACACGCCCCGCAACTCTTGGCGGGGGCGTGGTTTAGAGCAGAGCGGAGGGCAGGGGACTCGAACCCCCAACCGGTTTCCCGGCACCTGATTTCGAGTCGCTAATTTGGCTCCAGCGGGACGGCGGTTGAACGCTAGACGGCCACTTGCTCGAAAAACGCGGGCAGCCGTCGGCACTACAAAAGGCGGGGAAAACCTCCTCTTTGTGATAGACCATGTGATGTGCTATTGGCGGTACAGCCGATGTACCGTATATAGTACCACTAGTTGGCCATTGTGTGGCCGATAACGAACAGGAGGAATCGAACGATGGCAAAGAAAAAGGCCGCCAAAACAGAGGGCGGTACTGTGCCCAGCGACAAGGTAAGCCTGCATCTGCGCTTGGATGGCGACGTGCATCGCCGACTGTCGCAGGCCGCGTCCGCGTCGGGCATCAGCATGAACCAGCTCATTCAGGGAATGGTGGAAGGATGCTTGGAGCATTTGATCCAGGGAGAACCGGATTACAAAGGCAAAGCTCGATTGCTGGGCCGCCGCAGTCAAGCCGGGTGCGTGTTCTTTGGGAAGCTCGGCGCAGCGGCATCCGAGGACGATAAGGCGGCGGCTCGCGCGGGAGCACTTTCCCCAGAGGATGCGGAGGACGATCCCGGCGTCGTTTGGTTCGGCCTCGACTACTCCAAACGCGGCTTACGGAAGTATTAACCACGGCTGCAAGCTCGAAATAAAGCGACCGCCGCAGAAGCACGAAGAGATCGTTGTTTCGGGTATGGCTGGTAGCAGCTTGCAGGCCGGAACAGAGAGAGGCTAGCGGGGGTCCAGGGGGCCGGCAATGAGGCCCCTGGTCGCCCGTATCACTAGCGTAGGGACAGGAACAGCTTGGCTAGGGCGAAAACAACGCCGCCCCAGCGAAGCGAGCTTTTGCGATAGGAGGTAAGGCGATGGACGAGGCGTGCCGGTGGTTCGCCCAATTCGCACGGTTCCGCGTCGTGCCAGATAAGGGCGTCGAATTCGATGAAGAGCTTTCGATGGCCTTGCTTGCGGAAGCGATTGAATGGGGGGACGTCACAAGAGCGGAAGCTGAGAAGATGTTGCGGCGACTGAATGAGGAGGAGAAGAAGGCCGCGTGAGCGATGGAGCGTAAACAAAAAGAGCCCTGCGGTTCCCCTGTCTTTGGCGAGATCAGGAACCACAGGGCCTC
>CAYZVT010000211.1:0-8307 GCA_964481585.1 uncultured Pirellulales bacterium
GGCGGAAGGCGGAGTAAAAGCGGAAAGCGGAAAAGGGGCCGGGTGGCGGGGGCGCACCGCGAGAGCGGAAGCCCCCGATGCTGCGGGGCTGAGCCGCTCGGCCTGGATTCCCGCTTTCGCGGGAAGGACGTTCCTGCTGATTGCTGATTGCTGACCGCTGACGGCTGACCGCTACCCGCTGCCTTGCGTGGCGGCGAGCGGCGGGGCATAATCGGCCCTTTCGGTTGTTGGATCTTCAGGAAACGGACGAGGTGATTATGCCTTTGGTCGTCGTCGGTTCGGTCGCGCTCGATAGTGTCGAGACTCCCACCGCCACGCGCGAAAACGTGCTCGGCGGATCGGCGGTTCACTTTTCGTACGCCGCCAGCTTTTTTACCGAGGTCCGGCTAGTGGGCGTCGTGGGCGAAGATTGGCCTGCGGCTCACACCGAGCTTTTGCAGAGCCGGAAGATCGACACCGCCGGCCTGCAAGTCATCGACGGCGGCAAGACCTTTCGCTGGCGGGGCAAGTACCAGCCGAACATGAACGACCGCGACACGCTCGAAGTGCATCTGAACGTCTTTGAGCATTTCGATCCGGCCTTGCCCGAACCGTTCAAACAGAGCCGCTTCGTGTTTCTCGCCAACGGCTCGCCGGTCGTGCAGATGAAGGTGCTCGACCAGGTGCGCGAGCCGCGCTTGGTCGTCGCCGACACGATGGACCTGTGGATCAACATCCAGCACGACGAGCTAAAGCAACTCCTCCGCCGCGTCGATGGGCTGATGCTCAATGACAGCGAAGCACAGCTTCTGGCCGACGACGAAAACCTCGTGCGGGCTGGGCACAAGGTCCGCGAGATGGGGCCGAAGTTCGTGATCCTCAAAAAAGGCGAACACGGCGCGATGTTCTTTAGCGAACACGAGACATTCGTGATGCCTGCCTTCCCGACCGAGCGCGTCGTCGATCCGACCGGGGCGGGGGACAGCTTCGCCGGCGGCATGATGGGCTACCTCGCCGAGCAAGACGACTTCGACCCGCCCACGCTCAAAAAAGCGATGGCCTACGGCACCGTCACCGCCAGCTACAACGTCGAAGACTTTTCATTGGATCGCCTGAAGGAGCTAAAGCGTCCCGATCTCGACGAGCGCCTCAAGCAGTACCAGCGGATGCTGACGTTTTAGAGGCTGGGGGCCGTAAGCGATAGGCTATAAGCTACAAGCTGCGAGCTACGGGCCGCGACTGTCATACCCAGCCCGTAGCCGGCTTTCCGCTTTCCGCTTTCCGCTTTTGATTTTCCGCCCTCCGCCTTCCGCCTTTCACTCACTCCGGCGCTCCCAGCGACTCCACATACATCACCAAGCTCTCCTGCTCGTGCGGTTCCAAGTCGGCGAACGCGTCGGCGGAGATTTGGGCTTCGCCGCCGTGGGCGGCAATGGCTTCGGCGAGCGTGGCGGCGCGGCCGTCGTGCAGATAGGGAGCCGAGTCGCGCACGCCCCAGAGCGGCGGCGTGCGCCACAGCCGCTGCCGGGTGTCGCTGCTGTCGGCCAAAAAGCCCGAGCCGTAGTAGTTCGCCTGCGATGCGGAGAATCGCGATGGCGCGGGGATCGGGTCGCTCAGCCTTGGTCCCAGGTCGTGCAGCAACAAATCGCTGTAGATGCCGACCACATGCGCCAGTTGCGGCCGGTGGCAATCGGCGCACTTGGCTTCGCGGAAAAGGTACTCGCCATGCTCCCAGGCCCGCCGCTGGTCGGGGTCCTCGGGCGTGATCTGCTTCGGCGGACGCAACTGGGCGATGAACGCGGTGAGCGCCTCGACCTCGTGGTCGTACATATCGGAGTACGCGTTTTGATAGTCGGGCTGATACGGGTTCATCGCTTGTTTGGCGTTTTCCGTTTCCAGCCCCACTTCGTTGGCGCACGCGCCGACGACGAACTCGCGGAGCGTCGAAATCTGTCCCCGCCAGCCGTAGCGGCCCACGCGCGGCGCGACACGGCCGCGAATGGTCTCCGTGCGCTCCCGCTGCTCGGCCGCGACGCGCTCAAGCGCGGCTTCGTCAATCTGTTCCAGCAGCGCCGCGCCGAACAGCGCCGGCGTGTTGCGCTGCGTGATGCGGAATTTGAGACCTCCGATCTTGATGTCACCCGTCTCCGGGTCGCGCTCGGTGGCGACGCGTCGCCCGGTTTCGTACAGCTTCAGCGAGCCCTCGTTGCCGGACGGAAAAAAGCCGGCCCGCCACGCTTCGTACTCCTCGCGCGTCGAGAAGCGGTGGAGCACGATGTTGGTGCTCGTCTCAAAGGCCGGATGCACGCGCGAGGCAAAGAGCCGCAGCCGCTGGGCACGCTGCGCATTGCGGCGTTCTGCGGGCAAGAGGATGCTCAACATATCGACGTTCGCTTCGTTCGGCCCCGCGCCGCCGATGCCGCCGAGGTGATGGCAGGCGATGCACGAACGGGCGTTGAACATCGGCCCCAGCCCGTCGCCTTGCAGCTCGTTGGGGGAGCGAACTTCCCATTCGCGCAAAAACAGCTCGCGGCCGTCGGCGTGCAACTCGGCCGCGCGCGTCGCGCCCGTTAGAGAGACGAGCGACAGGCTCAGCGCGCAAAGGGCCGGGAAAGAGAATCGCATCGCAAGTCTCCTTGAGCAGAAGGCGACCGCTGGGGCGCGTACCGGCTCGGATCGTGGGACCGGCGGCGGTGCGCTGGAGATGAGTGTCTTTGTCTTAGCTTTCGGCGATGCTCTACGAGATTATTTCCACGATGCTGAGGACGCCATTTTTTTGCGTCGGCATCGCCGGGTGCCACTGCTGGCTTGTCCAGCAGTGCTCTAGGTGAGCGTTGCCCGGCGGATCCGTTTTGCCCTGGAACGAGGTGGCGAGCAAGCTCCCCTGGCTTTCCCGGTTTCGCATGGCCGCTACAACACTTCAGCGGCAGCCGACGGTCGGTTGAGGGCACTGCTGGGCGAGCCAGCAGTGGCACCCCTGCTGTCGCGGAGCGAGCGAGTCGCCCTATAATGAGGCGAACCTTAGACCGAAAAAGGAGTTTGCCGCCGTGGCTCGACTGCGCACGTTCATTGCGATGGAAACGCCCGAAGAGATTCAGCATCAGGTGATGCGGCTGGCCGATCGGTTGCGACCGGCCGGGGCGGACGTGAAATGGGTCGAGCCGGAGAATTTGCATTGGACGCTCAAGTTTCTGGGCGAAGTCGAAGTCACCGACAGCGCCGAGATCTGCCGCCGTCTGGCGCGGATCGCCGCGCAGACCGCCCCGATCGATCTGATGGTCGAGCACGTCGGGGCTTTTCCCAACATCGAGCGGCCGCGCACGCTCTGGATCGGGGCGAGCGAGGGGAGCGAGCCGATGGTCGCCCTGTACGACGCGATCGAACTGGCGCTCGCCGAGCTGGGCTTCAACCGCGAACAGCGCCGCTTCACGCCCCACCTGACCTTCGGCCGCGTCCGCAGCACGAAGAACATGCGCGCGCTCGCGCAACTGCTCCAACAAAACGCCGACTTCTCCGCCGGCCCGATGGTCGCCGACGAAGTGGTGCTCTTTTCCA
Source organism: uncultured Pirellulales bacterium (assembly GCA_964481585.1). Classification (GTDB taxonomy): domain Bacteria; phylum Planctomycetota; class Planctomycetia; order Pirellulales; family CAYZVT01; genus CAYZVT01. Next base: position 3,535 of record CAYZVT010000211.1, read on the forward strand.
GCGAGCTAAGCAAAGAAGGCCCGCGCTACGAGGCCATCGGCCGCCTGCGGCTGGAGGGGGAGTAGCTGCGAGCCGCGAGCTACAGGCTGCGAGCTACAGGCTCGATGCTACACGACCTATAGCTTACAGCCTACAGCTTGTAGTCCGCAGCCTTCCGGCGTCACTTCGTCTGCTGGGGATCGGGCAGCAGTGCTAGTCCCAAGTAGGCCGCGAGACGCCCGGCGGTATCGAGCGTGATGCCGCGTTCGCCGGAGAGAAAACGCTGGATAACCGGAGCCGATACGCCGCTGGCCTTGCTGATCGCGTAGACCGACTGCCCACAGGCAGAGAGCGCGGCTTGCAGTTGCCGGGCCAGTGGAGCTTCGCCCGCGCCCTTGCGCCAGGCAAGATATTCTCCGATCGCCATTGGGCCAACGTACTCGCCCGATTCGAGCAAACGCCGCTTGTCCGGGCGCTGGGCAAACTCGCCCCGTGCCGCTCGCAGACGCGCCGCCTCCTCCGAAGACAAACGCCTGGTGCGCGTGACTCGCTTCGCCATGACAGGTTTCCTTTAAGGCTCGGTCTCGTAGGCCGTGACGGGATAAACCGACAGCGGCGCTTCGTCCACAACATCGAACACGACCGCCAAGTATTTGCCCGTGTTAGCGAACCCGAAGACGATCGGCCGGCCTGATGACACGCTGGCAAACACTTCGGTAGCGCCTAACAAAACGTCTTCCACCTCCTCAATGCTCAGGCCATGCTGGGGCGATGTGCTGCACGTTGCCCTCTGGCTCGTCGGTTAGATCCCAGATGATTTGATCGATTCGCATTCTGCGCACTCGCCAAAAGAATTTTACCACTTGACATCTAGTTGCCAAGTGGCATGTAATGCGAGCGCGCTCGCGCGGTAGGTAGAGAGATGGGGGAAAGGCCACAAGCCGCAAGCCACAGCCTACGGTTTACTGCCTACAGCTTGTAGCCCGTAGCTCGCAGCCCCCCGTCCGCCTTCCCCCTTCCGCCCTCCGCCTTTTTGGCAATTCTCCTCTTGAAGCGACCGCTGTACGTCGATACACTATTCAAGCGTACACTTGTCGGTGTGGCCCCGCCGCTCGCGTCTTTGGGGAGTCGGTGCCGGTTCTCAATGGCCGCTTGCAAGTCGTAAAGTTCTGTAGCATAAAGGAAGGCGCTTTCCCATGGTCACCGCCACCAGCCCCAATCATCGCATGGCAAAGAAGCAAAAAGCCGCGGCCCCGGCCAAAACAGAGGGCACCGCCGACGTCCCGTCGGTCTTAGACCGCAACGCCGATCTGAAGAACACGGTGGCCCAGATCGAGAAGCAGTTCGGCCAAGGGGCGATTATGCCCTTGGGCAGCGAAAAAGCGGTCCAGATCCAGGGCGTCTCGACCGGGAGCCTCTCGCTCGACATGGCGCTGGGCGGCATGGGCTTCCCCTCCGGCCGCATCATCGAGGTCTATGGCCCCGAGTCGAGCGGGAAAACGACGCTAGCACTGCATGCGGTGGCGCAATCCCAGCGCCGCGGCGGCATTGCGGCGTTTATCGACGCCGAACACGCCCTCGACCCCAGCTGGGCCAAAAAGCTCGGCGTGGAGCTAGAGACGCTGCTCGTCTCGCAGCCCAGCAGTGGCGAAGAGGCGATGCACATTACCGAAATGCTCATTAAGTCCAACGCCGTCGATATTATCGTGGTCGACTCGGTGGCGGCTCTGGTTCCTCAGAAGGAATTGGACGGCGAGATGGGCGATTCGCACGTCGGGCTGCAAGCCCGGCTGATGAGCCAGGCGATGCGGAAGCTGACCGGCGCGATCAGCAAAGCCAAGACGACGGTGATCTTCATCAACCAGATCCGCGAAAAGATCGGCGTGATGTTCGGCAGCCCCGAGACGACGCCGGGCGGCCGGGCGTTGAAGTTCTATGCTTCCTGCCGGGTGGATGTGCGGCGGATCGGCCAGCTCAAAGATGGCGAAGACGTCGTCGGCCAGCGGGTGCGGGCGAAAGTGGTCAAAAACAAGGTCGCCCCGCCGTTCCGCGTGGCGGAATTTGATATGATGCACGATGCAGGCATCAGCTACGAAGGGGATATTCTCGATCTGGCGATGGCCCAAAAGCTCGTGCAGCGCAGCGGCGCTTGGTTCCGCTACGGAGAAGTGCCGCTGGGCCAAGGGCGGGAAAAAGCGCGTCAGTTCCTCAAAGATGACCCGAAGGTCGCCGAAGAACTGCGGGAGAAGATTCTCGCTGCTGGCGGGCACGTGCTCACCCAGGGCGACGAGGCTCCTGCCGCCGAATCCAACGGCGACGAATAACCCACGGCCAATTATGGCTCCACTCCCACTCCGCGGCCGGCCTCCCAAGCGGGCCGCGGAGGTGAGGAACAAGCCCTCTGGCCGGTGACGGCTTTCGCGGAGGGCTTTGCAGATGAAACGTCTCCACGAGCGGCAACCGTGCCGGATTCCCACCGGCAATCCCGTCGGTTGGCCGCTCTTTTTTTTGCTCCTTGCGCTAGCTGCCTTCGCCGCGCCGGCTGCGGCGCAGCAGGCCGAGCCGTCGGGCTTGGCGCTCGCCGCCGCGATCGAGCAGGTGCTGGTGGATGCGATCGCACGCACCGAAAAATCGGTCGTGGCCATCGCTTCGATTACGGACGAGCAGGCGATGGCCGTGCCGGGGCTGCGGCCCGACTCGTTCCGCTTTCGCGGGGATGCGCAGAGCAAGCATCCGACCGACCCCGACTTTATCCCCACCGAGTACGGCACCGGCGTGGTCATCGACCGCCGGGGACTCATCCTGACGCAGTACCATGTGCTGCGCGGGCTGGAGCACTGGGTCACGACCTCCGATCGCCGCACCTACCGGGCAAAAATCGTCGGCGCTGATCCGCGCAGCGATCTGGCCGTGCTGCAAATCAATGCGAACGATCTGTCGCCCATCACCTTCGGCGATGCCGGCACCTTGCGCAAGGGGCAGATCGTCATCGCGCTGGGCAATCCCTACGGCATTGCCCGCGATGGGCAGGCGAGTGCCAGCTGGGGGATCGTCGCCAATCTCGCCCGCAAGGCAGGGCCGCTGCCGGTCAGCGACGAGGAAGGTCCCTCGGCAGGCAAGCCGACCTTGCACCACTTCGGCACGCTGATCCAGACCGACGCCAAGCTCAATCTCGGCACCAGCGGCGGAGCGCTGATTAACCTGCGGGGCGAAATGATCGGGCTTACCACGGCGGTCGCCGCCACGGCCGGTTACGAAACGGCGGCCGGCTACGCAGTGCCAATCGACGCCACGTTTCGCCGCGTGATCGACACGCTCAAAGAAGGCCGCGAAGTGGAGTACGGCTTGCTCGGCGTCGAGCCAGAGAATTTGCACCCCGACGAATTGCGGCAAGGCGAGCAGGGCTTGCGCGTCGGCGTCGTGCTCGACGGCACGCCCGCCGCGCGGGTTGGGCTTACACCGGGCGACATTATCACGCACGTCAACGCGGTGCCGGTTTATGACGCGGCCGGCTTGGTGCTCGAAGTCGGCAAACTGCCGGCGTCGACGCCGGTGGAACTGACCGTTCGCCGCAGCCGCGAGACACGGAAGATCGAAGTGAAGCTGGCCAAGTTCCCGGTCCGGGGCGAGAAGATCGTCACCAATCGGCCCGCTCCTTGGCGCGGGATCACGGTCGATCATCCCACGGCGCTGCCGCCGGAAATCTACCGGCAGAAAATGAGCGAGATCGACCTGGAAGGCTGTGTCGCGATTACCGACGTGGTTGAAGGCAGCCCCGCCTGGAAGGCGGGCTTGCGCAAGCATCAATTCTTGACCCATCTCGGCCGACAGCGCGTGAGCGATCCGGCCGACTTCTACGCCGCGACCGCCAGCGCCGCCGGCCCGGTCCGCGTGCGGATCAACCTGCCCGACGACCAGCAGCCCTGGCGCACCGTGCCGAGCGACTGAGAGGGCGGAAAGCGGAAAGCGGAAAGCGGAAAGCGGAAAGCCGGCCTGGCGGCGGAGGGCGAAAGTGACACTTCCGCCAGGCTCGCGCTGCCGAGCAGGGCAAAGTCTTGATCTCGCCCCGCGGCGTGGTAGGTTGCGAACGATTGCCGGCGCGGCGCTCCACCATCCACCGTGCAAAATCCCCAGAGCCGTGGGACAGTTGGCTCGCGTAAAAAGTCCGCTTTTTCCGCGTTCGCAACGCGATTTTGCCCTGGTCACGGGGCGCTGCGCCTCATCACGGCGAGCATGCGATTGGGGCAAGTGTAACGGCGGGCAGAACTTGCGCCGAACGAGCCAAACGAGACCATGAAAAAGCGCCCCAAAGCGCCTCATTGCGCCCCGCAGTTGAAAGCGGAGGGAGGGCTGCAAGCCGCAGGCCCTGGCTCGCCGCTCGTAGCCCGCCCCTTTCCCCGGCCCCCGATCCCCACCGCTCCCGCTCGCCTAGTCCCAACTGCCGCAGCCCGTTATATTTGAACGATTCTACGCTGCCTGCGCCGATTGCCGGCGGCGGAGTTCCGCCTAGTTTTGAGCATGACGAGCGTTATGAAAACCGACGAGCTGCGCGAAAAGTATCTCTCGTTCTATCAGTCCAAAGGCCACACCCGCCGCCCGAGCGACGTGCTGGTGCCGACGTGGGACCCGTCGGTGCTGTTCACGCCGGCGGGCATGAACCAGTTCAAGGACCATTTTCTGGGGAAGGTGAAGCTCGAATTCACGCGGGCGACGACTTGCCAAAAGTGTCTGCGGACGGGCGACATCGAAAATGTCGGCCGCACGGCCTACCACCATACATTCTTCGAGATGCTC
>CAYZVT010000212.1:0-8263 GCA_964481585.1 uncultured Pirellulales bacterium
GAGTCAGCTAGTGCATGCGACTACGCTGGTGACCAACCTGATTATCGAACGGGCCAACGCCAACGGCATCAACATCGATGACAATGGAAGCTACGGCTCGCCGTCCCACCACATCACGCTCTCGGGGCTCCTCGTCCGCAACATCGGCTCCAGCGGAAACCAAGACGGGATCAAACTAGCTGGCGTCACCGATTTCCGCATCACCAACACCACCGTCGAGTACTGGGGCACCGGCGGAGGCACGGGCATCGACATGGTCGGTTCGCACCGGGGCGTGATCGAGAACTCCACGATTCGCCACGGCGACTATCGCGGTCATACCGGCATTCAGGCCAAGGGCGGAAGCAGCGAAATCCTCATTCGCCACAATCGCTTCGACCATGCCGGCACGCGGGCCGTCCAGCTCGGCGGGATCACCGGACTGCACCAATTCCGGCCCCAGCCGCCGGGCAGTTTTGAGGCGACCAAGATCACCGTGGAGCACAACGTATTCATTGGGTCTCAAGCGCCGATCGCCTTTGTCAACACCGACAGCTCCTCCGTCGTCCGCTTCAATACGTTCTACGAACCGAAAGACTGGGTGATGCGCGTCCTGCAGGAGCAGCGGGCCTGGGGCTTCCTGCCGACGCAGGGCGGCGTGTTCACCGGGAACATCATCGCCTTCCGTTCGACCGATGGTGTGTCGGCAGTGAACGCGGGCAACTATACCGCGCCGCAGACGTTCACCTTTGCGGAGAACTGGTGGTACTGCATCAACGCGCCGCAGCGCAGCAAGCTCTCGCTGCCGTCAGCCGAGACGGGCGGCGTTTATGGCGTCGATCCGCAGTTCATCAACGCGGCGGCCGGAGACTTTCATCTGCGGCCGGGCAGCCCGGCGAGCGACTACGGCGCCTATGCGAGTTAGCCCGTAGTCGCCTCGCGCTCCCCGTCCTTCCCGCGCAGGCGGGAGCGGGGATTTTGAATTGTGGATGGTGGATTGGCGCTAGCCGGGCGGCTGCCGCGCGCGCCATTTTTCTTCGGCCGCGCTTTCCCGAAAGTAGTTCGGCGCAAGCTGCCACAGGTCGCTTCGCGCGCCGGCCCTGTAGTGCCGCAGCGCGACCGCCCCGACGGCGGCGGCGGTCGCAGTCCACCGTGACGCATCCAGCACGGTCACCCCCGCTGGCACCGCGCTTCGCAACTTCGCCAGCACCGGCCCGCTTACGGCGAGCGGCGGCCGTAGCGAGGCGAGCCACTGCTGCTGATCCACCACCTGCGTCGGCTGGTGCCACTGAAACTGTCCCGTCTCATCCCGGCGAAATTCGGCCGCAAAAACCTGTTGCCGCTGCGCGTCGAGCGCCACGGCCAAGGCGCTCACCTCGGCCGGAGCGCGGCGGGCGATCACTTCGAGCGTATTGACGCCGAGCACTTCGGCTCCCACGGCGTAGGCAAACGTTTTGGCCGTCGTCACCCCCACGCGCAGCCCGGTGAACGACCCTGGCCCCGAGGCGACGGCCACCAGCTCCACCTCGCGCGGCTGCCAGAGGGCCTGCTGCAACACCTGTTTTAGTGCCGGGGCCAGCCCCTGGGCACTGCGCTCGCCGGGGCGAATTGCCGCTTCGGCGAGCAGCTTCCCCTCGCAAAGCGCGGCGACCGTGGCGAGCCGTTCGGTCGTTTCAAGTGCTAAAATCCTCACGCTCCGGCGACTCCCTGGGACGACTTTGGGGCTTCGGCCGGCGCTGGCCGACTCAGCAGGCGATAGAGTTTAAATTGTCTGACGAGGGCGACTTAGGCAAGGCCAAAGCGGCTTGACCCGCCTTCTGGAGCCACTTAGACTGCATGAGATTTTCGGTTTTACGACTGGGGTTTCCCCCCTGCGCAGCGGCCTCACCCGAATCATGGCGGAGCGGGCGTCGCAGGTTCTCGCGCAAGCGCCCCGGCCTTTTGAGTTGAGAGCGAGCCAGCGCCTTGAAACGAGCACTCATCAGCGATATCCACAGCAACCTCGAAGGACTCGAAGCCGTTCTGGAAGACATCCGGCGGCACGAGGTTTCCGAGATTTACTGTCTGGGCGATATTATCGGCTATGGGCCGAATCCCCGCGAGTGCATCGATCTGGTCATGCAGTGCAACGCCTGCATCCTCGGCAATCACGACCAAGGCGCGCTGTTCGACCCCGAAGGATTCAATAGCGGAGCCGAGCGTGCCATCTTCTGGACACGCGAACAACTGGAAAGCCCACGCGGCAATCCGGAGGACAACGCCCGCCGCTGGGATTTTTTGGGCGAGCTACCGCGCTGCGTCCGCGAAGGGGACTTTTTGTTCGTCCACGGCAGTGCTCGCAATCCGCTCAACGAGTACGTCTTCCCCGAAGACTGCTACAATCAGCGGAAGATGGAAAAGATTTTTAGCCTTGTTCAGCATTACTGCTTCCAAGGCCATACGCATGTGCCGGGCGTGTTCACCGAGGACATGACCTATCTGGCCCCCGACGAAATCGGCTACGAATACAAATTGGGCGAAGGCAAGGTGATGATCAACGTCGGCTCGGTCGGACAGCCGCGCGACGGCGACAGCCGAAGCTGCTACGTGATCCTGGAAGACAACAAAGTCACCTTCCGCCGGGTCGAGTATGACTTCAACATCACGGCCCAAAAAATCTACGACGAGCCGGATTTGGATAATTTTCTCGGCGACCGGCTGAAAGAGGGCCGCTAGCGGCGCATTCCATTGAAGTGTAGCGCCCGTTGGCCTGCTCTCGTACCTTCGTCTCCTTCTCGTCCCCACGCGGACACCTCCTGCTCGCCCCAACGCGGCGAAATGCGATAGCCCAAGGCGCAGCCCTGGAGAAGCGGGACGCGACAAACAGGGATGGAAAAACCAACAGCGCTCATGAAGGCCCACCGGGCCGCTACCCCCGAACCCTCGCGTGACGGCCCGTTGGGCTTTTTTCAACTCCAACGCTCTGACCCCTTCGATTCTTGCGCCTGTCGTTTCCTTTCGCCCTGGGCTTTCGAGTTCGGCCCCGTTGGGGCTGCGAGAAGGCGGCTTTCAGCCCGGTACACGACGCTGCCCTGCTACCTAGCGCGAACCGCTTCGCCTGCTGCCCTTGCAAGCCAGCGCTTTGCCGGGCGTTTCGCACCGCCGCACTCGCAAGGCACGCGGCGCGGATAGGCATTGCAAGAACGGACTTCGGGGGGAGAATACATAACATGGGCCAGTTTCTCGATTAACGTAAGACGTCAGCTCCGGCTTTCGCCCAGCAGGGTGGGCCGCAGGCGACGAGGTGAAGGATCTAACTATCGTGGAAAAACGTTTTGTCGGCTTTTTGGTCCTGGCGTTTCTTGTGCTGACGCTCAATGCCGTCCTCAGCACGATGCTCTGGGAGGCCCCGGAAAAGCCGCCGGTCGTCGATCAAGAGAAGGTTGCCCAGGCCGATCCAGACGCTGAGCCTCCCGTGGCTGCCCCCCAGCGGACGGACGAGGCGGGCGAACCGCTTGCTGACGAAAAAGCCGCTGCCGTGCCGCCGCCGGAGACGGACCAGGCGGAGCCGCCGGTTCAGGTGGAGCAGCAGTGGCTGGCGATCGGCTCGCTCGATCCGGCCAGTCCCTACCGCCTGCTGGCCACCTTTACCAACGAAGGGGCCGCGCTGCGGCGGCTGGAACTGGCCAGCCCCCGCTATACCGAACTGCATGACCGCACCGGCTATCTGGGCCATCTGCACGCGATCCCCGCCGAGGGCGAAAGCGGCGTTCGCGTCCAAGTCGTCGGCCCCGGCACCCCGGCCGACGAGGCGGGACTGAAGGCCGGAGACGTGCTGGTGCGCATTGGCGAGGTCGAGATCAACACGCCCGCCGAACTCGATCGGGCGCTGGCTGCGACCAAGCCGGGGCAGACGGTCGTGCTGGGCGTCGTGCGCGACGGCCAGCCGCTTGCGCTTTCCGCCGAGCTGCGCTGGAACCCGCTCGACGTGATGGGCCCCGAACGGCGCAATCTGCGCGAACGCGACGCCGAACTGCCGCCGGAGTTCGTCGATCCGCCGTCGTACCTGATGACGCTCGCGCAGCTGGGCGAGACCAAACTCGCCGAGGACGCCGCCGAATTGGCCGGCATCGAGATGCTCACCGAAAACTGGGAGGTCGTCGAGCACACGCAAGAGCAGGTCGTCTTTCGCCACGCGCTGCCGCGTGGGCTGGAAGCGATCAAACGCTTCCGCGTGGCCGAGGTGCCGCCCGAAGCGCGGCCGAACGTCGACTGGCCCGCCTACCATCTGGTGATGGACATTGAAATCCGCAACACCGGCACCGCGCCGCAAACGGTCGCCTACCAGCTCGATGGGCCAACCGGCCTGCCGACCGAGGGCTGGTGGTACGCGAGCAAGATCGGCCGCAACTTCTTTGGCGGCGTCGGGCACCGCGATCTGGTCGCGCAGTACCTCGACCAAGACCCGGTGATGTTTAGCCCCTCGTCGATCGTCGAAGAGGACGTCGAGCCGTTTGGGGCCGCGCCGCTGATGTATATCGGCGTCGATGCGCAGTACTTCTCGTCGGTCATGATCCCGCGCATGAAGACGCTCGATGAGGTCTGGTTTCAAGAAGCACGCGGCATCGTGATCGGCCCAGAGCCGGATGAAACGGAAGACCCGCGGCTGGTGAACATCACCTTCCGCGTCACCAGCGCGCCGCACACGCTCGCCCCCGGCGGCGCGCCGCTGGCGCAGAGCTTCACGCTCTTTGCCGGACCGAAGCGGCCCGACCTGCTGGCCGAGTATGGGCAGGGCGAAAGCGATCTGTACAACCTCGATGGGCTGGTCTACTACGGCTGGCCGATCTGGGCCGTCGTCTCCAAGGTCATGCTCGGCGTGCTGCACTTCTTCTACAACTATGTGCACAACTACGGCATCGCGATCATTCTGTTGACGGTGCTTGTGCGGGGGCTGATGTTCCCGCTCAGTCGCAAGCAGGCGCTGAACATGGTCAAGATGCAGCAGTTGCAGCCCGAGATCAAAAAGATTCAGGAGAAGTACAAAGACCTCGAAAAACGCACCCAAGCCCAGCGCGAGCTGTTCCGCAAGAACAACTACAACCCGATGGGCGGCTGTCTGCTGATGTTCGTCCAGTTGCCGATTTTTCTGGGGCTTTACCGGGCGCTGATGGTCGATGTCGAGCTGCGGCAAGCGCCGCTCTTTGGCGAAGCGATCCGCTGGTGCTCGAATTTGGCCGCACCGGACATGCTCTTTGACTGGACCGGCTTCATGCCCGGCTTTGTGGTCGATATGTTCGGCCCCTACTTCAACGTGTTGCCGCTGGTGACGGTGGCGCTCTTTATCGGGCAGCAGAAGATGTTCATGCCGCCGCCGGCCGATGAGCAAGCGGCGCTGCAACAGAAGATGATGCAGTACATGATGGTCTTCATCGGCCTGATGTTCTACAAAGTCGCCAGCGGGCTGTGCCTGTACTTTATCGCCTCCACCCTGTGGGGCATGGCCGAACGAAAGTTCCTCCCCAAAGCCCAAGCCCAACTCGCTGCTACCCCGGCCGAGCCGGCCAAGGCCGAACCGCGCTCGCAGGCCAATTCCAACGGCAAACGCCGCAGCGGGCGGACCAAACGGAAGCAAAAATAAAAAGAGCCGATGTTTCAGGGGGGCATTCCCGCGCAGGCGGGAATCCAGTGGGCAAAGCGGAGGGTCTGGATTCCCACCTGCGCGGGAATGACGTCTGCCGCCACAATTGAGAATCGAACCCGTCGTGACCGTATCGCTTGACGACACGATCGCCGCCGTCTCCAGCGCTCCGGGTGGGGCGGCACGCGGCATCGTGCGGCTTAGCGGGCCGCAAGTCACTTCTTGTCTGGGCACAAACTTTCATCCCTTGGCGGAGACGGACCTGATCACGCTCGGCGCGCCGCAGGTCGTCGAGGGAATCTTTCGCCTGCCGGGCGGTGCCGAATTGCCGGCCGAGCTTTACCTGTGGCCGGGCCAGCGCAGTTACACCCGTCAGCCGGTCGCCGAACTACACACCTTCGGCTCGCCGCCGCTACTCGACGCCGTGCTCCGCGCGGTCTGCGCGGCCGGCGCACGCTTGGCCGAGCCGGGCGAGTTCACGCTCCGCGCGTTTTTGGCCGGGCAACTCGACTTGACGCAGGCCGAAGCCGTGCTCGGCGTGATCGACGCCCGTAGCGACGCACAGTTGCAAACCGCGCTGGCCCAGCTTGCCGGAGGGCTATCCAGTCCCCTCGCCGCGCTGCGCGAGCAGTTGCTCGATCTGCTCGCCCACCTGGAAGCCGGGCTTGATTTTGTCGAAGAAGACATCGAGTTTATCGCCACGCACCAGCTCCAGTCGCAGCTTGCCGACGCCGAACAACTCGTGCGCCGCCTCACGCGGCAGATGGAGTCGCGCGGCGAGTCGGCCACTCGTCTGCGTGTCGTCCTCGTCGGCGCGCCGAACGCCGGCAAGAGCAGTCTTTTTAATGTGCTCGCTGGCGATGCCAGCGCGCTCGTCTCGGACTCGCCGGGCACGACGCGCGACTACCTCACCGCCCGCGTCGAACTGGCGGGGCTGGATTGCGAGCTAATCGACACCGCCGGAGCCGAGCCGGCAAAAGTCGAGCACTCGCTCGCCGCTGCCGCGCAGGCCATGACCCGCCAGCAGCACCAGCAAGCGCAGGTGCGGCTGCTCTGCCTCGACGCCTCGCGTCCGCTCACCGCTTGGGAGCAAGACCAGCTTGCGGCGCCGGAGTCACAGCTAGTCGTGCTCACCAAAACCGATCTGCCGCGCCGCACCGATTTACTCCAGCGGGCGGTGGAAACCAGCAGCCGCACGGGACATGGACTCGACGAACTGCGCGCGGCGATTGCCGCGTTCGCCGCGGCACAGGAAGAAACCGGTGTGGTGGCCGGCACCGCCGCGCGGTGCGGCGAGAGCCTGCGACTGGCGGCCGATACGCTCGCCACGGCCTGCGCGCTCGCCGAAGCCGACAGTGGCGAAGAACTCGTCGCCGCCGAAATTCGCTTTGCTCTCGAACAGCTTGGCAAGGTCGTCGGGGCCGTCTACACCGACGATGTGCTCGACCGCATCTTTAGCCGGTTTTGTATCGGGAAGTAAGCCGCTCGACGGACGGTTGACGCTTGGCTGCGGGCGGGGGACAATGCCTCGCCTATGGAAAACCTGCTTGCCACGCCCTATCTGGTTCTCGACAGCACGATCGTGCAGCGCAACGCGCTGCGGCTGGCCGAGTACGCCCGCGAGCATGAGCTTGAGCTGCGGCCGCATGCTAAGACGCACAAGTCGCAGGTGCTCGCCCAACTCCAGCTTGAGCTAGGGGCGATCGGCGTGACGGTCGCCAAGGTCGGCGAAGCGGAGGTTTTTGCCCGCGTCGCGGACGATCTGCTCCTGGCTTTTCCCGCGCTCGACCGGCCCCGCACGGCGCGGCTGGCGCGGTTGGCAATGCATAAGACGGTGCGCGTGGCGGTCGATTCGCGCGCGGCGGCCGAAGCCCTCTCCCGCGCAGCCTGTGCGGCCGCGACGACGCTGGGCGTGCTGGTCGATTTGGATGTGGGCCTGCATCGCACCGGCGTGCAGACGCCCGAGGAGTCGCTGGCGCTGGCGCAGTATATCGACGGCGCGGCGGGCTTGAGGCTCGATGGGCTCTTTTTTTATCCTGGGCACATCTGGCTGCCGCCCGACGAGCAGGAACCAGCACTGGCGGAGGTTGCCGATTCGATCAACGCCGCGCTCGATCGCTGGGATGAGCATGGTCTGGAAGCGGCCATCGTCTCCGGCGGCTCAACGCCCACGGCGTTCAACTCGCACCTGTTTCCTGAACTGACCGAGATCCGCCCGGGCACGTACCTGTTCAACGACATGAACACCGTGCGCGGCGGTTTTTGCTCTCTGGACGACTGCGCCGCGCGCGTGGTGTGCACGGTCGTAAGCAATGCCGTACCGGGGCAAGTGGTGATCGACGCGGGAAGCAAAACGCTCAGCTCCGATCGATGCGTGCCCGCACCCGAGAGCGGCTATGGCTATGTCGCGGAGTACCCGGAGGCGGTCGTGACGCGGTTGAGTGAGGAGCACGGTCAGATTGACGTTTCGGCCTGCTCGCCGCCGCCGAAAATTGGCGAGCAGCTTTCGATCATTCCCAATCACGTCTGCCCATGCATCAACTTGCAGGACCGCATCTACTGGGACACCGGCGGCGAAGCGCTGCATACGATCCTGGTCGACGCCCGCGGCCGGCTTTCGTAGGTTCCAGGGGATGAGGGACGAGGGACGAGGGACGGGGGACG
>CAYZVT010000213.1:0-8260 GCA_964481585.1 uncultured Pirellulales bacterium
CATGCCTTGGATCCTTAGATTTCACCCAATTTGATCGTCCACTCGATTCCTCTCCGCTCACCCTAAGGGATTCTCACGATGCGAACTTTGTTGACGGCTCTGGCCCTAGTCGGCCTCGGGGCAAACTCTTGCTGGGCGCACTTTATCTGGATCGCGGTCGTCAGCGATGGCGGACAGCCGGTGGCGCGCGTTTACTTTGAGGAACAACCGACCGCCGGCGCGGCGCATTTGATCGATAAGATCGGGCATAGTCAACTCGTCCAGGTCGATGCCGATGGCGAGCGGACGCCGCTGAAAACGACCCGCCAGGAGCAAGACGACGTGGCGTGGTTGGAAACCGCGCTGCCCGGCCAGCCGGCGGTGGTTGAGCTGACTTGCGACTATGGGCTGTATCATAAGACCCGGTTGTTCTATTACGCCAAATCGGTTGCGGCGAGTTCCGCCGAGGCATTGAGCGCCACGCAGCCCAGCAAGAAGCTGCGACTCGACATCGTGCCCCAGATCGCGGCGGGAGCGTTGCAGTTCCAAGTGCTCTGGCAGGGGAAGCCGCTCGCCGATGCGGAAGTGACGCTCCACGGACCGGACGAGCAAGAGCGGCCGTTGCAGACCGATACTCAGGGACGAGTGCGTCTCGACGCGCCCCAGCCGGGACGCTACGCGCTACTCGTTTCCCACACCAAAGCCGACCAGGCCGGCACGCACCACGGGAAGCAGTATGACGAGGTGGGGCACTACGCCACGTTGACGCTGGACCTGCCCCAAGCGAACACGGCCGCCGAAGCGCAGCCGTCGGCCAGCGAACTTCTCGCCCAAGCACGCGCGGCGCGTGCGGTGTGGAACGACTTTCCCGGCTTCGCGGCAGACCTGGTGGTGACGCTCGATGGCAAGCAGTTCCTGGGGAAAGTGGAGATCGACGCGCGCGGACGCTTTGAGCTGCAACTGGAAGGCGAAGGCTCCGACGAAGCGCGACGCTGGGCGTCGCGGCATCTCCGCTCGCTCGTCATGCACCGCATGCCCGATGGCTCCTTATCGGACGAAGCGGAATACGTCGACGACGATCGTCAGCACCCCTTGGGAAGAAAAATCCGTCTGAAAGGGGACGGCATGGGGAGCGTCTACCGCATCCGCGACAACGTGGTGCGGCAGGTCAACCGCGCCGCCGGCCCCACCCGCTTCACCGTCACCGTGCTCGATGTGACTTGGAATGATGAGCAAAAGTACCTTCCTTCTGCGTTTGGCGTAACGGTGTGGGAGGCGGACAAAGGAACGCTTCAATCGTCGCAGCAGTGCCTGCATCAATATGCACGCCACGGTGCCTATGATCTGCCCACGCGCATCGTCGAGGTGGAAGTCGGCTCGAACCACGGCTACGCCGCCCGAGAGATTCTCTTGACGGGTCATCGACTCGGCGAGCAGTAGGCCGGCTCCCTCGTTCCCGCCGCGCCCGTCGAGCGCCTCCCATGACCGCGATCTCTGAGGAGAAAAGGGCGAGATTTGACCTGCCGTGGCACACGGATGATACTGAGGAGGCTCGTTTTGGCAGCTCACACTCTGGCTGCCCTGCCGTACCTAAGAGAGAGGCCCTCATGCTCGCTCCGTCCCCTCGCCGGGCAACCTGCCCCGCCCGATTCCCCGCTCCTCAACTACCCAGGATTGCGACACTCGTCCTGATCACCTGGGCCGCCTTTCTGTCTATTCAGCCGGACAACGAGCTACTTGCCGATGCACCCAACATCGTGCTGATCCTGGCCGACGATCTCGGCTGGCGGGATGTGGGCTTTCAGGGGAGCACGTACTACGAGACGCCGAACCTCGACCGGCTGGCGCGCGAGGGGATGGTCTTTACGAGTGCCTACGCGAACGCGGGGAACTGCGCTCCGACGCGGGCGTGCTTGATGTCGGGGCAGTACACGCCGCGCCACGGCGTCTACACCGTGGGAACCTCCGCACGCGGATCGTCCGCCCAGCGCAAGCTGATTCCAACTCCGAACCGGGAAGATCTCGACACCGAGATCATCACGCTGGCCGAAGCGCTCCAGGCGGCGGGCTATGTGTCGGCCCATATCGGCAAGTGGCACCTGGGCCGCGATCCGCGCAAGCAGGGTTTTGATATTAACATCGCCGGCAGCCACTACGGCTCGCCCCCCGGCGGTTATTTTAGTCCCTACAAGAACCCGAAACTGCCCAACGGCCCGAAAGGCGAATTCCTCACCGACCGGCTCACCGACGAAGCGCTGCGCTTTCTCGACGAGCACCACGAGCGGCCGTTCTTTCTCTATCTGCCGCACTACGCCGTGCATAGCCCGATTCAGGCCAAGGAGGAGCTGATCGCCAAGTACCGCGAAAAGGAAGCCAGCGATGGGCAGAACGATCCGGTCTATGCCGCGATGGTCGAAAGCCTCGACCAGAGCGTGGGCCGGATTCTGGCGAAGCTCGACCAGCTTAAACTGCGCGAGAACACGCTCGTCATCTTCACTTCCGACAACGGCGGCTTCGGCCGCGTGACGACGATGCACCCCCTGCGCGGTGTGAAAGGGATGCTTTACGAAGGAGGCGTGCGCGTGCCGTGCGTCGTAAGCTGGCCGGGCAAGATCGCCCCGGGAAGCCGCTGCGACGAGCCGATCATCAGCCTCGACTTTTACCCCACGCTGCTCGAAGCGGCTGCCGCCGCCACGCCCGACCAACCGCTCGACGGGCGCTCGCTCATGCCGCTGCTGACCGGCAGCGGCGGTTTTGAGCGCGAGGCGATTTTTTGGCACTTCCCGGCCTACCTTCAGGCGTACCATCGGAGCGAAGATCCCTTCCGCATCCGCCCCTCGGGAGCCGTGCGGCAGGGGGATTGGAAGTTGATCGAGCATTTTGAAGATGGCCGGCTCGAACTTTACAACCTCGCCGATGATCTGGGCGAGCAGCACAATCTCGCCCAGGCCGAGCCGGAGCGGGCCGAGCAGCTTTTGAGCCTGCTGAAAAAGTGGCGCGCGGAGCTAAAGGCACCGGTCCCCACCGAGAAAAATCCCGCCTACAAGCCGAAGCAGGCGAATGCCGCTTCACCGCCCAAGGCTCCGTAGCGGGTGAAGCGCAAGGCGGGAGTGCTCCGCCAAGCCGGTTCGGTTGACCCGCGCGCGCCGGGCATCCATACTTAACCTTTACTCGCTGGCAAACTGCAACTCCAACGGAGTAACGCGATGCAAGGCATGGGCAAGGCGGCGAAGCCGTCGCGATCTTCGGTGCTACTGCGCTTCTTTCGACGGCTAGCTGCGCTGCTTGCGTTTACATCGTTGGCATCGCTCGCCGCGACCCCCGCCAGCGCGGCGGAAAAAGCCTCCGCGCCGAACATCATCATCGTCTTGGCCGACGATATGGGCTATGGCGATCCGGGCTGCTACAACCCCGATTCGCACGTTCCTACCCCACATCTCGACCGGCTGGCGCGCGAGGGGATGCGGCTGACCGACATGCACACCCCGTCGTCGGTCTGCACGCCGACGCGCTACGGGCTGCTGACGGGGCGTTACTGCTGGCGGACGCGGCTGAAGCGCGGCGTGCTCGATGGTTATTCGGCGGCCTTGATTGAGCCGGATCGCCTGACGGTCGCGCAACTGCTCAAGGACCACGGCTACACGACCGCCTGCATCGGCAAATGGCATCTCGGCCTGGGCGACGGTCGTCCCAAGAGGCCCTACGACGAGCCGCTGCGGCCGGGGCCGGTGACGGTTGGGTTTGACACGTTCTTCGGCATTGCGGCATCGCTCGATATGCCGCCGTATGTGTATCTCGAAGATGATCGAGTCGTGCAGCCGGCCACCGAAACGACTCCGTCCACGCATCCGCGACGGGGCGTGCTTTGGCGCGGCGGGGCGATTGCGCCGGACTTCAAACACGAAGAAGTATTGCCGAAGCTAACCGAGCGGGCCGAACAATTTATTGACAGCCAGGCCGGCGCCGCGCGTCCGTTCTTCCTGTACTTCCCGCTCCCCGCCCCGCATACGCCCTGGCTGCCGACCGAAGAGTTTCGCGGACGCAGCCGAGCCGGCGAGTATGGCGACTTCGCCACGCAAGTGGACGCCACGCTGGGACGGGTGCTGGCGGCGCTCGATCGCAACAAGCTCGCCCAAAACACGCTCATCCTGTTTACCAGCGACAACGGCGCGCACTGGACGCCGCAAGACATCGAAAAACATGGGCACCGCGCCTGCGGCCAGCTGCGCGGTCAAAAAGCTGACATCTGGGAAGGCGGCCACCGCGTCCCGTTTCTCCTCCGCTGGCCCGGCAAGGTTGCAGCCGGGGCGACAAGCGACCAGCTTGGCTGCCTGACCGATGTGATGGCGACGTGCGCCGCGATCGTCGGCGCTCCGCTCCCGCAGGATGCCGCCGAGGACAGCTACAATCTGCTGCCGGTGCTACTCGGCGAAACGGCGACCGAGCCGCTCCGCGAGGCGATCGTGCATCACTCGTTCAGTGGCATGTTCGCCATCCGAAAAGGTCCATGGAAGCTCGTCGAAGGACTCGGCTCGGGCGGATTCAGTAAGCCGAACAAGATCAAGCCGACCGAAGGCGGTCCCACCGGGCAGTTGTACAATCTGGCCGAAGACCCTTCGGAGGAGAACGATTTGTTTAGCGAGCAGAGCGAGAAGGTAGAAGCGCTCGCCGCGCTACTCGACGAGTATCGCAAGAGCGGACGTAGCCGGCCGCCGCAAGAGTAGTTTTCCCCCTCCCGCCCTCGTGCGACTTCCACCTGAGCCTCGCGGCTGCCCGTCCTGGGGCCGCGGGCGAAAAGGCTCTCCCGGTAAAGGAAACCCGCTCTCAACCCTGTCCCAGAGATTCTCTCCATGCTGCGTTCCCCTGCATACTTGACGCTGCTCGCCAGCTTGCTCGTGTTCTCCCTTGCGGCCGCGCCGGCCGATGCGGCAGACGATCCGAATATCATTTACATCTTGGCGGACGACCTGGGCTACGGAGAACTGGGTTGCTACGGCCAGGAAAAGATCAAGACGCCCAACCTCGATCGGATGGCGCGCGAGGGGATGCGCTTCACGCAGCACTATGCCGGCTCGACCGTCTGCGCGCCGTCGCGCTGCGTGCTCATGACCGGCAAGCACCTGGGCCAAGCCTTCATTCGCGGCAATAGCAAGCTAGATCTGCGGCCGGACGATGTGACGCTGGCCGAAGTGCTGAAACAAGCTGGCTATTACAACGCGCTGGTCGGCAAGTGGGGGCTGGGACACGAAGGCTCAAGCGGGGTGCCCACCCGCCAAGGGTTCGACGAGTTTTTTGGCTATCTCGATCAGCACCATGCGCACAACTACTACCCCACGTTCCTGGTGCGGAACGAACAGCGCGTACCGCTCGAAAATGTGGTGCCGGATGAAGGCCGCTTTGGCAACGGCGTGGCCACGGTCAAAAAGCAATACTCGCACGACCTGTTCATGCACGAGGCGCTGGAGTTCCTCGACGAGAATAAAGACCGCAGGTTTTTCCTCTACCTCGCGCTGACGATTCCCCACGCGAACAATGAGGCCGGCGAAAACGAAGTCCCCGATCTTGGCCCCTACGCCGAGAGGGACTGGCCGCTGGCGGAGAAGAAGAAGGCGGCCATGATTACGCGGATGGACCGAGGGATTGGCGAGTTGCTCGCGCGGCTGAAAAAGCACGGCCTCGACGAGAACACGATCGTGTTGTTTAGCTCCGACAACGGCCCGCATCGCGAAGGGGGCAACCGCCCCGAGTTCTTTCAGTCGAGCGGCCCCTTGCGTGGCATCAAGCGTGCCCTGTACGACGGCGGCATTCGCGTGCCGCTCATCGTGCGCTGGCCCGGCAAGATCGAGGCCGGCAGCACGAGCGATCTGGTGAGCTACCACGGTGACATGATGGCGACCTTCGCCGATCTGGCCGGCACCACGCCCCCGTCGGAGATCCACAGCATCAGCATCGTGCCCACGCTGCTGGGCAGTCCCGAGAAGCAGAAGCAGCACGAGTACCTGTACTGGGAATTCTACGAAGGCCGTCCGGCCCAGGCAGTTCGCCTGGGCGAGTGGAAGGCGGTCCGCAGCCCGATCTTCACCGGCGAGATCGAGCTTTACCACGTCGAGAGCGATTTGGCCGAAGCCCACGATCTCGCCGACGAGCATCCCGAACTTGTGGAGCGCGTCGCGGCGATCATGGAAGAGGCGCATGTCCCGTCGGAGCATTGGAAGGTGCCCTCCCCCGCCCGAAAGTCCAAGGGGACAAACAAGAAGCAGTAACCCAGGGGCGTTGGACGCCGGCGGCCAGGCTGCCTACGATTGCCAAGTCCCTCTCTTTGCTGCTCTCCCCGAGGAACCGGCTCCGCATGCGCTTTCCGCTCGCGTATCTCGTCCCGACGCTGCTGCTCGTTGCACTCGCTAGCCCTTCAAGTCAGGCGGCCGCCGCAGCGCCGCGCCCGGTGTACCAGCCGGCGGGCATGGTCGCCAACCCGCGCGTCCCGGCCCAGTGGAACCGCTACCACGACTACCGCCAGGCAACGCAGCTACTCAAGCAGCTTGCGCGGGCCTTCCCAGAGCGCTGCCGGCTGCAAAGCCTGGGCAAGTCGCACCAGGGGCGGGAAATGTGGCTGCTGACGATTACCAATTTTGAGCAAGGCCAGGAACTCGAAAAGCCGGCCTTCTGGATCGACGGCGGGCTACACGCCAACGAGATTCAGTCGGTCGAAGTCGTGCTCTACACGGCCTGGTATTTGACCGAAATGGCGGATCACAACGCCGAAATTGCCCGGCTCTTGAATGAGCGGGTGTTTTATCTGGCGCCGATGATGAGTCCCGACTCGCGCGACGCCCACATGTACGAGCCGCACTCGACGCACTCGCCCCGCTCGGGCCAAATCCCCGTCGACGACGATCGCGATGGGCTGGTCGATGAGGATCGCGCCGACGATCTCGACGGCGACGCGCACATTACCCAAATGCGAATCGCCGATCCCAACGGCCGCTATAAGCCCCATCCCGAGTATCCCCAACTAATGATTGCCGCCAAGACCGGCGAGCAAGGCAGCTACCGACTGCTCGGCGAGGAAGGTTTTGATAACGACGGCGACGGACGGGTGAATGAAGACGGCGATGGGTACTACGACCCCAACCGCGATTGGGCCTGGAACTGGCAGCCGCCGAGCGTGCAGCATGGCGCGCACCGCTACCCGTTCTCGATTCCTGAGAACCGACTGGTGGCGAATTTCATTCTGGCCCATCCCAACCTTGCCGGCGCCCAGTCGTACCACAACGCCGGCGGCATGCTGCTCCGCGCGCCGGGTGCCAAAAACACCGTCGTCCCTGCGGCCGACGTGGCGGTTTACGACCAACTTGGCAAGCAGGGCGAGCAGCTTCTGCCCGGCTACCGCTACATGAACACCGCCGAGGAACTCTACGAGTGCCACGGCGCGGAGTTCGATTGGTTCTACGGCATGCGCGGCGTCTTTGCCTTCACCAGCGAACTCCACGCGCCGGAGAGCATGTTTCACAAACCGTCCGAGGGAGGCTTTTTTGGCAGCAAGGAGGATCGGCAGAAGTTCAACCGTTATCTGCTTTTTAACGACGGCCTTGTCGAGTGGCACGAGGTCGATCACCCGCAGTACGGCCGCGTCGAAGTCGGGGGCCTTAAGAAAAACTGGCTCCGCCAGCCGCCTTCGTTCATGCTCGAAGAAGAGTGCCACCGCAACATGGCCTTCACGCTCTTTCATGCCGACGCGATGCCGCACGTCCGCGTGCAGTCGATCGACCTGCGGCCGCTGGGGCAAGACCTGCACGAAGTCACGGCCGTCATCGTCAATCGCAAGCCCATCCCGACCCACTCGGCGCACGACCTGAAACACCAGATCACGCCGCCCGATCTAGTCTCGATCGCAGGGGAGAAGGTCGAAGTGCTCGCGGCGCTCACCGCCACCAGCCCGCTCTTTGACGACCCGACCGAACAAGAGCGGCAGCCGCGCACGGTGCGCATCAAAAATCTCTCCGCCCGCGAGCCGGCCTACATCCGCTGGATCGTGCGCGGCGCCGGCCCCTACGAAGTCACGGTGCGCTCGCAAAAAGGAGGCGTCCACCGCCTCCGCTCCGACTCCGAGTGATCGAGCCGTTAGCTTTCAGCAGTCAGCTTTCAGCGTTTAGGGCGCACTGCCTTTCCCTTCTCGCGTGCGTTGCACCACTTTTCGCCCGCGGCCTCCAGGCCGGATAGCCGCTCTGGCGTTACCGAAAACGCCGGCGCGCGCTAGTCGGTATTTTCGCTCTCCCACGCA
>CAYZVT010000214.1:0-8242 GCA_964481585.1 uncultured Pirellulales bacterium
TCGTCGCCTCGCGCAGCCGGGCTTGTGGCACGAGCGCGGCATGGCGGTAGCACTCGCCGATGAGGTAGTAGCCTTCAAGCGCTTGGTCGTCGTCGGGATAACGCGCGACGGCCTCTTCCAAATAGCGAATCGCTTCTTCATAGCGCTCGGCCGCGTGCAGCAAACGGCCGAGTGCAAAGAGCGACTCGCGCCACTCAAGGCTGGCCGGGGTGAGCGTGTCGCCGCGCAGGTTGGTCAGCAACAGTTGCTCGGCTTTTGCCGTTTCACCTAGCTCGATGTGCGCCTTGGCGCACCAGAAGCGGGCGTCATACACGGCCGCATCGCGGGGATGGAACTCGATACATTCGTTAAAGGCGCGGACGCTCGCCTCGATATCGCCGGTCGCCAGCTTCGCTTTGCCCAGGCCGACCAACGCCAACGGCCGCCGCTTGCGGGACTCGTTTTTCAGGTATTCTTGGAGGATGAGCGTGGCGTTCTTGTAGTCCTGGCCGCGCAGCAGATTGTCCGCGCTATTCCACAAATCCTCCGGATAGCTCCGCGTGGCGATGCGCATTCGCGCGAGTCGGGCAAAGGTATGCCCGGCGCGGCGGTAGTGGACGCCGGCCTCGCGCCGCGTTTTTCGCGCGGCGAACTCCGGCTCCTGGGCGGCTTGCCGCGCCAGCCAATCGGCCCAGCCGCGCTGGGTTTGGCCAGTGAGTTCCGCGGCCCGGTAAGGGCTGAACATCGGCCGGAAGCGCTGGAGCAGCAGGAGCGCCTGCTCGTACTGCTCGGCGTCGAAATATGCCTGATACGCAGCCAGCATGCGCAGCCGAAACTGGTCGAGCGTCAGCCAGGGGTTGCTGAAAGAGCGCGGATTACCGGCCGCTTCGAAGGTCCGCAGATAGGCGTTGACCGCTTCGTCGTGACGTTGCAGCAGTCGCAGCAGGTCAGCCGCCCAGAGGCTGGCGGCCAAGCCTTCCGGCGACTCGTAATAGAGCTTGCGCGTGCGCTCCAGTTGTTCGTAGGCGGCCGGGAGTTTGCCCGTCTCGGCGTAGCAGACGCCGATCAGATACATCGCTTTGCGCGTGGTGTTGGAGGCGAGCGTGTCAAGCCCTTGCGCTTGCCGAAAGAGCTCAATCGCCCGCTCGTACTTTGGCTGCGCCTGCTGGACCGCGTCGCCCGCCCCGACGTGCTGAGGATTTTTTTTGATCGCGCGGGCTTCTTCGAGTGCAATTCGCCCGCGCATCAAAATCACTTCGCCATAGAGCGGCGTGTCGTGGGGAACCTCAATCAGCAGTTCCCGGCAGTCGTCGAGCCGGCCGAGCCGAAAGAGAATCTGCGCCCGTTCGAGTTGGCCTTCGAGCCTTTCTTCCTTGGTCAGTCGCTTCTCGGCGAGAAGAAGCGTGTTGTGCTCCAGCGCGTGCTTCAGATCGGGATTGGCATCGCGGAGATATGCGCCGGCAAGCATCCGATGAATCGCGGCCGACCGCCGAGGGTGAAGCGGCAGCGCCTCGTGGAGCGCCAGGCGGCTGCTGGGGTATTGACCGCTGAGATACAGACAGCGCGCCAGGAGCCACAGCCCCTCGGCCTTGCGGCCTTCAGGAAAGCCGCGATCGCGGGCTTCTTCCAAATAGCGTGCGGCGAGTAGATACGACGGTGTTTTATCCGGCGCCCACGTCTCGTCCGTCTCGTAGGCCAGTGCCGCGCCGCGAGCAAAGGCCAGCGCGGCAAGCTGCTCGGGCGAGAGATCCTCGTGCTTGCGCAGCTTGTCGACCAGTTCGCCCGTCTCGACCAGCGCCCGCGCGTCGAGCGCGGCGTAGATCATCTCTAGCGTTACATCTTCCTCACCGCCATCGCGAGGCATGAGGAAGGAGATGCCGCCGAGCACGAGGCAGGCCAAAAGTAGCCCGCTGCCGCCGCCGATCAGGGCGGCGCGGAGCCGATGCGCGGCGATCCAGCCACGCACGGCGCGCAGCCGCTCGCGCAGCGAGGGGCGCGCATCAGGCGGCGGTTGTTTGGCGGGGGCCACGTCCTTGTTTTCCCCTCGGCAGCGAGTCACGACGCTCGGTCCGCGCGCAGGCATCCTTGCCCAAATTGCCAGCACACAGCCGACGGCGCGGAAGAAAAGCGGCGGGTTTGTACCGAAAAGCCGCCGGGGCTGTCAATGCACGTTCAGCGGTCAGCTTTCAGTAATCAGGGACCAGGGGGATAGCGAGACACGTCCTTCCCGCGCAGGCGGGAATCCAGAATGTGAATGTCCGCCACTGGACTCCCGCCGCCTGCGCAGGATCTGAGCGCGGCTGGGTGTGACTTACTTCGAGCAAGTCGTGCTCGAAGGGCAGACCAGTTCCATCATCCAGCGGTTCATGTCCGCCAGCATCACGGTCGTTAGCTCGTCACCGCAGGGGTATTGCCGCACGCTGACCGAGAGGCCCGCCGAATGGAAGAGCCGCAAGTCTTGGCAGACTTGGGCGAGTGGGTAAGCAGCGCTTTGGCAGCCGCTCGCCAAAAAAAGCGGCAGATGGCGCGTGTCGTTCAAACGCTGCAAGGGACGCAGTCCGGTGGGAAACGCGCCGCCGAGCGAAAGGACGCCGGCAAAGCGGCGGGGGTGATTCAGCGCGACGCGGAAAGCCATTGTCCCGCCACAGCCCAGCCCAGCCAGGAAAATGCGGTCGGGGTGAATGTTGAACTTTTCCTTGGCGATTTCGATCCCATCGAGCACGCGCTGCTCGGCGAGCCAGATATGCTCCTCGCTCTGCTGCCAGTGGTAGCCCCCTTTGACTTGATCGGCGACGGTGCCACGCACGGCAATCGCCACATAGTTCCGCATGCTCACCAGCGGCATCACGCGCTTCAGTTGCCGCTCGTTGTCCGAGGGGCCGTGCAGCCATACGACGAGCGGGTAGGCGTACTTCCGCTCGTAGTGCATCGGGGCGAACAGAGCGTGATTGGGCTGCTCGCCGCTATAGGCATAGCGGGCCAGATCGACCGAATATTCGTGCTCCAGAGGGGCCGGAATCAAGCTCTCATGCGACGACTGAAGGCGATTCATAGTGGCAGTTCGGTCCCAAGGGGCTGGAAGGAAAAGCGTGGCGAAGCAGTGCGGGCTGCCAGGCCACGCTCGGCAGGGGCCGCGACCGGCGCGGCGACGACTGATTTGAGCGAAAAATGACGACCCGGACAGGCCGTGGCCGCGATGTCTCGATGAAGCAGCACGGCGTCCGGCGCGATCTGCAATGGGCCGCAAAGCGCCGCGACGAGTTTTTGGGTCGCGGCAATTTGGTTTGCCGTGGGCGGACCTTCCTCAAAATTGCCGATCAGGCAGATGCCGATGCCCTGCTCGTTATGCCGCCGGTCGCCCGCGTGGGCACCTTGCAGTTGGCCGCGCCAGCGAAAGGTCGGCTCGACCGCCCCGTCGGCCATGCCTTGTCCATTGCCGACGACAAAATGGTAGCCGATGCCGAGCCAAGCGTTTCCGGCGGCGTCGCGGCGCTGGCGATGCTCGCGATGGATCGCCGCCACACTTCCGCCCGCCGTGGCGCTGTGGTGCAGCACCAGATACTTCCACGGGCGAAGCGGCGCGGCCGGCTGCCAGGCGACCGGCAAACTCGGCTTCGCGTCGGACACCAAGCGGAGGGATGCGGCCGCAGCGCCCGCCTGGGCGGAGCAAGCAGGGGAAGCAACCGCGGAACCGGAGGGCGAACGATCCATCACTCCGGACGCGGCGACAAACATCAGCAGGATGGCCCCTAAGACGTAGTCGATTTGGCGTCCCACGTTCGTCACGGACTGCTTCGTCGCTTGTGGGTTCGAGGCAGGGAACGTGCGAGCAGCAAACGCCAGGTGCGGACTCTAACCGAGCACTGTCGAGGTGTCAACTTCAGCGCTGCGGGTGAAGCTGGCCGCCAGTATACGAAGTGGCTCGGCCCGGCCCAAGAGGAATCGAGCGGACCGGACAAATTGTCCGGCCCGCCCCGTAGGGACGACTAGCCGTTGGTGAGCGTGGCCATCGTGTTGACCAGCTCTTTCACGGCATCGACGCTCTTTTGGAACGCCGCCCGTTCGTCGGCATCGAGGTCCAACTCGATAATTTTTTCCACGCCGCCCGAACCAAGAATGACCGGCACGCCGACGTAATAGCCGCCGACGCCGTACTCGCGGTCGCAGTAAGCGGCACAGGGAATCAGCCGCTTCTTGTCGCGGACCACCGCTTCGACCATCTGTGCGGTGGCGGCCGCCGGAGCGTAGTAGGCGCTGCCGGTCTTGAGCAGACCGACGATTTCTGCGCCGCCCTTGCGGGTGCGATCGACAATCGCGTCGAGCTTGTCCTTCGCCAGCAGCCGAGTGATCGGAATGCCCCCGACGGTGGTGCAACTGGGCATCGGCACCATCGTATCGCCGTGACCGCCCATCAGCAGCGCCGAAATATCTTCAACGCTCACGCCCAATTCCATCGCCAAGAACGTGCGATAACGGGCTGTATCGAGCACGCCCGCCTGACCGATGACGCGGCTGCTGCTAAAGCCGGTCACTTGCCAACAGCGCTGCACCATCGCGTCGAGCGGGTTGCTGACCACGATCACGACAGCGTTGGGGCTGGTGCGTTTGACTTGTTCCGCCACGGAACCCATGATTTTGGCATTCGTGCCGAGCAAATCGTCGCGGCTCATGCCGGGTTTGCGAGGAATGCCGGCGGTGATGACGACCACGTCGCTTTCGGCTGTGTCGTCGTAATTCGTCGTGCCCAGCACGTTGGAATCGAACCCGAAGATGGGCGAGGCCTGCATCAGATCGAGTGCCTTGCCGGCCGGCATTCCTTCGGTCGAGGGAATATCGAGCAGCACAATGTCTCCCAGTTCGGAGGCCGCACACCAGTGGGCACAGGTGGCCCCGACATTGCCGGCTCCGACGATCGTGATCTTAGCCCGTTTCATCTACCCAGTTCCTTCGCGTGGCAAAAAGCTCGTAATCCGGTAAACGCCCGTTCGCGGGGCAATGCCCGCCGTGCAGGCAAAATGGCGCTCAGGTGTGAGTATCGAAAACGGCCCCCGATCCTTCAAGTGGGGCAACCGGCGAGGAGCCAAAGTTTTCTCGAAACGCCTTTAGCCCGTGGCCCACCGCCTTGAAGCCAGCGTCGCGGAAACGTCCTTCCCGCGCAGGCGGGAAGGACAGCGCGCGCGGTCCACCGTCTCGATTCCCGCCTGCCCGGGAAGGACATCTGCCGAAAAATTCCTCGCGCTCCGGCTGTCGCCGCGCTACGGTTGCGACGAGGGTACCTTCGCGCGCGGCCGATTCTTGTAGCGCTCACGCGCCGCTTTGTCCCAATGCTCGACGATCGCCTGCGGCTCGGGAGTCGCGCCTTGGTCGTTCGACTCCTCGATCCACTGATCGAGCGCCGCACGCATCCGCTGCCGTGTCGCCTCCTGTTCGGCCGAGCCGGCGAGATTATGGATCTCATGCGGATCAGCCTGCGTGTCGTACAGTTCCTCGGCCGGCCGCTGTGGGGCAAATAGAACTTCTTGCACGGGCGTGAGCTTTCCTTGCTGGTGCAGCCTGCGCATCAAGGGGAGCATCGGATAAGTGGATTCCTTGTAGCGGTTCGTCTGCAGAAACGGCCGCTCGGGATAGTAATTGCGGATGTAACGATACCGCCCGTCGCGCACCGTGCGAATCCGAAAGACCGTTTCGTCGCAGCGGTCGCGTGCCGCGAAAACATACTGCCGCGCCGGCTCGGATGCTTCGCCCAGGAAGACGCGGCCTTGCATTGGTTCCGGCTTTTCGACGCCGGCGAGCGCAAGGGTGGTGGCGGTCAGGTCGATCGCGCTGAGAAGCTGATCGCTCACCGTGCCCGCTTCGTACCCGCGCGGAGCCTCCATGCCTTTTGGCCAGCGGAGGACGAGCGGAATGTGCAGGCCGCTATCGTAACACCACTGCTTGCCGCGCACGTGCGCTTGCCCATGATCGCCAAAGAAAATCACGATCGTATTCTCGGCCAAGCCCTCCTCGTCGAGTTTTTTGAGCACGCGGCCGATCTTTTTATCGAGCGCCATCACCGTATTGAGATACTGAGCCCAGTCGGCGCGCGCGACCGGATGATCGGGATAGTAGGGTGGCAGTTCAACCTTTTCGGGGTCGGCACGGCGAGCAAGTTCTTTATGAGCGGTGTTCCACTCATGGCCGCGATGCGTTTCGGGAAAGTTGATCTGGGCGTAAAACGGCTGGTGCGATTTCAGATCGCTCCACTTGTCGGAGTCGAACGCCTTGCGCGGCGGCGCGAAGTTCCAATCCGTCTTGCCGGTGCCGCGCAGCCCCGGCTCGATCTCGCGGACGTTGGCGGTATAGTAGCCGGCCCGCTGCAGGCGCGTGGTCAGGAGTTCCGCGCCCTGGGGCAGCTTATAGCCGTCGTCGCGGTGCGAGCGATGGTTGTGTGCGCCGATCGTCGTTTGGTACATGCCGGTCATGAACGCCGAGCGACTGGCCGAACAAACCGGCGCGGTGGCAAAAGCGTGGGTATAGCGCATGCCCTGCTCGGCGAGCCGATCCAGATTCGGCGACCAGACCTGCGGCGTTCCATAGCAGCCAAGCTGCGGGCCCATGTCTTCGGCGATCAGCCACAGAATGTTGGGCCGGCGATCCGCTGTGGGTTCCTCCGCGCGCGCGACCGACGTTAAGAATCCAAACACGAGAAATAGAGCGAGACCGTGGCGCAGAGTTCGAGCCATGTGGGGCAGCTTCGGGGCAGGAGGAATGCGGGGCGGGAGAGCTGGTAAGGCCGATTATAAAGCCCACCCCCGGCGCAGCAACAAAAAGCGGCTGATAATCAATTGGGCGACCGAAAGGCGACCGAAAGGCTGCTGACTCCCCGGCGCTGAGCCGCCAACTGCTACTTCGGCGGCTCCGGGTCGTCGTGCAGATGGCGAAAATCAGGCTCGTCCTCAGCTTCGAGGCCCAATTGATCGAGCGAAACGCCTTCCTCGACGACGTAATGTTTGGCGATCGTCCTGCGCATAAATTCTTCGTCGGCGCGATTAAAACGCCAGACGCCGATCCAGATGCCGATTAGCCCCAGCACAAACGCGCCGGCCGCGACGACGCCGTAGAACGAGGTGGTCGACTTCTCTGCCGCGCGAATCCAGAGCGGGCCGCGCCCGATCAGCAGGGGAGCCAGTTGTTGGTGCCGGTGTAGCTCGCCATCCTTCCCCTCGACCATCCCTTTCTGCGTGTAGTACGCCCACGACTTGAAGAAGAACCCGGCGACTTGCACGCCTTCGTTGATCACCTCGCCGGTGGGAAAGCCCTCGGGCAACTCGCGCACGCAGAGGACGAGGGGGTTATTTTCCGAGTCGGGGGTGAACATTTCCAACTCGTAGTAGTGGTCGATGCCATACCGCTCGACAATGTCCGAGTTGGTGTTCCCACCCGCAGAGCCGACAAGGATTTTCACGGCCCGGCGCACGTTGCCCTTGAGCACCACGAGCCGGCCGCGTTGCTCGCTTGGATAGTTGAACAGCGGAAAGATCGAGTGCGCGCCTTCCTTCGCCCGCTCCAACTTTCGCAGCAGGACTGCCTGTTCGACACGGGATTGCTTGAGTTGCTCGGGTAGATCATGGAGCGACTGCCCTTGCTCGCGTCGTGTGGCGATTTCTTGCCGCAGCGCGGCGACGCGCTGTGCGGCCTGCGCGGCTTCGGCTTGCCAGCCGGAAGTCTTTTGGGCAAGCTCGCGCTGCGCGTGGCGTATCAGTTGAGCGGGACCGACTTTCTCGACGGCCCAGAGCATCTGATAAAACGGCTCGCGGTCCTTCGAGTCGATGCGGCTGCGGTCTTCCAGCCCTTCGAGCAGCCCCACGTCCATTCCCAAGTCACCGAGCACGGTCATGCCAAAATTGGTCGGCGGGACTTCTTGCACCCGATCAGGATGCCACGCCATGCGCTGCGCGATGAAGATCAACTGCCGCGCATCGCCGACCTCTGGACCCGGTTTAAAAAGTAGCCCGGCGGCGCTGGCGCGCTGGTCGATTTCGACCCCCACGGGCCAACGGTCGGGAATGTCGGGCGTGATGACGAGCGCCGGAAGTTTGTTCTCGCCGATCTCCATTTCACACAGATAATAACGTTGCAGCTCGAATTGCTCCGCAACTTCGGCCGGCGGATGGGCGACCGTCACGCGCCGCACGCGGCCCGACAGCAGGAACATCTCCAGCCGCCGCTGCTCGGGATGTTCGGCCAACTCCTGCCACGAAAACTTCGGCTGAGTCCAAAGCGC
>CAYZVT010000215.1:0-8212 GCA_964481585.1 uncultured Pirellulales bacterium
GCAACTCGACAAACTGGCCCAGCAGGGGCCGCAGATGGACCAGCTTCGCCAGATGGCGGACAAGCTCGGCCAAGCAAACCAGGCGATGAAAGACGGCAACGGCCAACAAGCCGCCGACGCGCTCGATCAGGTTGCCCAAGACCTGGAAGCGATGCAGCAGCAGCTTGACGAGCTAGAAATGCTCGACGAGGCACTCGATCAACTCGCCCAGGCGAAGGACTCGATGAACTGCAAAAGCTGCGGCGGCGCAGGCTGCGCCACCTGCGGCAGTGGGGGCCAGTCCGGCGCGGGCATGGCCGACGCCCAGCAGCTCGGAGGTGGGCTGGGCGCCGGGCAGGGCGAAGGGCTTCGCCCCGAGGAGCGCACCGAAACCGGCTCGTACGACACCCGCGTTCGCCAGCAAGTCGGGCGCGGCCGCGCCGTGATTGAAGACTTCGTCCACGGCCCGAACGTCCGCGGCGAAGTCCGCGAGGGCATCAAAGACGAACTAGAAGCCGCACGGCACGAAGAGGCCGATTCGCTCACCGGCCAGCGTCTCCCCCGCTCCCACCGCCAACACGCCAAAGACTATTTTGACGCCTTCCGCGAAGGAGAGTGAGCGGCGTTCGCATGCCACCGCGCCCCACAGAACCTAGTCGGCGATGGAGAGCGACAGGCCGCATGAGGACTGATTTCGTTTAACCGCGCCCCACAGGCGAGAGCGCTTGCAGTACGGTTAGAGGGTGGGGCGAATCTATTATTTTTCTTGACGGCCGAAAAAGCCGGATTCTACAATCGGGTCAAGAAAGGGGGACATGCTACTTCAACGTCAAGAGTAGCATGTCTATTTTTTTGCGCCCGCCTTTCCTCCCCGCCCGCCAGCGCAAAGCTCAACCCATCGCACGAGGAGTTTTCCCCATGGCGCTGCTTCGCTGCCGATCCTGGATGCTCGTTCTCGTCTGCTACGTTGCGGCGGTGTCCCCTGCTCAAGCGGACGCGCCCGATCTGCGTTCTGCGGAGGTCGACTGGCCGCAGTTTCTTGCGCGGTCGGATCTGCTTTGGACGGAGTTGCCGCGGACGTGGTACGAAGGGCCTTATACCGGCAACGGGCGGTATGGCGCGATGATGCATCTGGCCGAGGATGGTGAAAGCTTCATCATCAAGGTCAATCGCGGCGACGTGCAGGACCATCGCCCTGAGCTGGGCACCCATAACGGCCTATGTCGGCTGCCGATCGGCCGGTTTCACCTTCGGCCCGTCGGCAATTACACCGGCTGCGATCTGCGGCTCGACCTTTGGAACGCCGAGCTTCGCGGCCACCTGACTACCGACCAGGGCCGCATTGAGATTCATCAATACACGCACGCCACGAAACCGGTGATTGTAACGGAGATTACTCGTCACGGGGGCGAGGCAGAGGCGTGCCTGGACTGGGAAGCCTATCCGGCCATCAGCCCCCGGCAGGTTTATGCCCGCGAGGGTCACGATAGCAAGCTCAGCCGCAACTATACGGAATATGGACCGCCCCGCGTCACCGAAGAAGGCGGCCGGGGACTCTGCGTTCAGGATTTGGCCTTTGGCTGGCAGACGGCGACCGCCTGGCGGCAGACGGAGAACGGGGCTAAATTGCGTCTGCTGGTGGCCATTGCTCATGCGCAAAGTCCGCGCAGCGCCGAGCAAGAAGTTCAAGCGACGATCGACCAACTGCACCAGCTCGACCCGGCGGAAATGCTGGCTTCGCACCGCCAGTGGTGGCACAAGCTTTATCCCCGCAGCTTCGTCTCGATCCCCGACAACTTTTGGCAGTCGTTTTACTGGATTCAGCTCTACAAAATCGCTTCGACCACCCGCGCCGACGGCATGCTCATCGACACCTGCGGTGTCTGGCTCGAACCCGACACGCTTTGGCCGCTGGCGTGGTGGAATCTGAACACGCAATTGACTTATTGGCTGCCGCTCGCTTCGAATCACGCCGATCTGGTCCGCTCGATGACCGACGCGCTCGACCGAAACAGCGCCACGCTTAGCGCCAACGCGTCGCGCGCGGACGATCCCGCCATCGCCGCGATGGGCCGCACCAGCGACCAGCACTGCTTCACAGGCGGGAGCGGCCCAGAGCTTTCCAATCTCACCTGGGCTCTCCACAACTATTGGCTGCTCTATCGCCACACGATGGACGAGGCCATGCTCCGCGAGCGGATTTACCCTCTGCTGACGCGAAGTATACAGAAGGCGATGAACGAATTGACGCGCGACGAAGATGGCGTGCTCCACACGCCCGAGAAGATCTCGCCCGAGTATCTTCGCGCTCCCGACACCAACTACGATCTGGCGCTGGTGCGCTGGGGTCTGATGACGTTGATCGACACCGCCGAGCGCTTTGAAATTGATGAGCCGCGCCTGGCGACCTGGCGCGAAACGCTCCGCGACTTGCGGCCGTACCCGGTCGACGAGACGGGCTTTCAGGTCGCCGCCGGACGGCCGCTGACTCATGGGCATCGCCATTACTCTCATCTGCTGATGATATACCCGCTCTATACGGTCAACTGGGATGATCCCGCGTCGCGGCCGCGGATCGAAAAGTCCGTTACGCATTGGGCGGAGAAAGATCAGAATGACGGCGGATATCAGTTCACCGGTGCCGCCTCGATGTACGCCTCGATGGGCAAGGGAGACGTGGCGCTCGATTATCTCAACCGCGTCCGCTCCTGGATTCGACCCAATACGATGTACCTGGAAGCCGGTCCCGTCATTGAAACGCCCTTCTCCGCCGCGCAGTCGCTGCTCGACATGCTAATCCAGAGCTGGGGCGGGAAAATCCGCGTCTTTCCTGCCGTGTCCAACAAGTGGCGCGACGTGAGCTTCGCCGATCTCTCGGCGCAGGGCGCGTTTCTCGTGAGCGCCGTGCGCCGCGACGGACAAACCCGCATGGTCCGCGTCAAAAGCCTCGCCGGAGAGCCTTGCCGCATCGTGACCGATTTGCCCCGGCCGTTCCGCGTCTTGGGCGACAAGGCGGTCGAGGACGACGGTACGACGATCGAAGCCCAACTCGCCGCCGGCGAAGAGTTGGTCCTCTACGTCGGCGAAAAGCCGCTCCTTCCAACGCCGGTCGAAGGCGTAGGCCCCGCGAATCCCTTCGGCCTCCCGGCCGCCGGAGCAAAAAGCGGAGCAAAATGATCTTCGAGCAATGACGGCCCGCCGTGAAACGGGGCGGTTTTGCTCCCCCGCCCCCTTTTCCTGCCAGGACAGAAAATGGGACAGAAAATGGGTCAGAACGATTTTCTGGCCGTTGCCTATTTTCGCGGTCGCCCTCGTGGCAGAAAAGGGACATTCCGACGCAGCTCTTTTTGTGCGGCGGATCACTTCTTGCCCTTGCGCGCTGAGGCAAGCGGCCAGTCGGGGCTTTCCACGTGCTCGGCGGCCATGATTGCTTCGATCTGCTGCACGACCTGTGGATTCTCGGCGGCTACGTCGTGGCTTTCGCCCGGATCGGTGCGAAGATCGAACAGTGCGACCGGCGCGGCGCTGCCGCGGCGAATGCCTTTCCAGTGGCCGAGCCGCACCGCTTGCTGAATCGGCGAATAAAACTCCCAGTACAGGTGCGGCTGCGGCGTTTGCCGCTCGCCCCGCAGCGTGGGCAGTACCGAGACGCTATCCAGTCCGCTCGGCGGATCGATCCCCGCCAGCTCGCAGGCCGTGGCGAAAAAATCTTTGTGCGACCACACGTAATCGCTCTCCTTGCCCGCCGGCACCCGGCCTGGCCAGCGCACGATCATCGGACAGCGAATCCCTCCCTCGCGCAGCGAGCGCTTGATGCCGTCGAAAGGCCCGTTGGAATCGAGGTCCGCGAGAAAATCGGGGTTCGGCCCGTTATCCGACGTGTAGAACACGATCGTCTTCTCATCGAGATCGAGTTCCTTTAACAGCTGCATCACGTCGCCGACGCTCCGGTCGAGCAGCGTGTTCATCGCGGCGTAGTTCTTCACCTCCTGCGACCAAGGACGATCGGAATACGGCTCGTCGCTGGGGACGACGTACTTGCCATGCGGCAGCGTGTAGGGCAAGTAGAGGAAGAAGGGCCGCTCGCGATGTGTGCGGATGAAGTCGAGCGCAGCCTCGGCAATCACGGTATGAGAATACGTCTTGCGGCCCTGCTTACCATTGCCCGGCAGTTCCACCTCCTCGCCGTTGCGTACGAGGAACTTGGGGTAGTAATCATGCGCATGGACTTGATCGAGATAGCCGAAGAAATGATCGAAGCCATGCTTGTCGGGCGTTCCGGTCGTGCCGGGATTGCCCAGCCCCCACTTGCCAAACCCGCCCGTCACGTAGCCAGCCCGCTTCAGCACCGTCGCAATCGTCAAGTCATCCGGGGCGAGCGGCACGAGCTTGCGGTCCTCGAACTTCCTGCTGCTTCCCTTGGCGGCGTTATCCCGGCGGCGGCAATGCCCGGTGTGAAGACCCGTCATCAACACGCAACGCGTCGGCGCGCAGACGGCCGAGCCGCTGTAGCAGTCGGTGAACCGCAGCCCCTCCTCGGCGAGACGGTCAATGTTCGGCGTCTGGATCGCCTTCGAGCCATAACAACCAACATTGCCATAGCCCTGGTCGTCGGCAAGGATGAAGATGATGTTCGGCCGACGTTCGCGTTCGGCAGAAACAGCCTCTTTGACTGAACAAATCGACCCGAACGCCGTGACCGCAGTAAGAACAAGCGTAGTTATTCTAGGTAGAAAACGGCCCCGTTTCTTTGAGGCCGCCGGGATCAGCTGAGACGCGACTGGCATAGCGAAGGAACTCCCAAGGCGGGCGGCGGACAACCAACTGAGGCCTTTAGTATCGGTGCCCGGCTGGCGCGGGTCAACGTTCCGCCTCCCGGAAAGGTAGCGTGGTATACTGGAGCAGTTGCTCCCCGAGGGGCTGTCCGTTTCCCAAGATCCTGCTGCGTAGTGGACGAGGCGGAAAAAAGTATGAATCGCGAAAAAAGCCGCGCTGCGTTTGCTCGTGCCAAGACGCTCCTGCCCGGCGGGGTCAACAGCCCGGCGCGCGCCTTTGGGGCGGTCGGCGGTGAGCCGATCTTTATCGAGCGTGCCGCGGGGGCCTATCTGTATGATCTCGACGGGAACCGCTACGTCGATTACATCGGCTCGTGGGGGCCGATGATTTTGGGGCACGCTCATCCGGCGGTGGTGGAAGCGGTCCGCGCGGCGGCGAGCCGGGGAACGAGTTTTGGCGCGCCGACCGAGGCCGAGAGCGAACTGGCTGAGCTGATCGTCGAGGCGGTCCCTTCGGTCGAGATCGTGCGGCTGGTCAGTTCCGGCACCGAGGCGACGATGAGCGCCGTGCGGCTGGCGCGCGGCTTTACGGGACGGGACGTGATTGTAAAATTCGCGGGCAACTACCACGGCCATGTCGATAGTCTGCTCGTGGCGGCCGGCAGTTCGGCGGCCACCCTCGGCGTGCCCAACTCGCCCGGCGTGACGGCGGGGATGACCCGAGACACGCTCGTGCTTCAGTACAACGACGTGGTGGGGCTGGAGGCGGCGTTCGCCGAGCATGGCCAGCAAATCGCGGCGGTGATTTTTGAGCCGATCGTCGGCAACATGGGCTGCGTTCTGCCGAGCGAAGCATTTTTGAAAGCACTCCGCTCGCTCACCCGCCAGCACGGCGCGCTGCTGGTGTGCGATGAGGTAATGACCGGCTTTCGCGTCGCCTACGGCGGCGCGCAGGCGCGGCTCGGCATCGAGCCGGACCTGACGACGCTCGGCAAGATCGTCGGCGGCGGCCTCCCGGTCGGGGCTTACGGCGGCCGGGCGGAGATCATGCAGCACGTGCTGCCGGCCGGCAAAGTCTTTCAGGCCGGCACGCTCAGCGGCAATCCGCTGGCGACCGCCGCCGGCATTGCGACGCTTAAGGAACTGCGCGACCGCCCGCCCTATGAGCGACTCGAACAGCTTGCCGCAAAGCTCGCGGCGGGCCTTGCCGAAGCGGCCACCGACGCGGCCCTGCCGCATACGCTCGCGCGGGCGGGCAGCATGATGACGCTCTTCTTTTCCAGCAAGCCGGTCGTCGACTGGCCCACCGCCAGCCGCTGCGATACCGAGCGCTTTGCTCGCTACTTCTGGGGCCTTCTCGATCGCGGCATCTATCTGCCCTGCAGCCAGTACGAGGCGCTCTTTCTTTCGAACGCGCACAGCGAAGCGGACGTGGCGGCGACAATTGAGGCGGCGCGCGAGGTGTGTGCGGAACTCGCGCGCTAATTCGCTTGGCGGAACCGTCCTTCCCGCGCAGGCGGCAATCCAGTTAGCAAGGGCAGCGCTCAAGCGGCTCGCCGGCCTGGTGCCCTTGGGCGCAAAGAGCAGCAAGAGACGCTACCGTTACTGGCAGCCCGCTGCAGCCTGCGAACTCCGCCTTTCTGCTGGCGCTGCGCGCTCTTTTTCTAGCTAGCAGCCGCTGCTGCTACTCGCCCGTGCGGTGCCGCGCACACCAGCGGCGGTACCTCCGCAGTAGGCTTTTTCCGGGTTTTTTCTGATGCGCTCGCACTGACCTTGACCTAGAAAAGCTCCAGCATAAAGCTGGTAACTCACCTCAGACGCACTCGCGGCTTTCCTCTCGTCCCGCTCCCTCTGCTTCTGCTCCTGCGAAAGTCGCCGCACGGCCTCTTCTGGAGGCTCCGGCCGTGCCCGCAGCTGCGCCTGGAGGTGCCGGAACAGCACCTTTTTCTATTCGTGCAGGGAGTGAGGCATGATCGGATCGTTGTTGGCAGATTGGTTTGGCTTTGGAAACGGCAAGCCGCGGCGACGCAAGCGAAAGCTCGTCAAGAAGCACGCTTCGGCCATCGAGACGCTCGAAACGCGGCAGGTGCTTTCGGCTAGCTCCCTGGTGCCGGCGATCGATTTCGCCGAGGTCACACCGCGTTCCTACGGCGGGCACGAGGATGGCGTTGGCTATCAGCGGGCGGAAGAGGGGGGCGAGACGCTGCACCTGCTGGGCAACGTGTGGAAGCAGGTGAGCCTGCCGTACAACGTGACCGAGAACACGGTCCTGGAGTTTGATTTCCGCGCTACGCATCAAGGCGAGGTGCACGCGATCGGCCTCGACAACGACCTCGTAGCTAGCCCCGACAAAGCTTTCCAGATCTACGGCACCGAAAGTTGGGGCCGCGACGGCGCGGCGCGCTATACGGGAGGGGGAGACACGCAGCACTACCGCATCGCGCTCGGCGAGTTCTACACCGGCGGCATGCAGCACCTGTTCTTCATCAACGACCAAGACGTGCGCGTGCCGGGCAGTGAAAGCTTTTTTGCGAACGTACGCATCTACGAAGCCAACCCCAATCCCGATCCGAACCCCAATCCCGATCCGAACCCCAATCCCGATCCGAACCCGAACCCAAATCCTGATCCCGATCCAAACCCTGATCCGGACCCGAACCCCAATCCGGACCCGAACCCCAATCCGGACCCGAACCCGGATCCGGACCCGAACCCGGACCCGAACCCAGACCCCGACCCCAATCCGGATCCTGACCCGAACCCCAACCCGAACCCTGATCCAGACCCGAACCCGGACCCCGATCCCAACCCTGATCCAGACCCCGATCCAAATCCCAATCCGGACCCGCAACCGCGCGGCGACGCAATCGACTTCTCCAAGCTCACGCCGTATTCCTACGGCGAGTATGAGGACGGCGTCGGTTATCAGAAGGACGAAGAGGGCGGGAAGACCTTGCACCTATTTGGCAACGTCTGGAAGCAGGTGAGCCTGCCGTACAACGTGACCGAAAACACCGTCTTGGAGTTCGATTTCAGGTCCACCGCGCAGGGCGAGGTACACGCGATCGGTCTCGATGCCGACCTAGCGGCCAATCCCGACAAGGCGTTTCAGCTCTACGGCACGGAGGCCTGGGGACGTAACGGCGCAGCACGCTATACGGGAGGCGGAAGCGATCAGCACTACCGCATTGCGCTGGGCGAGTTTTATACCGGCGCGATGAAGTACTTGTTCTTCGTCAACGATCACGACGTGCGCGTCCCGGGCAGCAACAGCTATTTCTCCAACGTGCGCCTGTACGAAGCCGACGCCAATCCGAACCCCAATCCTGATCCCAACCCCAATCCTGATCCCAACCCCAATCCTGATCCCAACCCCAACCCAGATCCCAACCCCAATACAGATACCAACCCCAAAACCAACCCCAAAACCAACCCCAAAACAAAAACCGAAACCGATA
>CAYZVT010000216.1:0-8187 GCA_964481585.1 uncultured Pirellulales bacterium
TGGCCAAGAGCCGCGCGAGCGTCGTCTTGCCGGTGCCGGGCGGACCAAAAAAGAGCACCGACCCCAGCCGATTCGCCTTCAGCAGCCGCCGCAGCAGTTTCCCCTCGCCCAGAAAATGTTGTTGCCCCACAAACTCCTCCAACCTCGCCGGCCGCATCCGCGCCGCCAACGGCTGCGCCCGCTGTCGATTCTTCGCTTCACTGGCATCGAAAAGAGACATGGCGGATAATGGGGGCTGGAGATTAGGGGCGAGGGATTAGGGACGAGGGACTGGGAGGTCGAGGGTTGGGGATGCTGTTATTGTCATTGAACGCGGTGGGGCGCTGCAAGGCAACCTGGCGGCAATGTGTGCCACTGCTGGCTTGCCCAGCAGTGCTTTTTGTGGGGCGGCCCCTCATGGGCTCGGGCCGTCGCCGAGGGAAGCGAAGCAAGTCCAGTCCGGCGGGGTTGTGCCAAGCCTACTCCACAGGGCGTCATACAGCCAGGACTCGCAGTTCCACTGCTGGGCGAGCCAGCAGTGGCACACCGGGTTCGGTCTCTGACGGATCGGTGGATTCGTCTTGTCGTCTGCTCCTTTTGCCGGAGCCGTGACTGCTCGCACTTGCGGGGGTGCGGACAGGGTGACTCACCGGCGACAGCCTGGCCGGACTGCTCTGCTGCCGGTGCGAACTGCTGGCGGGCGTGGCGAACGGCTCCGTGTCACGAAGCGCTCAAACGCCGCCAGATCCGTGGCCTTCGGCTCCGGTCGCGCGGAGGCGGATCGACGGCCGTGGTGGCACCGGAGTTGCGTTACCTCCGACCCACCCGTTCCGCCGTTCTCGAAGGGCAGCGCCGTCACAACGATGCTAGCACCGACGCGCCCCCACGCGCTGGGCTAGAAGTTCCGAGACCGCGCAGCCGACCGAAGCCGCGAGCGGGCAATGCGCACGGGATTTCCTCGCCGCATCGTCGCTCGCGCGAGCGGCCGGCAAGGACAGAGACCAACGTCACAAGGGAGTCGATGATGAAGTTGTACCAGTTACCCACAATGGCAATGGGCGTGGCGGCCACGCTCGTCTCGGTCGCCCTCGCCCAGCAACCGCAACAGCAGCAGGCTCAGCAGGGTCAGCAGCAACAGGGCCAACAGCAACAGGCTCAGCAACAGCAGGGCCAGCAGGCAGACGCGAACGTCGATGAAAAGTTCATCAAGGAGGCCATCCGGGGCAATCTCTTTGAGGTCGCGGTGGCCCAGCACGTCGCACAGCAAACCCAAAATCAGCAAGTGCAGCAGTTCGCCCAAAAGATGGCCGAAGACCACTCCCAGGCGCTCCAGAAGCTCCGCCAACTCGCCCAGCAGCTTGGTGTCCAGCCGCCGAACGAGATGAACCAATGGCAGCAGGCGATGGTTCAGCACATGAAAGGGCTACAAGGGGCCGAGCTTGATCGGGAGTACATGTTCCATCAGACGGGAGCCCATCAGATCAAGCTCCTCGACCACGTCCATGTGATCAGCCAGGGCAGCAATCCGCAGGTGCAGCAACTCGCCGAGCAGATGGTTCCCACGCTCAAAAACCATCTGGAAATGGCCGCCCAGATCGCCCAGCAACTCGCTCGCGGCCAAGCGGCCACCGCCCGTCGCACGCAGCAAACCCGTTAGAGCCTTCTCATCACGCTTCCCCGGCACGTCCATCGCTGCTGGGGAAGCGTTTTGGTTGGCGGCGGCCAGCCGAGAGCGGCAGCCCACGCCCCTGCCGCTCAAAACAGCTTCAGCTGTCCGCCGGCTTGGCGTGGGGGGCGGAATTGGGTGCGGCCGTAGGGGGGCAGATCGCCGTCGAGGCCGAGCTTTTGGGTGAAGACTTGGTAGGTGCGGACGATGTGCTCGGCGTACTCGCCTTCGCCACGCAGTCGGCGGCCAAACTGGGCGTCGTTCATGGCTCCGCCGCGCGTATCGCGGATGCGGGCAAGAATACGGTCGCGCTTGTGCGGCAGTTTGCGCATGAGCCAGTCTTCAAAAATCGGCCGCACCGCCAGCGGCAAACGCAGGAGCGTGTAGCCCGCCGCGCTCGCCCCGGCTTCGCGGGCGGCCGCTAGCAGGGCCGGCATTTCTTCATCGGTCAGCCCCGGCACGACCGGCGCGACCATCACCCGGCACGGCACGCCGGCGGCCGACAGTTCACGCAGCGCACGCAGCCGCGCGGCGGGCGTCGAGGTGCGCGGCTCCATCGTCCGCGCTAGCTCGGCGTCGAGCGTCGTCAGGCTGATGTTCACATGCACGAGCCGCCGCGCGGCAAGCGGCGCGAGCAGATCGAGATCGCGCAGCACGAGCGCGTTTTTCGTGATGATGCCGACCGGCTGACGGGCTTCGAGCATCACCTCCAAAAGCTGCCGCGTCAGTTGAAACTGCCGCTCGGCCGGCTGGTAACAATCGGTCACGCCCGAAATCGTAATCGGCTCAGCCTGCCAACTCGGCTGGTTCAGCTCCGCCCGCAGCAGCGCCGGGGCGTCGTGCTTGACGAGCACCTTGGCCTCGAAATCGAGCGCCGCATCCAGCCCCAGCAATTCGTGCGTCGGCCGCGCGTAGCAATACGCACAGCCGTGCTCACAGCCGCGATAGGGGTTGATGCTGTAGCGGAAGGGAATGTCGGGGCTGCGGTTCTCGTTGAGAACCGTCCGCGTCGCGTCGGGCAAAAACTCCGTCGCCACCCGCCGCTCACCGAGCAGCGGATCGTCCTCGGCAAGCTGCTCCCAATCCGCCTCGCAACGGACCGTCTCAAAGCGGTTCGGGTGCTGCCCCTGCGCGAGCCGGCCCACGACGCGCTGCGGATTGTGCTGGTCGCTCATGGTCCACCCGTTTTCTTGTTCGCACGAGGAGGCTGCCCCAAGTATCATCCTAGCCGATTCGGTGCCAGGGACGCCATTTTCACCGCGAGCAGCAGTGTGACGAACCGACGATGCCGGGGCAAGCCTGCGGCGTCACCGGCGAATAGACTGCTGGAGCGGCCTTTGCACCCTGCTGGCCGCTGGGACGTATGCCTCTTGGAGACAATCCAGTGCAGAAATGTAAATACACACCGATCCGGCTGCCAACCGGGCTGAGTAGCCTTGTGCTGGTGGCCGTGGCAACGGCAGCGCTCTCGGGCCAGCAGACGGGCGAGAGGGAGCCGATCGGCGAGGTGCTCGGTCAGCCGGTCTATCGGGACCAAATTCACGCGGGCGGCCACGCCGAGCTAAGAGACCAACTCCATCGGCTGTTCACGGCTCCGGTGCTGCAAAAGTATCGCCAGGCCCATCGAGCCGAAATCGAACCGACCGAAGCGGAGATTACCGCCACCGCGGCACACCTCCGCGAGAAGTACGCGGAGCGCATGCAGCAGGAATCGCAAAAGCTCCGCGAGCGACTCCGCGCGGTTGACGAGAAGTTGGCACAAAGCGATCTGACCGAGAAAGAGCGTCAGGAATACGAAAAGGCGCGGCAGATCATCCAGACGGAACTCGACACCCCAGGCCGCAGCCTAGCCCTCTTCCTGCTGAAAAACTGGAAGTTCCAAAAACACCTGTACGACCGCTACGGCGGCGGACGCATCCTCTGGCAGCAAGCGGGAGTCGAGGCGTTTGATGCCTATCGACGATGGCTGGAAGCCCACGAGCAGCAAGGAGATTTTAAGATCACCGATCCCGAGTTGCGAACCGCGTTCTACGAATACTGGACCACCATGAAGCACGGCGCCTTCCTCACCGACGACGAAGAACGCATCCGCGGAGCCTTTCTTGAGCCTGAATGGCTGCCGAGGGATTTTCATCGAGATTAACCGCTGCCCCAGAGAGTGGCGCCCGTGGCATGAGTAGCGGCACCGGATGCGGCAAACTTTCGCTAGTCCTCCGAGTCCACTCGGCCGTACTCAAGCCATGCGGATCAGCCGTCCGAAGATGGTACGGGAGGTTTTTTTCGTTGCGTCTGGCCGAGGGCTGCCGATGATTGCCGAGCTGCGCCGCTTGCAGATGCCGCTCGCGCCGGCGCTGGAGGATTATTGGCAGCAATCGCGACGCCCGCTGACGAGCCTGGCGTTTGTCCTGCCGCTGTTGGTGCTCTACGAGGCGGGCGTGCTCCTGCTTGGGCCGGCCGCGCTCCGCAACGGAGCCGATGTTTGGCTCCGCGGGCTGCTCGACGTGCTCGGCTTTGGGCAATACTTTTTGTTGCCGGTGCTCACCGTCGGCGCGCTGCTGGCCTGGCATCACACGACGCGCGACCCTTGGCAAGTGCGTCCGCGCGTGCTGCGCGGGATGCTGCTGGAGTCGATGCTGCTGGGACTCGTGCTGCTCGTTCTGGCGCATCTGCAAGGCGCGCTGCTGGTCCAACTCGGCGCGGCGCCGGCGCTCTCGCTGCAAGAACGCGCCGTCACGCTGTTGGGCCGGCTTGTCTCTTTTAGCGGGGCGGGCATTTAT
This sequence comes from uncultured Pirellulales bacterium, assembly GCA_964481585.1. Taxonomy (GTDB): domain Bacteria; phylum Planctomycetota; class Planctomycetia; order Pirellulales; family CAYZVT01; genus CAYZVT01. Next base: position 4,423 of record CAYZVT010000216.1, read on the forward strand.
GAGGAGGTTCTGTTTCGCTTACTCCTCCTTCCGGCGGTAGCTGGACTGATTGGCTACGCCTGGCCGAGCGCGCGGGGCCGCGTCGTGGCCGCCGTGCTGGTGACGAGTCTGCTCTTTTCGCTCGCCCACTATCTCGGCGTCCACGGCGAAGCGTTCGCCTGGTTCAGCTTTTTGTTTCGCCTGCTAGCTGGCGGATTCTTTGCGGTGCTATTTGTCTATCGCGGCTTCGGCATTGCCGCCGGCACGCATGCGCTCTACGACATTTTTGTGGGACTGGTATGAGGGAAGGCGGAAGGCGGAGCCAAAAGCGGAAAGCGGAAGAACAAACGTGAAGCGTGCAATCCGTCGCTTGTAGCCTCCGGCTTATAGCTTACAGCCCACAGCCTTTTAGCTCGTAGCTCGCAGCCTCAAAAGTCAAGTCTGAAAGCGGGCAATTTTTGCTCAGCAAAATCGCCCTTTGTCGCCTTTTGCGGCGCGGACTATAATGGACCCATCGAGCCACTCGCGGCGCGGCAAACCGTGGCGCGGGGGCAAGCGAAGATCCCATCGCTGGCGCAGTTCAGTCGCCAACCATTGTCGTCGAGGAACGTGCTGTCGTGATTTCCGCGAGACCCAAAGTCGCCGAGCTGGTTTTCCAACTCTACGGCAGACCGCTGCATCCCGAGTTGTTCGAGGTCTACTGCTCGCGGACCGTCTCGCGGGGCGACTATTCCGCCCGCATCGACATTACCAGCGCCGGGCATGTCGTCACCTGGCGCTACCAGGGACTGACGCTGACGGAAGTGGCGACCGCCGCGCACCACCCCCTGCCGCAAAAACGCCGCCTGATGTCCTACAAGCTGCGCGGCGAACGGAGCGATCAGGTCCAGTGCCGGGGCGGAGCGTCCTATCACGTCAACTTCGCGCTGGAGCCGATCGACCCGGAAGTGTTTTGGACCTTTCAACAAGAACTGTCGCTCGACGGCGAGCGCGAAGGCATGCTCCATCGCTTCGATTCGAGCGGCCGCATGGCGCTCGGCGCGATCAGCTACGTCAACGTCGAGACGCGCAACCGCAGCTTGCTGCTGCAAGCCTTCCACACCTTCCCCGACGATTACGCGATTGTCAAAAGCCAGTCGCTGTTCAAGATTCCTTGAGCCAAAGTGCTGGGGTGAAGGGCGGCGGGGGCCTTAGCGATTGAGAAAATCGCGGAGCGCGGGGTTCACCACGTCGGGGCGTTCGAGTGGGGCGAGGTGGCCGGCGTCGGGGACGAGGAGCAGTTCGGCCTGGGGGAGTGCGGCGGCGATGGCGCGCATCTCGTCGGGCGGCGAAATCATGTCATGCTCGCCCACCACGACGAGCGCCGGCAGATTGATCTCGCCCAGCGCGGCGGTCAGGTCGGGCCGCGCGGCCATGCCGCGCTGCGCGGCGGCGATGGCGCGGGGATTGCTGCGGGCGATGACCTGCTGCACCGACTCGACTAGCTCACGGCGGCTTTGCAGCGTGTTCTGCGCAAAAAGCTTGGGCAGCATCATCTCGGCCACCCCCTGGGTGCCAAAGCGGAGCACGTGCTCGGCCATCTTCTGCCGCCCGGCCGCCGCTTCGGGCGTGTCGGCCGCAGCGCGGGTGTCGCAGAGCAGGAGCGACCGCAGCCGATCGCCATGCCGCCGCCAGAACTGCCAGGCGATGTACCCGCCCATCGACAGGCCGCCCAAATGAACCGGCTCGTCGATCCCCAGCGCGTCGAGCAGCCCGGCCAGGTCGTCGGCCATCTGTTCCATCGTTACGACTTCATCACTCGCCGCCGTCGCCCCAAAGCCGCGCAGGTCGGGCACGATTACACGGAAGACGTCGCTCAACTCGTCGATCTGCGGCTGCCAGGTCGTATGGTCGAACGGAAAGCCGTGCGCAAGCAACACCACCGGACCGCTGCCGCGATCGCAGACGGCCATTTCCAGATCGCCGGTGCGGATCAAGTTCATGCGTACGTTCGTCGGGTCCGGCGGGCTACAGCGGATTGTCCATTCTCGTACTCAATAGCCGTCGAGCAACGGTCTTGCGCGGAACGGGACGGCGTTGCCGCGTGAGCTATTGGTCCTTCTTCTCGGCGGCTTGTTGTTTCCGCAGCGCCGCGCGGAACTGTTTGAGCGGCCGGCCGATTAGCCCCGAGTGCGGGTCCAGCTCGACGGCTCGTTCTTGATAGCGCACGGCATTGGCGTAATCGCCCTTGGTGTAATAGCAGTGGGCGAGTGTGTCGAGAAAGCCGGCCGTGTTTGGACTGAGGTCGAGCGAGTGGTGCGAGTAGCGAAGCGCTTTGTCGAGATCGCCCTCGGTATTGCCGATGAGCCAGGCATAGAGATTGTAGCGGCTGGCGTCTTCTGGATCGTTGTCGATCTGCTCGTCAAAGATCGTTGCGGCGCGCTCGATCAGCTTCCGCGTTTGGGCGCGATACTGCTCGTCGGCCTGCGGCAGATGGTAGCGCGCGATCAGCACGTCGGCGTCGGTTGGGTCGTGCTGAATCGCGCGGTCGAGGTGCTGTTTCTGCTTTGCGGCGTCGCCCCGCGCGGCAGCGGCTTCGGCGAAGAAGAACTCCATCCGCGAGCGCAGCGAGGCCGGCGTTTTGTCGATCCGCTGGAGTGCTTGCAGCACGGCGGCGTCTTTTTCCAGTTCGTCGGAGATCGTTTGCAGCAGCTTGCCGGCTTGCTCGTCCTGGAGTTGGTCGTGCAGCATTTCCGAGAGCCAGACCGCCGAGAGCATCGCCCAACGCGAGTGGGGCGGACCGAGCCGGATCACCTCGCGGTACTCGCGTTCGGCCCACTCGAAGCTACCGCGTTTTTGCAGATAGTAGGCCGCTCGCAGGTGCCGCCCCGGCGAGCCTTGTTCTAGCTCAAACGCCCGCTTGGCCAGCTCGTCGGCCTGCGCCGATTCGCCCTGCGCTTGGCGGGCTTCGGCCAGCAGATACAACAGCGACCAGTCGCCGCTGATTTGAACCTTAAAGCGTTCCGCCACCCGATCGACAACCGTCCAAGCTTTCTGCTGCACGAGCCAATCAACCAGTTCGGTGAGCGTCTGGCTGCTGCCGTCTTCCAGGTCGATCATGTCGATCATCGCGGCCACGGCCTGCTCATCGCGGTCCAACTCACGCAGCAGCGCGACTTTGCGCCGCATCAGCGCGAGCACGATCGCGCGCGACGATTCTTGCGGCTCCCGTTCGAGCGTCTGCATCTCGTCGGCCACGATCTGGTCCCAGGCCGCGACCGCCTGTTCCGGCGCGCTCACCGATTGCAGTTGAGCACGCAGCCAGCTGCTGGCGAGCCGGTTGGAGGAACCGAGGCCACGCTCGATCGTCTCACGATGTTGCTGCCAATGCGCGGCGTCGGCTTTGTCAAAGCTGAGCCAAATGGCGACGGCCGACTTCGAGAGCCGCGGCGCTTTTTCAAACCGCACGATCCGCGTTACCGCCGGGATGCCCGCTCCCTCCGGCAGTGCGAGCAGTTGCCCGACCACCGCGCCCCGTTGTTCGTCGCTGTAGCCCTCGTAGTTCTCCATCAGCCGCTTGACGTCGGCCGGATCTTCCTCGCGGACCCAATCGACGGTGATCCGCCGGGCGAGGTAGCGCGCGCGGGCGGCGACTTCCAGATCGGGATGGCTTTCGGCGGCGGTCAGCGCGTCAAACGCTTCCGCCCCGAGCCGGAGCAACTCGCGCTCCGCCCGCTGCCGTTCGATGTACTGTTCACTACCAAGCTGCTCGATCAGCTCGACGACCTCGCCAGAGGTCGGTTCGTT
>CAYZVT010000217.1:0-7980 GCA_964481585.1 uncultured Pirellulales bacterium
GACCTTCATCAATAGCACCTTGCCGCCCAGCGAGCAGTTCGCCCGCCTCGAACAGATGGCGGCCGGCCAGTACGATTTGGTCTACGTCGTGCCGGAGCGGTTTCGCAGCCCCCGCTTCGTCGAAGCGGTGCGGCGCTCTCCGCTCACGTTGCTGGCGGTTGACGAAGCGCACTGCGTAAGCGAATGGGGCCATGACTTTCGGCCCGACTACGCGCGGTTGGGGCAGTTCCGCCAGCGGATCGGCAACCCGCCCACGATCGCCCTAACCGCGACCGCCACGCCCGCCGTGCGGCGGGACATTGTTGAACTGCTCGAACTGCGCGAGCCGCGCTCGTTTGTCACCGGCTTCGCCCGACCGAACCTCAGCTACGAGGTGCAGGCGTGCAGTTCGCAGTACGAAAAGGACGAGGCGCTGCTGCGGTTCCTGCGCGAAACGCCCGGTTCGGGCATTATCTACGCTTCCACCCGCAAGCGGAGCGAGGAAGTCGCCCAGACGATCGCCCAGCGGGCAAGGCGGCGCGTGCTGCCGTACCACGCGGGCCTTGCTCCCGACCAGCGGCGCGAGACGCAAGAGGCGTTCATGCGCGGCGACGCCGAGATCATCGTCGCCACCAATGCTTTCGGGATGGGAATCGACAAGCCCGACGTGCGATTCGTCGTCCACTACAATATTCCTGGCACAATCGAAGCCTACTATCAAGAAGCCGGTCGCGCCGGGCGCGACGGCCAGCCCTCGCGGTGCCTGTTGCTCTACAGCAGCGCCGATCGCTACATCCAAGAATTTTTTATTGATAGCGCGTATCCCTCGCGCGAGGTGTTGGCGAAGGTCTACAACTTCCTCCGCAGTGTCGACGCCGATCCGATCGAGATGACTCAAGAGGAGATTCGCCAAGCGCTCGGACTCGATGTGAGCGCCGAGGCGGTCGGCAAGTGCGAACAGATTCTCGAAAAAGCCGAAGCCCTCGCGCGGCTCGATGCCTATCAGAGCATGGCGATCGTTTCCCTGAAAAGCGACCTGCCGACGCTCGTGGAGCTACTGCCCCCGCAAGCGAAGGTCCAGCGCAAGGTGCTGCGGGCGCTGGAAAAGATCGTCGGCAGCCGGCGGCATGAGTTGGTGTACTTCAACCGTAACGAACTGGTGGAACTCACCGGACTTGACGCTGGATCCGTCACACGGGCACTGGGACAGTTGCGCACGCTCTCCGCATTCGATTACATTCCGCCGTTTCGTGGGCGTGCGATTCATCTGCTGCGGCCGGATACGCCGTTGCAAGAGTTGGAGCTTGATTTCGAGCAACTTTCCAAACGCAAGGCGGCCGAATACGAAAAGCTGCATGCGATGTGCCGCTTCGCCGACAGTCGGCTCTGCCGGCAACAGGAAATCCTGCGTTACTTCGGCGAGAACGATCACGGCGCTTGCCGCAATTGCGACAACTGCCACCAGCCCGAATCGACGCGGCCGCAGCTTCATGTTCTTGACGACGAAACCGATCCGGTGCTCGACGTGGTGCGCAAAACCCTCAGCGGCATTGCCCGCACGCGCGGCCGTTTTGGGCGAAACGTGGTTGCGCAGATGCTCACCGGCTCGAAGGCTGAGACGATGACGCGGCTGCGGCTCGATCAGCTTTCGACCTATGGGTTGCTGCAACATCTGCGGCAGAGCGAGGTCGTGACGCTGATTGATGCTCTGCTCTCGGTCGGCTGCGCCGGCCAAACGTCGGTCGAGCCGGGCCGACCACTCATCCAGCTTACGCCCGAAGGCGAAGCCGTCATGCGAGGGCAAAAGACGCTCGAAGCGGGATTGCCGCTGCCGGGCGATCTATTGGCCCGCCTGCGCGGAGCACCCGCCGGGCAGAGTGCCGTCGTCGAAAACGGCTCAGCACCCCCTGGCGATCCGCAGTTGATGGAGAGATTGCGCCGGTGGCGACGCGAGCAAGCGATGCAAGAGAGCGTCGCCGTGTATCGGGTACTGACGAATGCGACGCTCGATGAGCTAGCGCGACTTCAGCCCCGGTCGACCGCCGCGCTGCTTTCGATCAAGGGCATCGGCGAGGCGAAGCTCGCCCGCTACGGCGAAGCGCTGCTTGAGATCCTGACCGGAATTCCCGCTCGCCCGGCGAAGCGGCTAGAGGCCGGCGATGAATCGCAGCCCGACTACGCGGCAATTCCCCCGGCCGAGCCAGCGGCGGAGGAGCTTGTCGTCGATGAACTTTGGGCGGAGGTGAACGCCGCGCTGGCGGAAGAAATCTGGAATGAGCGGCCCTCGCAAGAGCCGCATCCGTACGGCGAAAGCGCGCGGGACGATGCGGCTGCGGTCGAGGACGAGCCGCAGCCGCCCGGGGAGCAAGGGCTGCTGTTTGAGGAAGAACCGGCGGTCGCGTCCGATCCGCTCGACCAGCCGAGCTATTATTGGACGTGGCGGCTTTTGGAGGCGGGTTTTTCGCCCGCCGAGTGCCTGGCGATCCGCGGCCTGGACCATGAAACGCTGGCGCTACATCTACAGCAGGCGACCAACGCCCGCCTGCCGAAGCCGCACCCCCCGCTGCCGCACTAGCCGCGTGCGGCGGCGTCTGCCGTACCCACTGCGGATGACTTTCGAGGTGGCCCCCGACTCGCCGGCTTTCCCCCCGCAGCGGGTACGGTCGAAAAAGTACCGCCTAAGGGATAGAATAGCGACTGCAACGGTGTCGGCGGTCGATACTCCTGGTTCTCCAGCGACGGGCCAGGTGCCTTGGCACAGGATATGCCCTAGCAAGAGGCACACCGTTTGCCTCCGCATTAAATCTATTTGAGGACGAAATATCTCATGCAGGACACGCCATCTCCTAAAGATCGGCTCCCACGCGGCGAGCGCCCCGAAGGGTCGGGCGAGCCTCAACGGCCGAAGATGAATGCTTCGGTGCTGTGGCTGATGATCGCCGTCCTGTTGGTCGGCAGTCTATTGCTGTTCCGTGGCCAAGCGGGCGACCGCTCCGTGGTGACCTACAGCTTCTTCATGGAGCAGGTCGAACAGGGAAACGTCGCGAAGCTCGAACTGCAAGGCTTGCAGGGCTTCGGCGAGTTTGAGACGCCGCCGCTCGCGCCCGCCGACGAAGCGACCGATGCGGCTGCCGATGGCGCACCGCAGGTCAGCCCCGAGCGACTCAAGAAAGAATTCCAGGTGCAACTGCCGCCGATCGTTGGCGAGGAGCAAAACGCGCTGTTTCTGGAGAAGATTCCGCAGTACGACGGGCGCGAGGTGCCCGACAGCGCCAGCACGCTGATGATCGTCTGGCTCGTCGTGACGGTGCTGCTGTTCGTCGGCGTGTGGATGATGATGCGCCGCACGCGCGAACAGTTCATGGGCGGCGGGCTGTTTTCCGGTTTCACCAAAAGCCCGGCCAAGCGTTACGACACCAACGCCAAGCGCGTGACGTTCAAAGACGTTGCCGGTTTAGAGGGCGTCAAAGCCGATCTGCAAGAAGTCGTCGAGTTTCTGAAAAACCCCGAGCGCTTCCAGCGACTCGGCGGGCAAGTGCCCAAGGGCGTGCTGCTGATGGGGCCTCCCGGCACCGGCAAGACGCTGCTGGCCCGCGCCGTGGCGGGCGAAGCGGGCGTGCCGTTCTTTTCGATCAGCGGCTCGGAATTCATCCAGATGTTCGTCGGCGTCGGCGCCAGCCGTGTCCGCGATATGTTCAAAACCGCGACCGACAACGCTCCGTCGATCTTGTTTATCGACGAAATCGACGCCGTCGGACGCCAGCGCGGCGCGGGGCTGGGCGGTGGACATGACGAACGCGAGCAGACGCTGAACCAAATCCTCAGCGAGATGGACGGCTTTACGCCGAGCCAGTCGGTGATTGTGCTGGCGGCCACGAATCGGCCCGACGTGCTCGACCCCGCCCTGCTGCGGCCGGGGCGTTTTGACCGCCATGTGACGGTCGATCGGCCGAGCTTCAAGGGCCGGCAGGAGATCTTCAAGGTTCACATGCGCAACATTCCGGTGTCGGACAAAGTCGATGTCGAGCGGCTGGCTGCGAGCACGATCGGCCTGACCGGAGCCGATATTCGCAATCTGGTGAATGAAGCGGCACTGTGGGCGACGCGCAACGGCAAAGACATTGTCGACATGAGCGACTTTGAATACGCTCGCGACAAAATTCTGATGGGGGCCAAGCGCGAAGAAGTGCTCTCCGGCAAAGAAAAAACCATGACCGCCTATCACGAGGCGGGACACGCTCTGCTCGCCTGGATCGTGCCGGGAGCCGATGCGGTGCATAAGGTGACGATCATCCCGCGCGGCCGCGCGCTGGGGGTGACGCAGCTTTTGCCGCACGAAGAGCGGATGAACATCAGCGAAAGTGAACTGTACGCCCGACTCGTCTTTATCCTCGGCGGCCGCGCCGCCGAAAAGCTCGTCTTCCACGAGTACAGCGCCGGTGCGGAAAACGATCTGAAGCAAGGCACCCGGATCGCGCGGCGGATGATTATCCACTGGGGCATGAGCGAACGGATCGGCCCGGTTGCTTACCGTTCGGGCGAGGAGCATCCCTTCCTCGGCCGCGAGATCGCGCAAGACCAGCGCGAGTACAGCGAGCATACCGCGCGGCTCATCGACGAGGAGGTGGCGCGCATCATGCACGAGGCCGACGAACGAGCACGCAGTCTGCTGGCCGAGCATCGGGACAAACTCGACGCGCTGGCCAAGGCGCTCGAAGAAAAGGAGATGCTCGACGCCGAAGAGATCGCGCTGCTCATCGGTCCGGCCTCGAACCGCGCCCGCGCTGCCTCCAACGGGCAAGCCGAAAAAGGGGCCACACCGACGGCTCCCAAGACTTCGGCGGGGGAGCAGTAGGTCGAAACCGCGTGTTCTGCGTCGCAGGTGTGTGGCTTGCGGCCCGGGGGCGGCTTTCGCTATCTTGGTCGCCGTTGCATTCCCTGACTTTTTTCTGCCCGTGAGGAATCGTCCGCGATGAGCGCATCGGCTTCGACCAAGGTGGCCCACATGGTTTACTTCACCCTGCACGACAACAGCGACGCCGCGCGGGCCAAGCTCGTCGCCGACTGCCAGAAGTACCTGACCGACCATCCCGGCGTTGTCTATTTCAGCGTCGGCACCCACGTTGCCGATCTTGCCCGGCCGGTCAATCAGCAGTTCGACGTGGGGCTGCATGTGGTCTTTGCTAGCCGTGCCGACCACGACCGCTATCAAACCGCCGAGCGGCACAAGCAGTTCATCGTCGAAAACAAGGAAAGCTGGAAGGAAGTCCGCGTCTTCGACTCCTACGTCAGCTAACCTTCGACCGCCGCTTCGCCCGGCTGCGAAAACTCTCTCCCCACCTGCTGCGTAAGCAACAAAAGGTGCCTGCTCTTCCCGGCACCCGCTGGCAGGAAAAGCCGGCGCAAGCGCCAGGGACGCGCGGCAAGTTGGGAGAAAGGAGGCGACCATGACGCGCGGAGCGCAGCGGAATGCGCATTTTTTCAGGGGCGCGACACTGCTGGCACTCGTAGCGGTGTCCGTACCGGCTGCGGCCGACGAGCCGACTCGCGTGGAGTTCGATCTGGGGCATACGGTCGCGTGTACGGAAGTCACGCCGCCGGAGTTTGCCGCTCTGCATCCCGAGGAAAAGGTGGTGGCCCTCACCTTTCGCGTCTCCGTCCGCGTCACCTCGGGCACGGCCGCCGACATCGACGAGTTGCTGTTCGAGATCACCAGTCCCGCGCAGCGGCTGCGCGTGCTCGATTTTGCGCCGGACACGCAGCTGGAGTCCGAAACGGCCGGCGAAATCGAAATCAGCAAGACCGAGGAGACGCTGCACTCGGCCGGCACCGCGCTCGATGGCAAAGTCTTCCTGCCGGCCGGGCCGGCATCGGCGCACCTATCGCCGACGGCCAACCTGGGCACCACGCGGCGCAAGTTGGTCGTCGAGACGCGCAAGAAAGTGCCGCCGAAGCGCGTCGTGCTCACCAGCGGCACGATGCACCAGGGGCACGGCGTCTTCTTCAAGCTCCGCCCTTCGCTCAACGGCAGTCTCGAAGGCGCGCATGAATTTGCCTGCCGGGTAATCGTGCCCCAGGACTGGTCCGGCGATTGGGTGGCGGTGACGTGCCAGGCGCGGGGCGAAACGACGCGGTACTTCATGACCAGCGATGCCGTCTTCGGCCAAACCACGGCCTTCGTCGGCCTCTACCTGGCGGGCGAAGCCGACGCGAAACAGGCAGCGTTTCGCCTCGCGCACGCGCAGGGCGAGCCGGGATCGGCCGTCAACCGTGCGGAGCGCAGCGCGTGGCATGCCTTCTCGGCGGCGGCCCACGACTGGCTGCTCGGCGAACTTCATACCGCACGACGCCCAAGCCAGGCGACCACGCGGCTGGACGACGCGCGTCAGGCGCTTGCCCGACATGCTGGCCGAAAGACAAGCGCTCTGCGTTAGGAACTTGAGCCGATAAGCACGACGTGCACCGGGTCGGTGACGGTGAGAAAGACGTAGGAGATGCTGGCGTACGGAACCGCCACGCGATCAAATAGCACTTGGCCGGGATGAGTCGGCCGCGTGCGTGCGCGACGGGCTTCTTCGTCGAGTCCGCCTTGTGGATAGACTTCCAGCAGCACATAGCTGCTCTCGGCCGTCTCGATCCGCCGCACCAGATAGTGCACGCCGCCGTGCAGGTGAACTTCCACCGCGACGCTGCCGAGCGCTTCGATCTGCTTCAGCAGATGCGTGTGAAAGTAGTCGGCGTCGATTGTTGTTCCGCGCGCCTTCTCCATTCGCTCCACCTCGACGGGACCAGCATAATGCGAAGTAGCCGAGAGAGCCATCTTAGGAGAAGCGGCGGAGCGATGCTAGCCGCAGCGCCGTCGGTCGCGTTGCATGGGGCTTTACATCAAAAGCCCTGGACGCGAAACAAGAATTCTTTTTTGGCGTTGGCCCGGCGGCGTTTGGCTTCGGACTGCCGCTTTTCCCAATTCTTGAAGTGCGCCATTGCCACCGGATGAACGCTCTGCACCGGGTCGTCGCCGTGAAGTCGCTCGCCATTGGCCTCGTCGGCCGAAACCTCGGCCGCATGCGCGAACTCGGCCCACATGTCGGGCGTCTCGTACTCGTGCTTCAGCGACTGCAGCCAGATTTGCACCATCGCCCGCATACTCCCCCAACTCTCCACCTGTTGCGTGTGGCTGGGGCGCTCCGGGCTGGGCGAGAAGCAAGCCAGCAGCCGTTCGCTCCGCATATCGAACTCGAACTCGTAGTCGGTCGGGACATGGCGCAGCAGCGCCACGAGCCCTTCGCTCGGCTGATCGAGATCTTTATGCAATTCGAGCCACTCGAAGTCAGCCGGATCAAGCCCCGCTTGGAGGACCGCTTCGAGCACCTGATTTTTTTGCGATGGCAGGATGAGGTACTTTTTTGCCATCCGGTGGATATCCTTGGGCGCGGCCACCGAGAAAAGCAGCAGCTGGCAGCCGGAGATTGGGTTGTGGCCTCTAGAAGATGTGCAGCTCGTGCTCCCTCTCCATTTTAAACAGGCGGGCTAACAATTCCAGAATCCCGATCGGTGAAGGTCACTATCGGCGCACTCAGCCAATTGGCTCGATCCGTAGAACTGTCAGAAACGATTCGCACTGTCGCCTGCAGAATTGCAGGCCTCGAAGGATAACAAGGCTATCTATAGTCTTTCCATATATTGAGCATTTGGCAAGAAAATGGCTGCTAACCGCCACGGATTAGACTGCGGGCTGTGGGGAAATTCCCCACCAAATGGCAGCATCTCTTGGTTGCGGCGGAAGAAGAAGCCGTTAGCCGCCGCTGCGCCAGTCGCTCCAAAGGCAGCCAATGCTCGCGCCCAAGGCGGCGAACGCCGTCAAACCCATCGGACTGGGGGCTTCTTCGGGTACCGAAAGGCGGAACAGCCACAGACCGACCAGCATCGCCAGCGCGGCAAGCGTCACAACTTGGGGCCAATGCGTCTTCATGGATGTCCTTTGCTCACTTATCTGTCGCG
>CAYZVT010000218.1:0-7941 GCA_964481585.1 uncultured Pirellulales bacterium
CCGTAAGTGAATACGGTTTGGTCGAGGAGATGCCAGTCGAGGAGATCGCCCGCGTCATTCAAGTCACACTCATGGGCCAAATCCATGGTATGAAAGCCGCACTGCCGCACATGAAACGGCAAAACCAGGGGACCATCATCAACGTCGCGTCGATTCTGGCCGAACGGGCGGTGCCGCTGCAAGCCCCCTACTGTGCCGCCAAGCACGGCATCAAAGGCTTTACCGACTCCCTGCGAATGGAACTCCAGCACCAGGGGAGCAACGTCCACGTCACGCTCATCATGCCCTCGTCGATCAACACGCCGTTTTTCGATCACGCCCGCTCGCGGATGGGAGTCAAGCCACAGCCGCTTCCGCCGTTTTACCATCCACGCGTGGTGGCCGAGACGATCGCCTTTGCCGCCGAGCACCCACGGCGCGACCTGATCGTCGGCGGGTCGGGCAAATTGTTGCAAGTCGTCCAGCGGCTCAGCCCTCCGCTGCTCGACTGGTACATGGTCCAAAACGGCCGCATGTTTAGACAGCAGCAAACCGACGAGCCGGAAACCGGCCGCGACAATCTGTTCGACCCCCTCGACCGCTCGGAAACGACCGTCGGCCAGTTCAACCGCAACCTCAAGACCAGCAGCATCTATACGCAACTTTTCGAGCGCCACCCAATGCTCAAGCGCGCCGCCCTCGGAGCCGCCGCCCTCGGCGCGATCGCGCTGCTCGGCAGCCGCAACGGAAACGGCAGCCGCAGCCGGGGCGCGCTGTCGAGAACCAAGTCGCTCCTGAACTGGTAACGCAGCGGAGCCGTCAGCCGTCAGCGATTAGCCATCAGCCGTCGATCAGCAAAATCCGTCCTTCTCGCGCAGGCGGGAGGACCGTGCGATGCCCGCCTGCGCGGGAAGGACGGCTGCGCGTCGTGCTGACCGCTGATGGCTGACCGCTGATGGCTGACCGCTCCGGCGCGGGAGTGACTACTGCGGAAAGACCACCTCCACGAACCGGCGAAGCAAGGCTTCGCTCTCGGGCGTGTCCCGGCAAGCGACGGCGAAGGTCGCAAACGGCACGCGGGCAATCCGCTCGACGTATTGCGGGTAGCACGCGATGCGGCCCAAAAATTCTTCGCGGTTGAGTTCGGGGTGAAACTGCGTGCAGTAGATCGGCTTGCCGTCGAAGCGATAGGCTTGATTGGCGACGCGGCGGCTCGAAGCGAGCAGCGTGGTCCCCTCGGGCAGTACCAGCACGCTGTCTTCGTGACCGGCTTGGCCGGTAAACTCCGCCGGCAGAATGCCGAACACCGGATCGTCGCGGCCCGCCTCGCTCAGTTCCAATTCGATCGTCCCCAGTTCCGCGTGTGCCGGATCGTTAATGACCTGGCCCCCCAGCGCGCGGGCCATCGCCTGGCATCCCCAGCACGAGGCGAAGGTCGGCTTGGCGGTGTGATACAGATCACGGAGCAAATCGAGCGTGCGGTCGAGCCAGACGCCTTCGCCGGCCGCCGAGTAATGCCCGCTGCCGCCGATGAGCACCACGTCCGCCCGACTGAGTTCCGCCTCGCTCGGTCGCCCGGCGAGCAAATCGCCCGTCGCGATCTGCTCCTTCGCGCAGCCGAGCACACGGGCAAAGCAAGCCACTTCCTGCGCCGCCACCGGATCGCCGGGATTGCGAATCTGCAACAGCAAGTAACGAAGCGCGGCGGGCATGGACACTCGCAACTACCAGATCGTGGCGCTCTAGGCGTCTCTCGTCGCCTCGCGGATGCCATGCTCGGCGGCGAGCAGGATGCGATCTAGCTCGTCGAGCGAAACGGCCAACGGCGGCATGAGGATCACCACGTCGCCGAGCGGCCGGAGCCAAACCCCTCGGCTGCGGGCGTGCTGACAGACCGCCAGCCCGCGTCGCTCTTGCCAAGCGAAGGGCTGCTGCGTCGCGCGGTCGCGGACCAACTCGATGCCGGCCATCATCCCGCGCTGGCGGGCGCTACCGACGTGCGGATATTCGGCGATGCGGCAAAGATGCTCGCCCATCCGCGCGATCTTTTGCGGCAGGTTTTCGAGCGTGCGTTCCTCCTGGAACACGTCGAGCGTGGCCAACGCTGCGGCGGCCGCGAGCGGATTGCCGCCGTAGGTGTGCCCGTGGAAGAAGGTTTTGAGCTGCTCGTATTCGCCCAAGAAGGCCTCGTACACCCGGTCACTCGCCAGGGTGACGGCCATCGGCAGATAGCCGCCGGTCAGCCCTTTGCCGAGGCAGAGCAGGTCGGGCACCACGTTTTCTTGCGCGCAGGCGAACATCGTGCCGGTCCGCCCGACGCCGACCGCCACTTCGTCAGCGATCAGCAGCACGTTGTATTTCTGCGTCAACGCGCGCAGCCCGCGCAAATAGCCCGGCGGGTGCATCACCATGCCGGCCGCGCCCTGCACGAGCGGCTCGATCACCAGCGCGGCGATCTCGTCATGACGATCGCGCAATAAGGCTTCCGCTTGAGCGAGATAATGCGCGGCGGCATCCTGCGGCGCGATGCCGTCGGGCAGCCGGTAGCTGTCGGGCATCGGCAGCCGCAGCACATCGAACAGCAGCGGCCGGAAAGTCGCATGAAAGCGGTCAACGCCACCGAGGCTCACACTGCCGACCGTGTCGCCATGATACGCTTCGCCAAGGGCCACATAGCGAGTCTTGTTCGGCTGCGGCGCGGCGCACTGCTGCCAGTACTGAAGCGCCATCTTCAGCGCAATCTCGACCGAGCAGGCCCCATCGCTGGAAAAAAAGACGTGATTCAAATCCCCGGGCGCTATCTCCGCCAGCCGCCGCGCCAGCCGCACCGTGGTGGTATTCCCGCCGCCGAGCGACGTGACATGCGCGACGCGGTCGAGCTGCTCGCGCACCGCCGCGTCGATGCGCGGGTGGCGATGGCCGTGGACATTGCACCACAAGCTGCTCACGCCGTCGAGCACCCGCTCGCCGTCGATCGTCACGAGCGTGCAGCCTTCGGCGCGGTCGATGATCCACGGCTCGTACTCGGCCATCTGCGTAAAGCCGTGCCAGTAGTGCTCGCGGTCCCAGCGTTTCAGTTGCTCGGCGGTCGGCTCATTCATCGCGAGTTCCTTCACCAGCTCACCGTGACCTTCTCTCCCTCGCGCACGCCGAGCATCATCCGCGCGCTGTCGTTGACGATCGCCAGTTCGAGCTTGCCGCTCGAACCGACGAGGGCAATCAAGGTCATCGGCGGCTGGTCGGCGTAGGCTTGAAAGATGCCCTGCGTCTCGTGCTCATCGCAGCGAACGGTCGCTTGCGCCGGGTCGGGAACCTGCTGGAGCTGTTCGGCGGTGATGTTCGTCACCAGATTGCCGAAGGAATCGACCGCAACGACCTCGCCTTCGATCGTGTCTGCCACAATGCGTGCCTCCGGCCATTCGAGATGCACCAGTTGCCTTTGCCGCGGCCCCAAGGCCGACGCCTCCAATCCCAGACTGAGCCGCGCAGCCACCGGCGCCATGATGTCGCGCCCGTGAAAAGTGTGGGAAGGCTCCGGCAGCCAGAATTGGCGGTTTTCTAAGCGAATTATTGTAGACGGTGCCGCACGGGCCGCCAAGCGCGAGAGCAGCCCATTGTCGGGAGCGATGAAGTGCTGTTCGCCAAAGCGGGCATAGACGATCGCCCGCTCGGTCCCGACGCCCGGATCGACCACGACCACATGAATCGTGCCCGGCGGAAATCGCGCGCAGACTTCCTCCAGCACCAGCGCCGCCTGGCGCACATTCTGCGCACCGATGCCGTGCGTCAGGTCCACCAGCGTCACCGCCGGATTGATCGAGAGCACCACCCCCTTCATCTGCGCCACATACGGGCTGCCGATGCCGAAGTCGGTCGTGAGCGTGATGATGGGCATGGGGAAGGCGGAAGGCGGAAGAAGGGCTACAAGCTATGGGCCACTGTGTCGAAGACCGCTGCGCGGAATCGTAGCAAGGGAATAACATGAGCCGGATACATCCCGCCCGCCCACCGCTCCGCTTTCCGCTTTCCGCTTTTGCTCCGCCCTCCGCCTTCCCTACATCGCTTCGATCAACTGCAAACAAATCTCCCGCACCCGCGCCGGGTTCACGTTCGGATTTCGCTTCTTGGCTTGTCCGATCAGCGCGCCGGCGGCTTGTTGCTTGCCTTGTTTGACGTCTTCGACGATTTTGGGATTAGCGGCGAGGAGTTCTTGACAGAGGGTTTCAAGCTGGCTCTCGTCGACCTGCTCGATGCCGAGCGCGGAGATCGCTTCGTCGGCCGACTGGCCGGAGGCGAGCATCTCGGCGAGGACTTCGCGGCCACGGCTGGTCGTCATGTCGCCTTGGCGCACGCGCTCGACGAGCGCCGCTAGTTCGCGGGCCGGGACGGGATAGCTGCTGATGTCGATCTGTTGTTCGTTCAGCGTCCGCAGCACGTCTTGCTGAATCCAGTTGCTCGCCAGCTTCCCATCGCCCAGCGCGTCGGCGACTTCGAGGTAGTACTCGACGAGCGCGCGGCCCTGGCTGACGATCACATCGGCATCGTAGGCGGTGATGCCGTACGTGGTTTCGAGCCGCCTGCGCAGCGCGGCGGGCAGTTCGCCAATCTCGCTCCGCACGGCCTCGATCTGCTCGTCGGTGACCGTAACCGGCGCGAGATCGGGATCGGGAAAGTAGCGGTAGTCGCTCGACTCTTCCTTGTGCCGCTGCGCGCGGGTGACTTCGGCGCTGTCGTCCCAGCCGCGCGTTTGCTTCGGCACCTGCCCAAGCCGCAGGCCGTCCTCCTGCCAAGCCTCGTACTGCCGCTGCGCTTCGTAATCCAGTGCCCGCTCGACGGCACGGAAGCTGTTCATGTTTTTGATTTCGACGATCGGCGTGGCGATCTTGCCTTCGGGCGTATCAATGTGCAGGTTCACGTTTGCATCGACGCGCAGGCTTCCTTCCTGCATGTTGCAATCCGAGACGCCCAGATGCATCAGGATCAGCTTTAGCTCCGTCAGGTACGCCCTCGCTTCAAGCGGCGAGCGCAGGTCCGGCTCACTGACGATTTCCAACAGCGGCGTGCCGGTGCGGTTCAGGTCGATGCGGCTATCGGCTTGGCCCGCCGCTTCGTCGTGCATGCTCTTGCCGGCATCTTCTTCCAGATGCGCGCGGATAATCCCGACCCGCTTTGGCGCGAAACGATCCTTCGGATCGGAGATTTCCAGATAGCCGTTCTGCGACATCGGCAGATCGTACTGGCTGATCTGGTAGCCTTTGGGCAGATCGGGATAGTAGTAGCTCTTGCGGTCCCACTTCGTGAAGCGGGGGATCTCGAAGTCGAGCGCCAGCGCCGTCTTCAGCGCGAGCCGGTACGCCGCGCGGTTCATCACCGGCAACGTGCCGGGCATGCCGATACAGATCGGGCAGGTCTGCGTGTTGGGCGGCGCGCCGAAGCGGGTGCTGCAGCGGCAGAACAGCTTGCTCTCGGTCGCCAGTTGCACATGGACCTCAAGCCCGATGATCGTCGTGTACGCCGCGCTCATGCCAGCTCGGGCCTCCGCGTGTGCCAGTCGGTCACCTGTTGAAACATGTTGGCCGCCCGCAACAGGCGTTCTTCCTCAAACGGCGGCGCTTGCAGATGCAGCCCCACCGGCAGCCCTCCGGCAAAGCCGCAGGGAACGGAAATGCCCGGCACGCCCGCCAAGTTCGCGCCGACCGTAAAGAGATCGACCAGATACATCGCCAGCGGATCGTCGAGCTTCTCCCCCAGCTTGAAGGCGGGGCTAGCCGTGACCGGCCCGGCGAGCAGATCGACATGGCGGAAGGCTTCGTCATAGTCGCGGCGAATCAGCCGGCGCACTTTCAGCGCTTTGAGATAATAGGCGTCGTAATAGCCGGCGCTCAAGGCATAGGTGCCGAGCATGATCCGGCGCTTCACCTCCGGCCCAAACGCCTCGGCCCGCGAGCGGCGATAGAGTTTTACTAGCGGCGTGTCGAGCCTAGCCAGCGCCGCTTCGTCGCCCGCCTGTTCGAGCTTGCGCCGCTCGGCGTCGAGTTCGGCGAGCATTTTTTGCTCGTCGGTGCGATAGCCGTAATGAACGCCGTCGTAGCGCGCCAGGTTGCTCGACGCTTCGCTCGGCGCGATGACGTAGTACGTCGCCACACCATAGCGGGCGTGAGGGAGTGAAATCTCTTTCACCGTCGCGCCGAGCGACTCGTAGACGCGGATCGCCTCGCGCACGGCGGCTTCGACGTTGCCATCGAGCGCCTCGGCAAAGTGCTCGCGCACCAGACCGATCCGCAGCCCTTCGAGCGGCGTGCGGACCGTTTGCGAATAGGCGGGCACCGTCTGATCGACCGAGGTGGAGTCGAGCGGATCATGGCCGGCGATGGCCTCAAGCAGCAGCGCCGCGTCAATCGCCGTCCGCGCGAGCGGACCGACTTGATCGAGACTACTGGCAAAGGCGACAAGTCCAAAGCGGCTCACGCGGCCGTAGGTCGGCTTCAGCCCGGTCACGCCGCAGAGCGCCGCTGGCTGGCGAATCGAACCGCCGGTATCGCTGCCGACCGAGAGCGGCGCCATGCCTGCCGCCACGCAAGCCGCCGCGCCGCCGCTGGAACCGCCGGGCGTGCGCCCTAAGTCCCAGGGATTGCGGGTGAGCTTGAAGGCCGAGTTCTCGGTCGAGCCGCCCATCGCGAACTCGTCCAGGTTCGTCTTGCCCACAATCACCGCGTCGGCCGCTTTCAGCCGCGCGATGACTGTCGCGTCATAGGGCGGGCGGAACTGTTGCAGCATCCGCGAGGCGCAGGTCGTCGGCACGCCTTGCGTGCAAAGCACGTCTTTCACCGCGACCGGCAGCCCGGCCAAGAAATTGAGCGGCTGGCACTTCTTGCGCTTGGCGTCAATCTGCGCCGCTTGCTCCAGCGTCACTTGGCGATCGGACCAAAGAAACGCGCCGACCTTCTCGTCTTGGGCTTCGATCTGATCGAGATAGGCGCTGGTTAGTTCCACCGAAGTCAACTCGCCCGATTGAAGCTGGGCGAGTTGCTCGGCGGCGGTCAATTCGAGCAAAGACATGGGTGCGAGCGTCGGGAGGAGAAGCGGGAGCGAGACACGGGGGCGAACTTCCAGCGTGCCGCAGCCGCCGCTATTCGCCCAGCACGGCCGGCACCAGATAGCACTCGCCGTCGTGATGCGGGGCACTTGCAAGCGCCTCGCGGCGGTCGAGACTCGGCCGCGCGCGGTCCTCGGCAAACACGTTCGTCACGTCGAGCGCGTGGGCCATCGGCTCGATGCCCTCGGTATCAAGCTCGGAGAGCTGATCGACGTAATCGACGATGCCGGCCAGCTGCTGGGTCATCGTCTCCAGCTCGGCCTCGCTCAGTTCGAGCCGGGCCAGGAGCGAGACTTTGAGCACGTCGTCGCGCGAAAGGCTCATCGTAAACCCGCCGCAGAGGAAGGAACGCGGCCGTTAGCTTTTGGCTTTGGCCGGCAGACGGAACGGCGCGGCTTTGACGCGCTTGACGACCGCACCGCTACGGATGCACTGCGTGCAGGCGTTGATCGTCTGGTTGCTCCCTTGGGGAGTCGTGATTTTGACCCGCTGCAGATTCGGCTTGAACTGCCGCCGGGTAATGCCGGTGATCTTGGTACCGACGCCGCCGAGGTACTTCTTCTTACCGCGGGTGGTTACCTGATTGCCCATCTGGGCACTTTTGCCGCACACGTCGCATTGCCGAGCCATGGGATTCCTCAGGCCGTCTAAACGTAAGTCCTTGCCAGAATGTCAAAAGGGTAAGTATACCGCCACCGGCAACGCTGGCAAGCCGTCCTGGAGCGTCCCTTTTTTTCGCCCGAGGCCGCCAGACCGACTAGCTCGGTCGGGTGGCCTCGGGCGCACGCGCAGCGAAGCCCCCGCATTCTGCCTTGCTGCAAGCCGGTGCTCGAACGGGGGCTTCCGCTAGCGCGGTGCGCCCCCGC
>CAYZVT010000219.1:0-7933 GCA_964481585.1 uncultured Pirellulales bacterium
GACAAGCTGTAGGCTAGAGGCGGTAGGCTGTAGCGCAACGTGTTAAGGCTTCCGCCCTCCGCCTTCCCCTGCTGTCCGGCTTTTGGCTCTGGGCGTTAAAAAACGCCTGCAGCGCCGGCGCGAGTGGCGCGATCGACGCGCTCGGCTCTTGCCCAGCGACGAGAACTTGTTCGCAGTTGAAGGCAAACAGCAGCGTTACCGACTCGCTGGCCGAGTAGAAACGCAGAGCATGCGTCCACCTCGGCTGGCAGTCCTTGTCGGCGCTCTCCCAGCCGTAGTTGGCGTCTTTCAGCAGCGACTCGCGCAGTTCGGACAGATACGGGGAATCGCTGAGGTCGAGCCGCTCCACGATCGCGTGCGGCGCGCCGCGCACCGGGAGCGTCGCTTCCGGCTCGGCTGGGGTCGCGTCGCCGGCGAGCAGCAGCAGTTCCGCACGCGGAGCCTGGGCTACCAGATGGGCGTTTTCCGAGGCGAGAAACGCGACCACGCGCCGCGCCCGCGCGCGGTGGTGCCAGAGCGTAAACAGCGCAGCGGCCAGCGCCACGGCGAACATCGCCGCAATGACTAACTTGCCGGGGCTAAAGGTCGGCTGCCGCACTCGTGACGGGCAAGAGCCTGCCCGCTCCGTGGATTGCTTTGCGAAACAAGCGCCTCTTGGACGCGGTGTGTGGGAGCCAGTATACTACCCTGCGCTTCCCGATCCGAGACCCGCTTGGCGTGCGGCGGTGCGGGAAAACGTGCAGGGGACCTCAAGCATGGCGGACCAATACGACCCCTACCGCGAAGCACTGGTGATGGAACTGGCGACGGTTTGGCCGGAGGAGTTCGACGACTGGGAGCCGGCCGAGCGGGCACGCATCGAGGAACGCTTGCACAGCGAGCCGGCCGAAGCGGCCGAGCTGCGCTACGTCCGCACCCACACCGGCTTTCGCCGCGAAATCATCGTCACCGCCGCCGACCTGGAGCGGCTGCGCGGCTAGCTGCATGAGGCGCGTTCGCTGCAAGGGGGACCTGCTTCCTCCGCATCTTTGGCTTGTGAAACACTATGTCGGACGCTTCCCCTTCGCTTGAATCGGTGCCGGTGCGGCTGAGCGAGCGCAGCTATGAGATCGAAATCGGCAGCGGCAATCTCACCGCGGGCATTGCGCGGCTGCTCGCCGAGCGGCGCACGACGCAGGCCTTCGTCATCAGCGATTCGGCCGTCGCGCCGCTCTACGCCCAGCCGGTGCTCGGAGCCTTCGCCACCGGCGGCGTGGCGGCGGAACTGCTGAGCGTGCCGGCGGGCGAGCCGAGCAAGTCGGTCGCTTCGGCCGATTCGCTCTGGCAGTCCTTGCTCGCACGCCGCGCCGATCGCAAATCGCTCGTCGTCGCGCTCGGCGGTGGCGTGATCGGCGATTTGGCCGGATTCGTGGCGGCGACTTACGCGCGCGGCTTGCCGCTGGTGCAGATTCCGACGACGCTCTTGGCTCAGGTCGATAGCTCCGTCGGCGGCAAAGTCGGCATCAATCTGCCGGGCGGAAAAAACATGGTCGGCGCTTTTTGGCAGCCGTGGAAGGTGCTGATCGACACCGACGTGCTGACGACGCTTCCCGAGCGCGAGTACCGCGCGGGGCTGGCCGAGGTGGTCAAATACGGCGTGATTCTCGATGCCGAGTTTTTCGCCTATCTGGAAGACAACGTCACGGCCATCCAGCAGCGCCGCCCCGACGTGCTGCGGCGGATCGTCGCCCGCAGTTGCCGGCTGAAGGCCGATGTCGTGGAACAAGACGAACGCGAGACGACGGGCCTGCGGGCGGTGCTCAACTATGGGCATACGTTCTGCCATGCCTTCGAGGCCGCCACCGGCTACGGCACGTTACTGCATGGCGAAGCGGTCGCCATGGGGATGCTCTGTGCCTCGCGGCTCGCGGAGCGACTCGGCCGCGTGACGGCCGACGTCACGGCGCGGCAGTTTTCGCTACTCACGGCGCTGGGGCTGCCGACGGAAGTGCCCGACGTGCCGGTGGAAAACCTGCTGGCGCTGATGAGCCGCGACAAAAAAGTGGAGCACGGCCGGCTCCGCTTCGTGCTGCCGACTCGGCTAGGGCATGTCGAACTGGTCGGCGACTTGCCCGCCGGCGAAGTCCGCGCCGCGCTGCGCGCGACGGGGTAGACGCAGCGCTTTCGCGCGCCAGGCCTGGCAGGAGTGCACCGCAGGGTGGCGGGGGCGCACCGCGAGAGCGGAAGCCCCCGGTCAGCGGTCAGTTATCAGCGGTCAGCAGTCAGCAAGAAAACGTCATTCCCGCGCGGTGCGGGAAGTCGCACGCCCTGCGGCGAGAATTCAAGGGAAATTTACCGGAGCGGCTGATTCGCAGCCCGGCGGCTTGCCGAAGAAAATGGGGAAAAACGGGACCCCTTCTCGTCGCAGGTGTGGGGCGATCTGCGGCGAGAGGTGTCCCTTTTTCTTGCGCCGCGGCGGACGATTTGCTAGACTAGCCGCTCATCGGCAGACCGTGGGGCGGTTGGTCCGGTTCGCGAGGACGCGCCACCGTGGATGCTCCGCCCCGGCACGACGAGCTTGTGCCCCTGCTCACCTTGGCGCTCGTTCCAGGCGTCGGTCCCCGGCTGCGTCAAGCGCTGCTGGCGCACTTCTGCACGCCCCGGGCGGTGCTCCAGCAAACGAGCGACGAGCTATGCCGAGTTCCCGGCATCGGCCGCAAGCTGGCCGCCCGCATCGCGGCCGCACGGACGACGATTGATGCCGAGGCGGAACTGGCGCTCTGCCGCGAGCAGGGAATTGAAGTGCTCACCGAAGCCAGCCTCGCCTATCCGCAAGCGCTCCGCACGATCCCCGACCCGCCCGGCGTGCTCTTCATGCACGGCACGCTCCGGCCGCAAGACAACTTGGCAATCGCCATCGTCGGCACGCGACATGCCAGCCACTACGGCCGCGTCCAGGCCGAGCGTCTCGCGGCGAGTCTCGCTCGCGCGGGGCTGACGATCGTCAGTGGGCTGGCGCGCGGCATCGACGCCGCCGCGCACCGCGGCGCGCTGGCCGCCGGCGGGCGAACGGTGGCGGTGCTCGGGAGCGGGCTGCTGAATCTTTATCCGCCCGAACACGAGTCGCTCGCTCAGCAGATCGCGGCGGCCGGCGCGGTGCTGAGCGAGTCGCCCCCGCGTGCCGCGCCGCTGAGCGGTTCCTTTCCGCAACGCAATCGGATTCTCAGCGGCATGAGCCTCGGCGTGCTGGTGATCGAAGCCGCCGAGCGGTCGGGCGCGCTGATTACCGCGCGCCACGCGAGCGAACAAGGCCGCGAGGTGTTCGCCGTGCCGGGTCCGATTGACAGCCGCACGTCGCGCGGTTGTCACCGACTGCTCCGCGACGGGGCGAAGCTGGTGGAGTCGGCCGACGATGTGCTGGAAGAACTCGGCCCGCTCGTGGCTCCCACCGAATCGGTCGATGGACGCGAGATTCGCCACCCGGCCGAGTTGCAACTGAACAAGCTCGAACAACAGGTGCTCGACGCGCTCGGCCCCTCGGCCACGGACGTGGAGCAAGTGCTCCTCGCCACGGGACTGCCGGTCCACCGCGTTCTATCGGCCCTCAGCGTGCTGGAAATCCGCCGCCTCGTCCGCCGCGTGAGCGGCAATTTGATTCTGCGGCTTTAGAGCGTGTCGAGGTTTAGCTATGGCGACATATCGCCTCGCGCACAACATCACCCTGCCGCGCAGGCGGCAGTCCAGGGATCAGCGATCTGCAGTCAGCGATTAGGGGCGAGGGACCGGGGCCGGGGATCAGGGAGATCGGGAGGCTTGGCCGCAACAAGAAAATCCCGCCTTCGGCGTCAGCCCCGCTTTCCGCTTTCCGCTTTTTCTGTCCGCCCTCCGCCTTCGCTCAGCGGCGGACAGTGGTAGACGACCGGCCCGAACGACAGCACGACCGCCCGCGCCGAGCGAATGCGGCCGGCGTAGTTCAGCTTGTCGTGCATTCGTGACTGTGGATCGACAAAGCGGTAAAAGAAGATCGGCCACCAGTCGTTGAAGTTGTGCAGTTGCCAGCCGTGAAAGATCGGATTGCCTTCGACCTGGAGCATGATTTCCATCCACTGGCGGTCCTCGTCGCGCTGCCACTGGCGAAGCTGTGTGGCAAACGGAGGAGGCTCGACTTGCGGCTGGAGCTGCGCCACCTGCTCGGCAACTTCGTCGCGCGTCAGTTGCGTGCGCAGCTTCGGCACCAAGCGCGCCGCTTCGTCTGCACTGAGCGGCGTGCCGGCACGGGCCGCGATCGCGCGGAGCTGCGCCGTGGACGGCAAGACGTGTCGCGAGCCTGGCTCGATGAGGACGACCGGCCCCGCATAATTTTCCAAAAACTCCCGCCGCACCGGCGCGACGCTTTGCACCGGCAGGCCGGTCCAGAACATGAGCGAGAGATGCCCGTTCGGCGTGGAGTAGAAGCGTGTGTCGGGGGCGAACTGTTGTTCGCGCAGATAATCGACCAGTTGATAGCTCCAGCGGTCGCCCGACTGCGGCGCGGGCAGCGTCGTCTCGAAGCGGCCGGTCGCCGCGACGAGCAACAGCACCACGCCGGCGGCCCAAGCCGAGCCGGCACTGGGGCGAACCATGCGCACCAGCGCCGCCGTCGCCAGAGCCACGCACAGAATCCACGGCACGAGCACCGAGAGCGTGATGCGCGGAGAAAAATAGCTCGCCGCCGGCGAGAGCAGCGCAAAGAGCAGCGGCCCCAGCACAATCCAGAACAGACAGAACCAGAGCGCGCGGCGGTGCTCCAGGATGGGCTGCGTCATCCGCGCCGGCAGCCGCCGGTGGAAGATTTGGACGCCCAGCAACAGCGCCGCCGCCGAGGCGATCACGGCCGCCAACTCCCACTTCCGCGCCACGTAGGTCAGATAATCGTCGGGGAAGCGCAAAAGTTGAAACGCCGACGGCAGATCAAGCCCCTGCCGCAAAAAGCCGGTCGCCAGCACCCACGGCACGCTCCCCAGCAGCACAATCGCCGCCGCCAGCGCGATGCGGGGCCAGCAGGTGCGATCGAGCAGTAGCGGCAGCGAATAGAGCGCCCCAAGAATGGCAACGGTGAGAAATACGAGCAGATGCGTGTGAAACAACAGCGCAAAGAAGACTCCG
This sequence comes from uncultured Pirellulales bacterium, assembly GCA_964481585.1. Taxonomy (GTDB): domain Bacteria; phylum Planctomycetota; class Planctomycetia; order Pirellulales; family CAYZVT01; genus CAYZVT01. The sequence goes on from CAYZVT010000219.1 coordinate 5,125, forward strand.
GCCAGCGAGAAATCGCGCCAGCGGCGGCGCTGGATCATTCGCCAGATGGCCCAGCAGCAGCCGGCCGACAGCGCGAGCGTGGCCGAGTAGTAACGCGCCTGCCGTGCGGCAATCACGGCCGGGGAAAAGACGGCTCCGCAGGCCAAGGCGGCCAAGCCCGCATCGCGGCCGAACATCTGCCGCGCGGCCAGATAAAGCAGGATTAAGAACGCCGCACCGTACAGGACCGATGGCCGCCGCGCCGCGTGCGTGCGATGCAAAATTTCCGCGTGCGAATGCCGTACGCGGTGCGCCGGGCTGGGCAGATCGGGTTCGACGCCGGCTAGCGCCAGCGACGCGGCGATTGAGTAAAGCGGCAGCCAACCGTGGTAGATTGCCAAGCCTACGTCGGAATAGCTGCTATCGCGAAACTCGTACTCCTCGCTCTCGGGAAACGGGAGTGTGAGCGTGTTTTCGTAGATCGGTTGGCCCAGATAACGGTCGACCGGCAGGCCGTGCTCCAGGATCGTCAGCGCGTTGATTGCCGACTCGGCTTCATCGACCCACATCGGCGCACTGGCAAGGTTCCAGCCCCGCAGTAAAGTGCCGCCCAGCAGCAGACCGATCACGAGCGCCGCGTGCACAAGCGACGGGTGGCGGGGGCGCACCGCGCAGCGGAAGCCCCCGTCGAGTGCGAACCACGTCCACCGAATCATTCCCCCCTCCGACCAATTAGCCGCAAAGCGCCCTTCCCGCGCAGGCGGCAAGGAGAGCGGTCAGCTATCAGCGGTCAGCAAAAAAGTCCTCCCCGCGCAGGCGGGAATCCAGACTTTCAGCTTCACGCCCTCCGCCCTCCGCCTTCCGCCCTCCGCTTTCCGCCCTCCGCTTTCCGCCCTCCGCTTTCCGCTTTCTTACTCCCCGTCGCTCCCAATCCGTCTCGCGCTGGGCAATGGTACACGGTCCAGCCGGAAGAAAGCACCACCGCCCGTGCGTCGGCGATGCGACCCGCGTAGTTGAGGTTCGGTCCCGAGCGCGACTTGGGATCGACGAAGCGGTAGAAGTAGGTCGTCCAAAACTCGCGGTACGTCTTGATTGGATATTCGCGAAACATCGCCGGGTTGTCGGCGTAGGAGTCGTACGAGCCGACCGACAGATGCGGAAGCCGCCTGCGTTGGTGATCGACGGCCTGCTGAATGTGCGCGGGCAGAGGCTCGACGGGCGGGCTGACCTCGGCCACCTTGGCGGCCAAATTCTCGCGCTGCAAGCGCGTCGCCAGGCGCGTTTCCCATTGCTGAAGTTCGGCCGCGGACAGCGGCTTTCCGGCCTCAGCGGCGTACTTCGCCAGCAGCGATTGCGGCACGCCGCGCAGCCGGCTATCGCCGTCGACAATCACCATCTCGCCCGGCCAGCGGTCGAAAAAGCTCTTGCGCACCGGGGCGACGCTTTGGACCGGCATGCCGGTCAAGTACGTCAGCACGAACTGCCGCCTCGGCTCGCAGTACAGCCTGGTGCCGGCAGCGAGCGGCGTGTTGCGAAAGTGTTCGGTTAGTTCTTGCAGCGCGGTATCTTCAAGCTGCGTCACGTCGTGGGCAACGCGCTGGCCCGACCACAGCGCCAAGCCCACGGCGAGCGCGAGGGCGAGCGTCGTCGCCTGCCGCGGCGCGGCCACGCGCAGAGTCGCGGCCACTAGCACGCCGGTCAGTACCGTCGCCGGGATGAAGTAGTTCAGCGACATGCGCGGCAGGAAGCAGCTCGCGGCCGGCATCAGGAGCAAAAAGGTCCAGTAGCCGATAAAAATCATCGCCAGCAAAAGCCACGCCACGCCCCGCGCGTCGGCCAAAGGTTCTCGCACCCGCTCGGGGAGCTTGCGTCTTAATAGCTCGAAGGCGGCCAGCCCGCCGATCGCCAGGAACAGCAGGATCGCCAGCCGTGGCTTGACGCGCAGATAGAGCAGGTAATCCTCGGGAAAGACAAGCATCGACCGCGCCGTCGGCACCTTGGAACTCGCCAGCGTCGCCAGCATCCCGCTCCAAAAGGCAAAGGGAAAGATGCCGAGGGCGATTATCAATCCCAGGACCATCAGCTTCCGAAAAGCCTGCTCGTGCCGCAAGATGGCGGGCAAGAACAGCAGGAAGCTCGCGCAGATCGTGACGAAGCTGGTCGCATGCGTATGAAAGAGCACGGTGAGCACGGCCGCCGTCGCCAGCACATCGCGCCAACGGCCATGCCGCGCCAGCCTCCAAATCAGCAGGACCGCAAAGGCGGCGACCGCCAACATCGCCGCGTAGTAGCGTGCCTGTTGGCCGAACCAGATGCAGTTATCGGCAAACGCGGCCACGCCGAGCGCGACGAAGCCGGCATCGCGGCCGTAGACGGTGCTGCCGAGCCAGTAAACGCCCACGCAAAAGAGGGCGGAAAACAACACCGACGGCAGCCGGGCTGCCCACTTGCGGCGCTCGATCTCAGCCCACGAGTGGAGCACGCGCGGCGGGTCGTACACCGGGTCAGGCCCGATGTCGTACAGCGCGAGCGACGCGGCAATCGCATAGAGCGGCATCCAGCCGTGGTAAATCGCCACGCCGCGATCGGAGTAACTGATGTCGCGGAACTCGTACTCCTCATGCTCCGGCCAAGGCTGGATCATGATGTTCTCAAAGATCGGCTGGCCCTGGTACGTCCACCACGGCACGCCGCGTTGGAGAATCGTCAGGGCGTTCAGGCTCGACTCGCCCTCGTCGTTGAGCATCGGCGCGCGGGTGAGCGTCGCCAGCCGCAAGCCCGTCGCCGCCGTCACCAGCAGCGCGACCCACACCCAGGCCGCGCGCCGCGA
>CAYZVT010000220.1:0-7891 GCA_964481585.1 uncultured Pirellulales bacterium
ACCGCTTCGCGGCGTTTTTGCGTTTGGCCGAAGATCCGGCTTTGCGCGCCGAGCAGAAGGTGGCGCTGGCGATCACCGGCTGGCTGCTGGGGAGCAACGACGCGGCGGAAAATTTGCGCGTCGCGGTGTCGCTCTACGACGTGCGCAATCTGGTGACTCAATACCTCTGCGCGGACCTGCCGCCGGAGCGGATCGAACTGCTCGAAAAAATCCGCGCTCAAGAAGGAGGCACGATCGACCAGGTGGCCAAGCTGGTGGCGAACATGAAGCCGCCGGTCGAAACGCAGCCGGCCGATCCCGCGCAGCCCGGCAGTTTCACGCTCCAAGTGCCGGGGCTTTCGGCCGAGGAAATCACCTATTACGTGCAGCTGCCGCCCGAGTACGACCCCTACCGCCGCTACCCGACCGTTATCACGCTCAACGGGGCCGGCACCACCCCACAGCAGCAACTCGACTGGTGGGCCGGCGCGCTCGGTAAGAACGGGATGCGGATGGGCCAAGCCACGCGGCACGGCTATATCGTCATCGCCGTCCGTTGGAGCCGTCCCCACCAGACCGCCTACGAGTATTCGGCCCGCGAGCACAACGCCGTGCTCAGTTGCCTCCGCGACGCGATGCGGCGATTCTCGATCGACAGCGACCGCGTTTTTTTAAGTGGGCATAGCATGGGGGGCGACGCCGCTTGGGATTTGGGGCTGGCCCATCCCGATCTCTGGGCGGGCGTGATTCCGATTGTCGCCACGGCCGACCGCTATTGTGCTTACTACTGGGAGAACGCCCGCTACGTGCCGTTTTACTTTGTCGCCGGCGAAATGGATGCCGGAAAGATGGCCCACAACGCCCGCGAACTGGACCGCTATCTGCGGCGCGGCTACGACACCACGGTCGTGGAATACCTGGGCCGAGGGCATGAGCATTTTTACGACGAGATTCAGCACATCTTTGACTGGATGAGCCGCCGCCAGCGCGACTTTTATCCACGCGAGTTTGAGTGCGCGACGCTGCGGCCGTGGGACAACTACTTTTGGTGGGTGGAACTCGACAACTTTCCCGAGCGGACGATGGTGCTGCCGGCCAGTTGGCCGCCACCGCGCGGCACGCGCGCGGCGCAGGCGTCGGCCAAGATCAACGAGTCCAGCGTGATCGTCCGCACCAGCAGCGAAAAAGCGACGATTTGGCTGATGCCGGAACTGGTCGACTTTCAGCAGCGGGTGACGATCAGCGTCAACGGCCGCCGCGTGACCGACAGCGACCGCATGGTCAGCCCCGACCTGGAAGTACTGCTCGAAGACGTCCGCACCCGCGCCGACCGCTTCCACCCCTTCTGGGCACGCCTCGATTGGCCGGGGTAAAGCGGCCGCATGGCCGAGACGTCCTTCCCGCGCAGGCGGAAAGGACGGGGAACCAGAGCGCCCATTCTTTCCCGGTCGCGCGTGCGTGGAGCCTCTCTTCGCCCGCCGCCTCCAGGCCGGTTCGCCGTGCGGACGCTACAAGGAGACGCTGCCCGCTAAGCTGGTAGCGCGCAAGCATGGATTGGGTGGCGGGGCCGCCCCGCTCTAGCGGAAGCCCCCGAAGGCCCCGCGAGACCGTCATTCCCGCGCCTTCAGCGATCGGCGGTCAGCGAAACCCGTCATTCCCGCGCAAGCGGAAAGCCAGGGGCGAACATTTACGGTCTGGATTCCCGCCTGCGCGGAATTGACGTTTCACGGCGGGGGGCATGAGGCTCGACGGGGGCTTCCGCTTTCGCGGTGCGCCCCCACCACCCATCGCGCTCGGCACCTACGCCGAGCGGCCCTAAAGCTTTTCCTTATTCAGCAGAATGCCGAGGGCGAACCAGCCGTCTTCTTCGCTGACGACCGCCGTGCCGGCGGGGCCGAAGTAGCGGCGCACGCGCTCGAAGTCGGGGAGCTTGTCCCCCTTGATCTGTTGCGGGCGTAGCTCCCCTTCCGGCCCTTCGGCGAACAGCGCGTTGAGCAGCTTGCCGAGCATGGTTTTCGACTCGGGCATCCGGCCGGTGCGGATTAGTTCGTACGTCGGGCGATACTCCTCCTCGGTGCGTGAGAAGGCGAGCAGACTATTTTCTGTCTGAACGAGTTGCCCTAGTTCCTCCATCACCAGTCGATAATCGAACGACTGCGCGAGCGTCTCGCGGGCGTCGACCTCGGTGAGAATCTTTTTCAAGAAATCGACGTGCGTGGCGATGAACAAGTGGCCATGCGCGACGGCCACGGCCGCGTTCGGCAGGCGGGGCTTTTGCTCAGCTTCGGCGTTGGCCGGACCAACCGGATCAAAGCCGTCGAACTGCAACTCGGGCAGTTCCGGTAGCTCTTCCGGCGCTTCGACGATCTCCCAAATCACATGCTCGCCAAAATTGAGACGCCGGGCGTCGGGATCGGTGCGCATCGTCTTTTCAATCGTGGCCGCCAGCGGCGCGGGATCGACCGCTTCAATCGCAAAGACGAGCCGTTCGCTCTTGGGCGTGATCGGCAGCGCGTAGTCCGACACGACCGTGACGCGCGTTCCCAGATGCGCGACCAGATCGCGGCGGAGGTTGATCTGCGGCCCGTTCGGGTCTTGCTCGATGCTCTCGATCACGTCCTCAAACACGCCTTCCTCGCCGACGATGGCATCGACGAGCGTGGCCGAGTACTCGAAGGCCTCATGGACAATCCAGTTGAAACTGACGTAGGTGGCCAGTTCCCGCGGCACCCACGGCTGTGGAGCCAGATTGCCGCCGTTGGGGAATTGCAGCATCCGGGCGGCAAGCTGATAGCGCTCGCCCGGCGCGGCACCCGTTACCGGCGGGGCGTAAATGAACGTGCGATGCAGCAGGTCGTACCGCTCGCTCACGTAGAAGTTGACGTAGCCGCCGACGCCCTGGATGGCGGTGAAGCCTTGGCTGGCGAGGATTTTGAGCATGTCCTTCCCCTGCCGCTCCCGCTGCCCCAGTTCCGACGCGCGCATCGTCTCGACATAGCCGAAGGGGTTGAGGAACCAGCGCAGTTCGGGCTTCAGTTCTGGCAGGCTCTTTCCGGCCCGTTCCATGATGGCGACAAACTCCGCCCGGCGGGCCAGCGCATCGCGCGGCTCACCCATGAAGCGTCCCAAAATGCCTTCGGCCACGGCGAGGCTATCGCTGCCGCCGAGAATGTCTTCGTGCGTGAAAAAGACCGCCGTGCGCGGACGCCGCTCGCCTTCGCGGGGAGGGAGCGTGTAGAGGGTGACTTCCGCGCCGTAGGCCATCCGCTTCGAGACGGTGGCCTTCTGGGCGCGCAGATCGCGGTCGATCTTCGCCAGCAGCGCTCCGGCCTGTTGCGCATGGCCGGCAATATCGACGAGGATCGCCACGGCCGCCTCGTCGGGAGCGGGCTGGATCACGCCCAGGCTCAACTCGCCGCTCGGCACGCCTTCCAAATCATCGAGCGAAAGCCCCAGCCGCACGTTGAGCTGCGACCAGCGGCCGCGAAGCTGCTCGCGCAGATCCTCCGCAAAAGGCTGCATCACCGGGTCGGCGAGCATCTGCGCAAACTGCGTTTGCTTCCAGCTTGCCCGCAGCCGCGTCACGTCTTCGACCGAGACAAAAGCCTGTGTCGTGTCGGGAAAGAGCAGTTCATGCGGCGGCGCTGCCCACACGGCGGCTGGCGCTGCGGCGAGCAACAAGCAAGTGGCGACAAGACGCGACCAAAGCGTAAAGATGGGCACGACGGGCGACTCCTCCCGGCACGGCCGGCAAAACAAGATCGTGTATGATGATGAGGCAATTTGGAGCGAAACGCGCGGCAGTGTACCGTTCTATCGGTTTTGGTGCCAGAGCGGCCCCAGCGTTGCCTCTGAATTTCGCAGCGCTTCGCTAGTTTGCGCCGCTCCCCAGTTCTAGCAAAACGGGTGCCACCTTGCGGTGTCGCGCCAGGCAGAGTGGCCGATTCGCTCCACGAATCGGACCAGCTAGGCTGGGTAATCCCCGGCGGGCTTGCACCTTCCCTGCGGTTAAGCGTGTTGGTGCGAGCCGGCGGAGCGGGCCGGCTACTGCCGCCACCCCTGCCGCCCTTGATCGGCTCACCGCTGGATTCCGGCCCTGCGCCGGAATGACGTTCCGGTGAAGCTCGCTGCGAAGCGGCCCCCCTGCCCTGGCGGCCGATTGTCAGCCCCAGCGGCGAGTGGTAGGCTGGCGAGCCAGTTGCTTGTTCCTCGCCCCGCGCCGCGGCGCGGGCTGTTTTTTGTCTCCCTTTAGTGCAGTTGGCCGACATGAGCGTGCGTGTGCGGGCGGTCGATCGCCCCGAACTTCCGCCAGTGGAGATGCCGGATCGGTTTCGGCATGAGGTGGCCTACTTCATGACCCCGCCGGGGAATCCCGGCGTGCCGCCGCTCGGTCCCGGCGAGTATTGGGTGCGGCTCGACGACGCCCGCCGCTGGCTTGAGCAGTTCGTCGTCGAAGTCGTCTCGCCGCTGGATAGCGACGCCAAAGCCGAGATCGAGCTCAGCGAAGAACAAGAAGCCTGGCTCGAATGGATCGTTAAAAACCAGGTCGAGCACATCCGGCTTGAAAGTTAAAGCGCGTCGCGTTTCACGGTAGCAGCATTGCCCTTTTCGCCCGAGGCCGCCAGGGGAGGTTTGCCGCCTTGGCCTTACCATTTTGCGGAAACCTGCTCTCTCTCCTTCTCGCCTGCGCGGGCGGGACGCTTTGCGCGCAGGCGCGCTGCAAAACGACGATTCCGACACTCTGTCGCAGGCGATCCTAGCCCACTACGCTAGCTCGTGGGGTATATGTCGACCAAGAACGCGACCGCTTCGCCACGGCCGGCGTTTTCAATGCGGTGGGGCAGATCGGCCGGATAATGCGCCGAATCCCCCTTTTCAAGCTGCTGCGTCTGATCGCCCGTCGTGAGCCGGACGGAGCCTTTCTCGATCGTCAGAAACTCCCGCGTACCGGCAAAATGCGGCTCGCTTGCCAGCACGCCGCCAGGCTTGAGCAGCAGTTCGTAGAACTCGACCTCTTTTTCCAGACTCAGCGGCGAAAGCGTGCGAATCCGCACCTGCTGGTCATTGCGGAACAGATGCCGAGTGTCGTCGGCGCGAATCACTTCGATCCGCGTCGGCGACGCTGGCCCGTCCACCAGATCGCCGAGCGAAAGGCCAAACGCCTGGGCGATCCGGTACGCCACGCCGAGCGTCGGATTGGCGCCGCCGCGCTCGATTTGGCTCAGCATCGAGCGGCTCACGCCGCTGGCAGCCGAGAGCTGTTCGAGCGTCCAGGCCCGCTTTTTGCGTAGCTGACGCATGCGCTCGCAGACGCGCTGATTGAGCGGTTCGGCGGCCGGCTCCTCGGTTTTGGCCCCGGCGGCTCGTTTTTTGCCCATGACTGGTTTTCCGGGATATTGGAATGAAGTTCCTGGTTATGGGAATCGGATGGTATAATATAGCGTACAGAAATTCTTTGATATAGGAAACGGTGCGATGGCTGCCCCGCTCGGCCGAACCATGAAGGCGATCAAGAAACAGCGTGCCACGGCCGGTCTCGACTGGACGAGCGATGCGCCGCTCCCGCCGCTCGGGCCGCGCGAGGTGCTCGTCGCCGTGACGCATGCCGGCATTTGCGGCACCGACCGGCATATCGACGACTGGGACGCCTGGAGCCAAAGCCGAGTGAAGCTCGGCATCACCGTCGGCCACGAGTTCGTCGGCCGCGTTGTCGCGCTGGGTGATGCCGTCACGCGGGCACGTATTGGCGACCGGGTCAGCGCCGAGGGGCATATCGGCTGTGGCGTGTGCGAGGCGTGTCGGACGGGCAACGGCCATATCTGCGATCGAGTGGAGATTCTCGGGGTCGACCGCGATGGCTGTTTCGCCCAATTCGTCGCCGTGCCGGAAGAAAACCTCTGGCACGTCCACCCCAACATCCCCGACCACGTTGCCGCGATCTTCGACCCGCTTGGCAACGCCATGCACACGGTCATGGCCGCCGGCGTGAGCGGCAAGAGCGTGCTGATTACCGGCGTCGGCCCCATCGGTCTGATGGCCGTCACGATTGCCCGCGCTGCCGGGGCCAACAAGATTCTTGTGAGCGACGTGGACCCGCGCCGGCTGCGTCTTGCCGAGTCGCTCGGAGCCGATCTGACTTTCGCTGCCAGCGATTCCGATTGGCCGCGCGAAGCGCGGCTGGCGACGCACGGCCGGGGGCCGCACGTGCTGCTCGAAATGTCGGGCCACCCGGCCGCGATTCATCAAGGCTTCGCCGCGCTCCGCAACGGCGGCACCGCCGCGCTGCTTGGCATCCCCGCGCGGCCGGTCGAGTTCGACTTGCCGCGCGAGATCATCTTCAAAGGCGCGACCGTGCTCGGCATCAATGGCCGCAAAATGTTTGAGACGTGGTACCAGGTCGAGGACTTTTTGCTCTCGGGGCGGATTTCGCTCGACCCGATTCTCACGCACCAGCTTGAACTGCACCAGTACCGCCGTGGACTCGACCTGATGCGTTCGGGCGAAGCGGTGAAAGTCGTGCTCCGCGTTCCTCACGAGGACTTGAGGCTATGCCCAATGCCCGCTTCGACCAGCGTGCCCACCAACTGCTAACGTCGCTCCAAGAGACGGGGCAGCTCAAGCACTTTTACGAGCTGACCGGGCCGATGGGGCCAGTCGTGCAGCTGAAAGATCACGGCGAAGTGCTGGTCCTCTGCTCGAACAACTATCTCGGCTTGGCCGACCACCCGGAGGTGATCGCCGCCGGCGTCGAGGGGCTGCGGCAGTACGGAGCCGGCACCGCCTCGGTCCGCTTCATCTGTGGCACGCTCCAGGCCCATCGCCAGATCGAGCAGACGATCGCCCGCTTTGTCGGCACCGAAAGCGCGCTGACGTACGTAAGCTGCTGGAACGCCAATGAGGCAGTGATTCCCACGCTCGCCGGCCCCAACGACGTGCTGCTCTCCGACGAACTGAACCACGCCAGCATCATCGATGCCTGCCGGCTGGCGGGGAAGACCACCCAGCGCGCGGTCTACAAGCACAGCGACCTGGAAGACCTCGAAGCGAAACTCCAAGAGCACGCCGATAAGGAGTGCCGCTGGGTCATCAGCGACGGCGTCTTTAGTATGGAAGGCGATGTCGCGCCTCTGCCGGAACTGGTTGAGCTGTGCGAACGATACCAGGCGTACCTAATTCTTGACGATTCACATGGCGTCGGCGTACTCGGAGCCGGCGGACGCGGCACGCCGGAGCATTGCGGCGTCTGGGGCAAGATCGACATCCTCACCGGCACGCTCGGCAAAGCCCTCGGCGGCGCGGCGGGCGGCTATGTGGCGGCCGGGCGGCATATCGTCCAACTGCTCGAACAGCGGAGCCGCCCGAGCCTGTTTTCCAACGCCCTGCCCGCCACGGTCGCCTGTAGCGCGCGGAAGGCGGTTGAGATTGTCGAGCGCGAGCCGCAGCGCGTGGCCCGGCTGCATCACAACGTCCAAACGCTCCGCGCGGGGCTAACCCAGCTGGGCTTTGAGTGCCCGCCGTCGCCGACAGCGATCATTCCGATCCTGATCGGCGACACGGCCGAAACCTATGCCAAGAGCCGGCGGCTGATGGAACTCGGCCTGATGGTGGTCGGCTTCGGCTATCCGGTCGTGCCGCAAGGCCAAGCCCGCCTCCGCGTGCAGGTCTCGGCGGCGCTGGAGCCGTCGCATTTGGAGCAGGCGCTCGATGCGTTTGCGAAGCTCTAACCGCTAGCATACCTTTCGTTTAGCTGGAGCGTCGGTTGCCCTTCTTCCCGAAGCTCCGTCGTTCCCGCGCAGGCGGGAATCCAGAGCGCACAGTCCACCCTCTGGATTCCCGCCCTGCGCGGGAATGACGTACTTTGCTGACCGCTGAGAGGTTGTGAATTTTTCCCTTAGACAAACCGTCGACTGCG
>CAYZVT010000221.1:0-7890 GCA_964481585.1 uncultured Pirellulales bacterium
TCCGTACCTTCCGAGTGATGGATGGCACGAGGTCGCGCGGCGGGTCGCTCATCGCCATGTGGATGATCGCCCACAACAAGCAGAACCCGCTCTACACGCAGTTCGACCGGCTCTGCGAGATCATGCGTGCCTACGATGTCACCTGGAGCCTCGGCGATGGGCTGCGGCCCGGCTCATTGGCCGACGCGAGCGACGACGCGCAGTTCGCGGAACTGGAAGTGCTCGGCGAACTGACCCAGCGCGGCTGGGATCGCGGCACGCAGGTCATGGTCGAAGGCCCAGGGCACATCCCGATGGACCAGATCGCCATGAACGTCGAAAAGCAGATCGAGCTGTGCAAGGGCGCGCCGTTCTACGTGCTCGGCCCGCTCGTGACCGACTTCGCGCCGGGCTATGACCATATCACCAGTTGCATCGGCGCGGCCTTGGCCGGCTGGAGCGGAGCGGCGATGCTTTGCTACGTGACGCCGAAAGAACATCTCGGCTTGCCCGACCGCGAGGACGTGAAGCAGGGCATGATCGCCTACAAGATCGCCGCTCACGCGGCCGACATTGCCCGCCACCGGCCGGGTGCGCGCGACCGCGACGACGCGCTGAGCAAAGCCCGCTTCGAGTTCGACTGGAACGAGCAGTTCCGCCTGGCGCTCGATCCGGAAACGGCACGCCGCTACCACGACGAGACGCTGCCGCAAGAGACGTTCAAAAGCGCCCACTTTTGCAGCATGTGCGGGCCGAAATACTGCTCGATGAAGATCACCGAAGACATCCGCAAGATGGCCGCCGAAAAGCCGCTCGTGGAAGTCGAAATCGGCCAACAGCCGTAGCTCGCCGGCTCACGACCGCAGCCATGACCGATCCCGCTTCGAGCCCACCTGCGCGACTGCCGGTTCCGGCGCATTTTGTCAATTACGGCCATCGCGGACATTCGAGCGTCTTTCCCGAGAACACGCTTGCCGCGCTCGACTCGGCACTCGAACACGGCGCTAACGCCGTCGAGATCGATCTGCGGCGCACGAGCGATGGCGTGCTCGTCGCGTTCCACGATGAAACGCTCGTGCGCACCACCAACGGCGCGATCGTCTTCCCCGGCCGCGAGCACTTGGGCGTGGAAATGCTCACGCTCGATGAGCTAAGACAACTCGACGCGGGGCATTGGAAGGGGGAGCATTTTGCCGGCCAGCGGATTCCCACGCTCGTCGAGGTCGTCCAAGCCGTGCAGGGCCGCGCGCGGCTGGTGCTGGACGTGAAAGGCGGCGGCACCGCTTCGGCCGTGGCCACGGTGCTGCACGAGGCGCAGTTCGACCCGCGCGAGGTAATTGTCTTTGCCGAAGGCGAAGCGCTCGCCGATTACCAGACCCACCTGCCGCAGGCAAAACTGCTGGCGATTTCGCATGACGTGCCCACGCCGTACGACGCTGCGTTCTTCCTCGATCAGCAGGCGCGCGGCATCAGCGGCTTTTCGCTGGCTTGGGAGTCGCTTGCCGCGCAGCCGGATTTTGTCGCCGCCGCGCATCGGCACGAGATGCACATCCATGCCTGGACGATCAACGACCGCGAGCAGATGCAGGCGGCGATTCGCTTGGGCGTCGATGGCATCGGCACCGACGTTCCGGCGGTGCTCGCCGAGCTAATCGCCGTGGCGGTGCCCGTTCCGCCGGGGGATTCGGTGGGCATCTTTTCGCTCCCGTGAGGAGGAGACGGTAAGCAAATCGTGACCACCGAACTCACGCCACGGCAGATGCGCAAAATCTGCCAAGAAATCTACGAAGGGGACATGCTCCAAGCGGTCTGCCTCTACAAAGAAGCATCGGGCAAGGGGCTGAAAGAGTCGCGGCAGTTCATCGAAATGCTCACCAAGCGTCTCTATGAGGAAACGCCGGAGAAGTTTCGCAACCAAGCGCGGCCCGGTTGTGCGAGCGCCGTGCTGCTGCTGGCCGTGGTCGCGGCAGCGTATCTCGTTCCGTAAACTATGCCGTCAGTGCAGGGGATTGCCGCCGATCCCCCGACTCGGTCATAATGAAGGGCGTTCGAATTGCCTGTTGCGACCTAGCGGCCATCCGGCCTGGAGGCTGCGGGCGAAAAAGATTTTTATCTCGCGCTACAGGTTTACGCCTGCCTACTGATTTTCCGCAAGGAGATTTTGCGATGTCGCGTTACGCTCTCAGTCTGCTCGGTTTGCTTGCCCTTGGTTGCTCGTCGGCGACTTCGCCCGCGCCGGAGGCCGCCACTCCGACTGCGACCGCCGCAGCAGAGGCCGTACCTGCGGACGTACGGACCGTGGCGTTCAGCGTGCCCGGTATGACGTGCCCCGGTGGCTGCGCTCCGGTGGTCAAGCGAACGCTCGAAGGGCTGCCCGGCGTGGTGAAGTGCGAGGTCGACTTCGACACCAAGACGGCCATGTGCAGCGTCGAAAAGGACGCGCAGTTCGAGAGCGAAGCGGCCGTGGCGGCGCTGGGCGAGGCGGGTTTTAAGGGAAGCACGCTGAAGCCGTAGTCGGTCGGCATCGCGCTCGCCTCACGTGGCCAGCTCTGCTACAGTCGGCGCAGAGGTAGCTTGTTGTTCCGCCCGTGAGAGCTGCTGTCGCTATGGATGTCTCCGCTGTGCCCCCGCTTCCGCGCCGCGAAGTATTCGCGTGGGCGCTTTACGATTGGGCCAGTAGCGCGTACTCGACATTGGCCATCACGGTGCTCGTCCGGTACATGCTGTTCGTGCTCGACCGGGTTTCCGACAACCTCGGCGCGCTCGTCTGGGCGTGGGGTATCGGGCTGACGATGCTCGTGGCGGCGATTCTCTCGCCGATCCTCGGCGCGATTGCCGACGCGCACGCGAGCAAGCGCCGCTGGCTCGGCGGTACGGCCCTCGTCGGCGCGGGGGCGAGTTGCCTGATGTTCTTCGCCACGCCCGACCGGCCGTGGCTGCTCGTCGGGCTGTTCATCGTATCGAACTTGGGCTTCGAGCTGTCGTTCGGCTTTTACAACGGCTTTCTGCCGGAAATCGCTAGCCAAGAAACCATCGGCCGTGTCTCGGCCTGGGGCTATGCGCTGGGCTATCTCGGCGGAGGCGTGGCGCTGCTGGTCGTGCTCGCCGTGATCAAACTCGGCCCCGAACTGGCCTGGGTGCCGACGGGCGATCGCTCATCGCTGATGCCGCGCATTGGCCTCCTGATCATGGGCCTTTGGTGGGGCCTGTTTACGCTGCCATGCCTGCTGTGGCTGCGCGAGCGTGGCCGGCCGGTGATGGAGAAAAAGCCCTTTCCCCGCGCGGCGCGGCAAGCCTTGGGCGAAGTCTGGCACACCTTGCGCAACGTGCGTCGCTACCGTGCGCTGGCGCTGTTTCTGCTCGCGTTTTTGATCTACAACGACGGCGTGCAGACCGTCATCTCGCAGGCCTCGGTCTACGCCGAAGAAGTGCTCGCGATGCCGATGGATGAACTGCTGCTGGTCATTCTGATGATCCAGTTCGTCGCCATGCCGGGAGCGTGGCTCGTCGGCTGGCTCGCCGATCGCTTTGGACAAAAGCCGGCGCTGGGCCTGTGCCTGGCGATTTGGGTAGGGCTGCTGATCGCCGCTCTGTTCGTGCGCACGACGACGCAGTTTTGGGTCATGGCGTTCGTCGTGGCGCTGGTGCTCGGCGGCACGCAGTCGGTGAGCCGCGCGATCATGGGCATCATGACGCCGCCGCAGCGCACGGCCGAGTTCTTCGGCTTTTTCAACTTCTCGGGCAAGGCGACGAGCGTGGTGGGGCCGATTTTTTTTGGCACCATCCTCTATGCCACCGGCGCTGCGCAATATGCGCTCGCCAGCCTGCTCGTGTTCTTCGTCCTCGGCGCGTCGATTTTGAGCTTCGTCAACATCGAGCGCGGCCAGCGGGAAGCGCAAGAGAGCTAGCCATCAGCGGTCAGCTAGTAGCTGTCAGCTATCAGCCTTTAGCTGCCAGCCTTTAGCTATCAGCGTTTAGCAAAATACAGCCTTCCCGCGTAGGCGGGAATCCAGGGGCAGCGCAAGGGGCGCGATTGCCGCCCGCGCGGTAGTGACGGTCGTGCGTATTACTGACGGCTGACCGCTAACAGCTAACAGCTAACAGCTACTAGCGACCGCTACTCCCGCGACCGCCGCTTGATCGCTTCCAGGACTTCTGGCAGCGGGTACTCGATGATCGGGATTTCCCGCTGCGCCACCTCGCGGAGCCGCTGCCAGCCGCGCGTCACGAGCCGCTCGCGCTCGCGCACGAATGCTGGATCAAGCTGCCGCTTATCAAATGGCCCTTCGACAACGACCGGCGGAAAGTTGTCGGCGACGATGAACTGCGCCAGCGCCGGATTGCAGCGGATATGCCGCTCGCGGCTGGTGTGCAGCACTTCCGGGTCGAGCATCCCGATCACGTACCGCAAATAAAGATCGCTGTCGGTGATTTCCGCCACGTCCTCGCCGCACACCTCGCAGAGATAGCCCTCCTCGCACTTCGCCATCAAACGACCGCCTAGAGCTTTACGAGAACGCCAAAGGTATTTGTCGCGCCTAATCGCTAACCGGCCTGGCGGCCACGGGCTAAACGACAATCGCTCTCAGCCTACAGTCCCAAGACATCGTTCATGCTATACAGCCCCGCCGGCTTGTCGGCCAGAAACTTCGCGGCGGCAAAGGCCCCGGTGGCGTAGCAGTCGCGGTTGCTTGCCGCGACGCGCAGTTCGATCGTCTCGCCGAGCATGCCGAAGATGATCGTGTGCTCGCCGGGATTATCGCCCACCCGGACGGCATGATAGCCGACCTCGTTGTGCGGCCGCGTTCCTGGCCGGCCTTCGCGGCCATGCACATGACGGTCGATGCCCATCGCGTCGGCGACGATCTGCCCGAAGCGGAGCGCCGTGCCGCTGGGGGAGTCTTCTTTGTAACGGTGGTGCCGCTCGATGATTTCCACGTCCGCGCCGCCGGCTCCGGCGTCTTTCAGCGCGCGACCGGCGATCTCGACGAGCTTCATCGTCAGGTTGACGGCCGTGCTCATGCTCGGCGCCCAGAGGAGCGGGATCTGCTCAGCCGCTTGACGGATCTTTGCTTGTTGCGCTTCGTCAAAGCCGGTCGTTGCCAGCACCAGCGGCAGCTTCAGTTCCAAGCAGCGGTCGAGCAACGAGTCGAGCGCCGCCGGCACCGAGAAGTCGATGACCACATCCGGCCGCGCGGCAAATTCGCTCGACAGCGGCAGCCCCATCTCGCCCACTCCGGCGAGCGTGCCGGCGTCTTGGCCGAGTTTGGGATTGCCCGCGCCCTCGACCGCCGCCACGAGTTGCACCTCGGGATCGGCGCTGCCGACGGCGATGAGCCGCTGCCCCATGCGTCCCGCGGCTCCGTGGATGGCGACCTTCAGCGGCATCATGCAGTTCCTTTGCAAAGCAGCGTCAAAAAATTACGAGTAGAGCTGGATGGCTTTGATGATCTCATCCAGATCGTTCGAGACGGCAACAGCGCGGTTGGCAAACGTGGCGCGCTTGACGCCGCGCGTGCCGAGCACGCGGTTGAACTCGTCCTGGTCGGTCGTGTGGTAGGCGACCGTGGCCGTGGGGTCTTTGAGTTGATGTCCGGTGAGGATGCAGACCACGCGCTCGTCGGCCCCAATGATTCCTTCGCTGCGGAGCAGCCGCGCACCGGCCACGCTGGCCGCACTGGCCGGCTCGCAGCCAAGTCCGCCCGCGCCGACTTGGGCTTTGGCGTCGAGGATTTCTTGGTCCGAAACTTCGCGCACCACGCCATCGCAGGCTTCAAGCGCGCGGAGGCATTTGGTGAGATTCACCGGGCGGTTGATTTCAATCGCGCTGGCGATCGTCGACGCCCGCTTCGAGGCGGCGTCGAGTTCTTCATAGTAGCCGCAGACGGGCGTGGCGTCGCAATCGCCGCCCTGCCAGCGCACGCCCCGCTTTTCATAAAGCTCGTAGAGCGTATTGGCCCCCATCGCGTTGATCACCGCCAAACGCGGCACGCGGTCGATCAGGCCTAGTTCTTTCAGTTCGGCAAAGGCTTTGCCAAAGGCGCTGGAGTTGCCGAGGTTGCCGCCGGGCACCACGATCCAGTCGGGCACTTCCCAGCGAAGCGCTTCGAGCACCCGGTACATGATCGTCTTTTGGCCTTCGAGCCGGAACGGATTGACGCTGTTGACCAGATAGATGCCAAGCTGCTGAGAGACTTGCTTCACGCGCTGCATCGCATCGTCAAAATCGCCCGCGATCTGGATCGTCAGCGCGCCGCATTCGAGCGCCTGCGAGAGCTTCCCGTACGAGATTTTGCCCGAGCCAATAAAAATCACCGCCCGCATCAGCCGGCTCACCGAGCAATAGGCCGCGAGCGAAGCGCTGGTGTTGCCCGTCGAGGCACAGGCGGCCCGCGTCGCGCCGATGGTGCGGGCGTGGGTAAAGGCGGCGCTCATGCCGTTGTCTTTGAAGCTGCCCGAGGGGTTCATGCCCTCGTATTGCAGATAGAGCTTGCCCGGCTGCTGGCCGACGTATTGCGCAACCCCGTCGGAGCGATGCAGCAGCGTCTGGCCTTCGCCGATGGTGACGGTTCTTTCCGGTGGTGCGAACGGCAGCAGTTCGCGGAACCGCCACACGCCGCTAAAGGCGAGCGGGTCGTGACGTTGCGACCATTTGCTCTCGAAGTAGCGGAGCGAGTCGGGCGGCGCGAGACGGTCCCAGTCGTAGGCCACATCGAGCAGATTGCCGCACTGCGCGCAGTCGACGCGCACCTGGTCGATGGCATAGGTCGCGCCACAGGCCGGGGAGATGCAGCGCTGAAACGCAACGTCGGTCTTGGTCGTGACGCTAATGGCTCAACACCTTCTGCAAAAAGACCTTACGCAGAAAAAGCCGCGCGCCGCGGTGACGGGGCCGCGGCGAGACCGGAAATTGTACACCAAGCCGCTTGCCGCTGCGCGAAACGGAGCCGCTGACGAAGTGCCACCCGATCGAATCCCGGCGCTCGGCCACAGCGTTTTCCGCCACCGGCGCATCGGGAAGGCCCCGACAGTCTACGCAGCGGCGGCAACGCCAGCAAGCCGACCACGGCCGCTGGGCAGCAGGGCGGTCGCCCCAAAGGTGCTCGAAGTGCGGCTCGAGCGCAAAGGCTGCACTCGCTTCGGCGTGCGCCGAGCCAAAAGCCGTTCTTGGCGCAGCGCGATCAGGGCGCGCGGAGAGGCGAGGCCGTGGCTCCAGAGGGGTCCAAGGCGCACTTTTTCCAGCGGTATTGGCCCCCTCGCCTGGGCCGACGGCCGGTCCCCGCGATGTTTGACACTCGTTTTTTCCCTGTCTACAATCGGAGGTCTTCGCAGGAGCGAAGAGAGGGCAAGTAGGGGCGAGCGTGGATTTCGCTGTCGAGGAGTTGCCATGAAAAAAGCAGAGATGCAAGTGTTCAAAGAACGGCTGTTGGTCCTGCGGGCGCGCCTGCGCGGTGACGTTTCGGCGATGCAGGACGCGGCGCTGCGGAAAACCCGCACGGAAGCCAGCGGCGACCTTTCCAGCATGCCGATCCACATGGCCGACATCGGCAGCGACAACTTTGAGCAAGAGTTTACCCTCAGTCTAATGCAGAACGACGAGGATACGCTCGAAGCAATCGAAAGCGCCCTGGAGCGGATCGAAGAAGCCCAGTATGGTAAGTGCGAGGAGTGCCAGGGCACGATTCCCAAGGCACGCCTGAACGCCATTCCCTACACTTCCTTGTGCATCAAGTGCGCCGAGGCGCTTGAGCGCGGCTAAAGACGATCGCGATGCCATGACGGCCGTTCCGCGCAGTCGATACCTCGTTTTCCTGGCGATTGCGGGGGGAGGCTGCCTGGCCGATCTCCTCACCAAGAGTTGGATTTTCGCTAGGCTCGGGATGCCCGGCGGGCCGACGCTCTGGCTCTGGG
>CAYZVT010000222.1:0-7877 GCA_964481585.1 uncultured Pirellulales bacterium
ATCCTCGCAGCCTATAGCCTGCAGCCCGCAGCTTACAGCCCGCAGCCCTGCCACCATGTCCTCCCCCGCAACGCTCCGCGAACAGCTTCGATCCGGCAACCCGGCCGACGATGGCTACGCAGTGCGTACGGTGGAGTTGTTGCTGCGCGGTGGGATGGAGGCGGGGGCGAGCGATTTGCATCTTCAGCCGACGGCCGAGAGCCTTTTGGTGCGGTGGCGGATTGATGGTGTACTTCAACCACTTGCGGAACTGCCGGCCGCGGCGCGGGCGAGTGTGCTGGCGCGGCTCAAGGTGCTCGCCGACCTGCTCACCTACCAGACCGAGACGCCGCAAGAAGGACGGCTCCGCAGCGGGCAGGGCGAGGTGGAGATGCGGCTGAGTACGTTTCCCACTCTGTTCGGCGAAAAAGCCGTGGTGCGACTGTTCGCGCCGGATGAACGGCAGCGTGCCCGGCTCGGCGATCTTGGGCTGCCCGAGGCGATTGCGGGACAACTTGCGCGGCTGCTGGGCGAGACCTCGGGCGCGATTCTCATCTGCGGCCCCGCCGGGAGCGGCAAGACGACAACCGCGTATGCCGCGCTGCGCGAGATCCAGGCCCTCAGCGGCGCGGGGCGGAGCATGGCTTCGCTGGAAGACCCGATTGAGGCGGTGGTCGACGGGGTGGCCCAAGCGCAGGTAAACGAACGAGCCGGTTTTGATTTTCCGCGTGGGCTGCGGTCGCTCATGCGGCAAGACCCGGAGGTGATTTTGGTCGGCGAGATCCGTGACCGCGTCACCGCCGAGATCGCCGTGCAAGCCGCACTCACCGGGCAACTGTTGCTCACCACCTTTCACGCCGCCAGCGCGGCCGGCGCGCTCGGGCGGCTGGCCGATATGGGCATCCCGCCCTACGTGCTCCGCAGCGGTCTGCTCGCCGTGCTCGCGCAGCGGCTGGTCCGCGCGCTGTGCGACTGTAGCGCCGCGAGCGACGACGCGGCCGGACGATTGGGACTGGCCGTGGATGCGTATCGCGTGCCGCAGGGCTGCGAGGCTTGCCGGGGAACGGGCTATCGCGGTCGATTGCTGCTGGCCGAAATGCTTCTGCCGCAGACGCCGGCGCTGGCGGGGGCGATTCTCGCCCAGCAGCATGTCGCCGCCTTGCAACGGGTTGCCGAGCAGGAGGGGATGACGCCGCTTCGTGCTTGCGCCGAAGCCGCGGTCGCCGCGGGCCGCACCAGCCCCGCCGAAGTGCGCCGCGTGCTCGGCTTCGGCAGCTAGCCATCAGCGTCAGCGGTCAGCGTTGCGGCATGAGAAAAGATCGTTGTGCGCGTGCCGCAATCGGCTATACTGAGGCAACTTACAGCGATTTCCCCGCTTCTCGTAGCCCCTAGCCGGCGAGCAATGCTCGCCGGTCCCGCGCGGCGCAGACCGCACGGCTATTGGAGCTTGGGGACATCGTTCCCGTCTGATTTCTTCTCGTCTGCTTTCTTTTCTGCACGTGCGCATGAGCATTCTTGCGACTGGAACTCCGCGTTCCGTAAAACTTGCTGATCTGATCGCGCTGAACGAGGAAATCGCGGCGCTGATCCGCGCCGGCGTTCCGCTCGAAGCCGGGCTGGCGCGCGTCGGGCGCGATCTGCCGGGGATGGGCGCCCTCGCTTCGCGGCTCGCGTCACGGATGCAGCAAGGCCAGTCGCTCGCCGCAGCACTCGCCGCCGAAGGAAAGGTTCTGCCGGAAATTTACGTCCGCGTCGTCGAGGCGGGGCTACGTTCCGGCCGCTTGGCCGTGGCGCTAGAGGCGATGAGCCAATCGGCGCGGCGGCTGGCCGAAGTGCGCCGCATGACGGGCGCGGCGCTGGTTTACCCGCTGCTGGTCGTGCTGCTCGCGTGGCACCTTTTCTGCTACTTTGCCTTGAAAATGAGTCACGCCTATGAGCAGATGGCCGAGGCGCGGACGCTGCCGACCGACTTCGTGCTGATGATCCGGCCGTGGATTCCGATCCTTGCTCCGACCGTGCCGATCGTCATTGGCGCTGTGCTCGCGGTGTGGTGGATCGGCACCGGCCGCGCGTCAAGCGACAACCGGCTCGCCTGGCTTCCACGCCGTCGCCAGTTGCTCGCGCACGCGCGGGCGGCGACGTTTGCGGAAACGCTGGCGCTGCTGATCGACCAGCGCGTGCCGCTGCCCGACGCGCTGCGGCTGGCGGCGCGGACGAGCAATACGCCGGAACTGGAAACGTCGAGCAGCGAACTTGCCGCCGCGCTGGAAGCGGGCCAAAACCTCGCGGAGCGGGCGGAGTTGCTCGACCGTTTGCCGCCGCTGGTGCGCTGGCTGCTGCTCTCCTCCCCTTCGCCGGAGACTTTGGCCGAGGGGCTGCATGGGGCGGCGCGGTCGTATCAGCGTCAGGCGGCGCGGCTGGCCGAGCGAATGAGTCTGACGCTGCCGCTATTGCTTACGGCCGTCCTCGGCGGCAGCGCGGCGGTTGCCTATGCGTCGGTGGTTTATCTGCCGTGGGTTCGTGCGGTTTGGAGGCTCGCGCAGGACTGATGCCGACTTACGCCTACACCGCAACGACCGCCCGCGGCGCGACCCGCACCGGCGAAATCGAGGCCGTCACGGCCGAGGCGGCGCGGGAGATGCTGCGCTTGCGCGGCTGGAAGGCCGAGCAGCTTACGCCCGAGGCCGCACGGCCGCAACTGCGGCGGCTTTCGACCGACGACGCCACGCAGTTGGCGGGCTTTTTGGCGGAGGTGACACGCGGCGGGCTGCCGCTGGCTTCGGGCCTCCGCGCGCTGGCCGACGATTTGCCCCATTCGCGGCTCGCGCCGGCGCTACGACGGCTTGCCCATGAGTTGGAAGCGGGCCGGTCGCTCGACGAGGCGATCGACGCGCTCGGCCCAGCGATGCCCGAGCACCTGCGGGCACTGATTCTCTCTAGCCTCGCCAGTGGCGAGATGGGCGCGACGCTCGACGGCTTTGTCGATCAACAGCGCCGCCTCAGCCAGCTATGGCAAGACGTATGGCAGGCGCTGGCTTACCCACTGCTGATCTTGGCGCTCGCCGCGACGATTTTGATGGCCCTCGCGGTGACGGTGCTGCCGGCGATTGGCGAGATATTTGGCAAAGACGACTGGCTAACTCTCCGCGCGCCCCAGGCGTACCATCTGACCGTGTGGCTGGTCGAGGAGGGTTTGCCGTGGCTGGGGGCTTGCGCCCTCGGCCTTGTGCTGCTGCTGGTGGGAGCGCGGGTTTTCGGCGGCAAGGCGGCGCTGCATCGCTTGCGGGCGGCGGCGCCGCTCGTGGGGCCGGCGTTTGTCTGCTGCGGTTTGAGCGAGATGGCGACGACGCTCGCCGCGCTGCTTGCGCGCAGGATGCCGCTCCCCGATGCGCTGCGCTGCACCGGCGCGGGGCTGAGCGATCGCTACTTCGGCCGCGCTTGCGGCAAGCTGGCCGACGCGGTCGCGCGCGGAGAAGCCTTTCCGACGGCGCTGGCCAATTCGCCCGTCTGCCCTTCGCTGCTGCTAACGCTCGCGCGGTGGGGAGCCGAGCACGATCAACTCGCTCCCGCCTTGGCGCTGGCGGGTCAAGCCTACGAGGAAAGGGCGGGGGTCCAGGCGACGCTCCTGCGGAACATGGTCCCGCCGGTCGTGTTTTTGGCGATTGCTCTGCTCGTGGCGTTCGTCGCCACAAGCATCATCGGTCCGTTTCTTCAACTGATCCGTACCCTCTCGACCTTCAGCGGCTCAACTGGGATCATGCCTGAGCCGTCGCTGGCGCTCGCCAACGGCGCGCTCAACCTGCTCTTGCTCGGGCTGACGCTGCAAGTCGTGCTGCGCTGGATCTACGGCCCGCGCGGCGCGGCGACGGGGGATCGGATTTATTTTGTGCTCCGGCTCGCAAGCCGCTTGATGCTCGTCTACGCGCTGGTCGCGGTATGGTTGTTGTCGAGCGAAATAGCGATTCTTGCGGCGGCGATGGTGCCGATCGCGCTGCTCGTCGTGGCGACCGTCTGGGCGGATGTGCGCGCCGCGCGGCGGCGAGCGTTGTTGTCGCTGCTGACGGCGAGCATGGAGCGGGGCGTGCCGCTGCCGCCGGTGCTCCAGGGCTTTGCCGAGGAGCAGTACGGGTGGAGTCGCCGCCGCACGCAGCGTTTTGCCGATCTGGTGGGCCAGGGGCTATCGCTGGCCGAAGCGCTGCGGCGCTACCCCGACGCGCTGCCGGCGGCCGCCCTGCCCCACACCCTAGCCGCCGGCGCGGTCGCCGATCTGCCCGCCGCGCTCCGCGAAGCCGCGCAAGCCGAACTGGCTGACCACCGCCTCTGGCGCAAAATCGCCTCACGGCTGACCTACGGCGTGTTCGTGCTCATCGTGATTCAGGTGGTCTTGCTGTACTGTCTGATTAAGCTCGTGCCGGCCTTTGAAAACATCTTTGACGACTTCGAGTTGACGCTCCCTTCCACGAGCCAACTTTTCTTTGACTCGGTGAAATACCAGCCCGCGCCGCTCGCACTGCTGACGGTGCTCACGGTGCTTTTCGGCCTGGGGTCGCTCGTGATTTGGCTGCTGCGCAGTGCGGGCTGGCTGCGCTCGACGCCGGCCGATGCGCTGCTGCGCTCGCGGCACACGGCGCGGGTGCTCCGTTCGCTGGGGCTGGTAGCCGAGCATCGCCAGCCGCTCGGGCCGGCGCTGGAAGCGCTAAGCGAGAGCTACCCGGCGCGGAGTTTTGCCCGTCGCCTGCGGCGCGCGGCGGAAGATGTGGAGCAAGGAGGCGACTGGTGCGAAAGCCTGCTCGCGCGGCGGGTCATCGGCCACAGCGAAGCCGCCGTGCTCGCGGCCGCGCAGCGCGTGGACAATCTCCCTTGGGCACTCCGCGAGATGGGCGGCCACGCCGCGCGGCGGAGCGCCTATCGCATTCAGGCGCTGATGGACGTGGTCTTTCCGCTCGTAGTGCTTCTCGTGGGCGCCTATGTCGCACTGTTCGCCGTGGCGTTCTTCGTTCCTCTCGTAAAACTCATCGCGAGTTTGACCTAATGCCAAAACGTTCCGCCTTTACGGTTATCGAACTGCTCGCCGCGCTGGTGATTCTCGCCACGGCCGTCTCGCTCGCCGCGCAGGCGTTGGTGATGCGCGCGCACCACCAGCGCGGGCTGGAGCGCCGCGCCGCCGCGTTGGAAGCGGCTTCGCAGTTGCTCGAACAGGCGACCGCCCTCCCCTTCGCCGGGATCACCAGCCAGTCGGTCGCCGCGCTGCCAATCCCCGCCGCCACCGCCGGCCAACTGCCGCACGTCGAGCTGCACGCCGACGTGCAATCCGAGGGCGGCGGGCCGGCCACGAAGCTCATCTGGGTTCAGCTTCGCTGGAAGGAGCAAGGCACGTGGCGCGAGGTGGAGCTTGTGACCGAGGTGGCGGATCTGGCGAGGAGGACGCCATGACGCGCTCGCCCCGCAGCCGTGCTGCCCACAGTCTCGTGGAAGTGATTGTCGTAAGCGGCGCGCTGAGTGCTCTTTTGGCCGTCACGGCAACGACGACCGCGCATTTGCTGCGCGCGGATGATGCCCCGCCGCCTTCGCCGCTGGCTTGGGGAGTGCTGATCGACCGCTTTCGGCAGGACGTGCATGCCTCGGCCAGCCTGGAATCGGCCGCAGGCGCGCCGGAGGGCTGGCTTCTGCGGCGGCCGGATGGCGCGACGGTTGAGTACCGCCCGTTGCCGGACCAGCTTGTGCGCCGCGTGCGCTCGAAGTCCGGCGAGAGGAATCAACAGGCCTTTCCACTTCCCGCCGGAGCGCAGCTTGATTGGCGAGCCATGCCCCAGCGGGCTGGGCAGTTGGCGACGCTCGTGGTGCGCTATCACCGGGACGACGAGCAAATGGGCAAGCCGCGCGAAATTGTCCTGTCGGCGACGCTGGGGCGCGATCTGCGCTGGAGAAAGCTCCCATGAAACGCAGCCCACGGACACGCTCGTCGAAAAGATGCCGGCGCGGTAGCGCGCTGATGGCGGCGCTAGCGCTGGTGATGTTGCTCGGCGCGCTGCTGGCCAGTTGGTTCAGCGACGCCGTGACCAGACAACGGCAGGTCAAGCTGCGGGGCTACGAACTCCAGGCAGCTTGGCTCGCCGAGGCCGGCCTGGAACAAGCGGCCGCGCGGCTCGCCGCCGCGCCCGATGCCGGCTCCTTCCAAATCGACTACCCCGCCGAGCGGCTCCGCACCGCACACGCGGCCCGCGTGCAGGTGGAGATTGCCGAAGCGAAAGATGACGCCGGCGCGCGGCGGGTCCGCGTGACGGCGATTTATCCTGCTGACACAAAAAATCCCGTGCAAGTGAGCAAGCGCGTGCGGATCGATCTCGCCGCGCTCGGAAGGCGGAGGGCGGAGGGCGGAGGGCGGAAAGAAGAAGCGGAAAGCGGAAAGCCGGCCTGGCGGCGACGGGTGAATCTTCCTCAGTTGGCAGCCCGTAGCTTGTAGCCCGCAGCCTTTCCCCCGACCCCCTCAATCATTTTTCTCACAGGTCAAACATGAGACGAACAAAAACAGCCTTTACCCTCGTCGAGCTATTGGTGGTGATCGCCATTATTGGCGTTATGACCGCGATGACGCTGCCGGCGGTGAACGCTGCCCGCGAGGCGGCGCGGCGGACGACGTGCGCCAATCAACTCAGCCGGGTGCTGCTCGCGGTGCATGAGTACGAATTGGCCTACGAGCACTATCCCGCCGGGGCGACGAGCGCGGCGCAGGGCGATCCGCTAAGCTGGACGGCGCGGGTGCTTCCCTACCTGGGACAGCCGGCGCTCTCTCGCCAGATCGACCTCGCCGCGGGGCCGAACAGGGACAGCAACGCGGCGTTGTCCGCGCAGGCGGTGCCGGAGTTGGTTTGTCCCTCGGCTCCCGACCTCGACGGCAAGAGCAGCTACGCCGGCTCGCATCACGACCTGACTGCGCCGATCGCCACGACGAATCACGGCGCGCTGGTTCTCGACACGCCACTCACGCTGGACGATTTTTCGGACGGCACGGCGTACACCTTATTTGTCGGGGAGAAGCGGATCGACGCGGACCCCGCCGGCGAAGGCTGGCTCTCGGGCACCTGGGCCACGCTTCGCAACACCGGCGCGCCGCTCTGTGCGCCGCTGCCGGAAGCGAACGAGGCCGAGGCGCGCGAAGCCGATCCGGCGCGGAGCGGCTTTTCAAGCCACCACGACGGGCAAATCGTGCAGTTCGCCTTCGGCGATGGATCGGTCCGCGTCCTGGCGGACAACGTGACTCAGGAACTCTTGCGGCAACTGGCTCATCGCTCGGATGGGCAGCTCGTGGAACCACTTGACTAACCGCGCAGCCACAGGAATCGCTCTCCGATGAAATCCAACTCGCGCAGCTTTTCGCTGGCCGGTGTGTTTCTGCTCGTGACGGTGGCGGCCGTCGTTACGGCGCTGTTCGTTTCCGCGCGCGAGCCGTCGGAGCCGTCTGGGATCGCCGCAGCCGGGGGGCCGCTGGCCTACTTCATCGGCTTGGTGGGGGGCATTTACAGTGGCCTCTCGCAACCACGCCGGCTCCGCAGCAGCTTGCTCGGCGGGTTCATTGGGTTTTGCTGTGGGATTGTGGGAATGGTGATGTTCACCGCCCCGGCCGCGCCGGGCATCGCCCTCGGGGCGTGTGCAGCGCTGCTGATGACGGGCTTGATCCTACGCCGCGCTCCCACGCGCGCGCCGGAAGATCCGCAGGCGTAGCGCGCCGCTCGGCGTTACACCAGCGCCGGCACGGGTGCTGAGCTAGATTCGCTGGCCGCCACGGCGCGGGCGAGCGCCGCGAGCACGAGCGGGTCGTGTTCGCCTGGCGGCTCGTCGCGGAGTTGGGCCAGCGCTGCTTCCGGCGCGGCTCCGCCCTGGCCCCACTCTCCGTCTTG
>CAYZVT010000223.1:0-7823 GCA_964481585.1 uncultured Pirellulales bacterium
CTCGAGGTCGAGTGTGAAGAACGCAGCGTAGGATTCGGCGGCTTCGTCTACCGCTTCGTAGGTAACGGAGAAGCGGAGGTACGCACCGGCATTGTCCCAGGGGACGGTGCAGATGGAGTGCTCGGTAATCAGGTACTGGCTCGCCGCTTCGGCGTTTTCAAAGACCGGGCCACCGGAAACGCGCTTCGGACTGGGCGTGTAGAGGAAATAGGTTCCGCCGGGCATCTGGCAATCGAACCCCACGCGGCGAAGCGTTTCGACGAGCTTCCGCAGCCGCCGCTCGTACTTCGTCCGCACCTGTTGCGGGATCGACGCATCGTCGAGCGCCGCGACACCGGCTTTTTGAATCGCGATGAACTGCCCCGAGTCGGCGTTGTCTTTCACATCGGCAAAGGCGCTGACGAGCCGCTCGTGCCCACAAACCCAGCCGAGCCGCCAGCCGATCATATGAAAGCCTTTGGAGAGGGAGTGGATTTCCACCCCCACGTCCATCGCGCCGGGCGTGGCGAGAAAACTGTGCGGCGGGCGGTCGTAGCTCAGCAGCGCGTGCGCGGCGTCTTGCAGCACGACCAGGCGATGCTCCTTCGCAAAGGCCACCACCTTTTCATAAAACTCCGGCGGAGCCGTCTTGCCGGTGGGGCTGTTGGGATAGCAGAGCACCAGCAGCTTCGCCTTCGCCAGCACGTCGCGCGGGAGCGAATCGAGATCGGGCAGAAAGTCGTTCTCGGCCGTCAGCGGCAGACTGTAGACGTTGCCGCCGTAGTACTTCGTATGCGTTCCCGCCACCGGATAGCCCGGCACGGTCATGAGCGTAATGTCGCCGGGGTTGATGAGCGTCGCCGGAAACATCGCCAGCGCCGTTTTCGAGCCGATGCAGTGGTTCACCTGCGTCGCCGGATCGAGCGCGACGCCGAACTCGCGCTGCATGAACCGCGCGGCCGCTTCCTTGAAGGCGAGAATCCCATTGTCGGCGTAGCCCCGATTCTCGGGGCGATTGATTTCCTCGGCCATCACGCGGCGGACCGGCTCGGGGGCCATTTCGTCATTCTCGCCGATGCCGAAGTCGATCAGCTTCCGCTCGGGATGCTCGGCCAGCGCCTTGCGCTTGGCCCGCTTGATCTTCTCGAACTTGTAAATCTCGGTGCCCTTGCCGTAGTTGGCACCGCCGATGCGGTCGGCGAAAAGCTGCTGGAAGTAAGGATCGCTCATGGGACTTTGCATGAAAGAAGCGGATTTTCAAAGCGGGAAACCCGTAGCCTACCCGTCCCGCCAGCGCTCGGCAAGCCGCGACGGCTGCGCCTGGGCGAGGTGCGCTTCCCGGTCATGTCCGCGAAAGCGGGAATCCAGAGAATAAGCGCTGCGCAACCGGCGCGCTGCTTCGCCGCAACACGACAGCCCCAGCCCAAGCCAATCAGCGACGTCGGCCCCGGTGCAAAGTCGGCGGTCTGGATTCCCGCCTGCGCGGGAATGACGGGCGTGTGGACTCGGGGGCTTCCGCTCACGCGGTGCGCCCCCGCCACCCAACGTAGCTGGCCGCCCGCCAACGCGCTCGCTTACCCCGCGCCGTAAAAGCTCGCCGTCGATAGGCCGGTTCGCGTGCGAACGAGCTTGGCGATCGCGTCCACCTCGGCATCGGCCAGCGGCGCGACGAAGCTCTCGGCCGGTTGGCGGGCGACGGTGTAAACCTGCACCAGTCGCAGCTTGCCCCCGGCGGCGGTGATTTCATTCAGCCGCATGCAAAAGGCTTCCAGCTCCGCCGACGGCGGCGGCGCGCCATGCACGCGCATGAACAGCGCTTGGATCACCAGCGGCCGCACCCGCGCGGCGGCGGTGATGTTGTCGAGGATGCGCCCAAAGGGAATCGGCGTGCGGTCGACGAGCTTGAAGTAGTCGGCCGTGCCGGCTTCGAGCTTCGCCCAAATTTCGCCCTGGTTGGCGTCGAGGATTTCCAGCCCGCGCTCGACATGCGGGCGGTGGAACATGCTGGCGTTGGTGATGAGCACCATCTTCACGTCGTCGAGCCGGTGCCGCCGCTTCACCTCCGCGCAAGCCGCGATCAACTCGTCGAAATTGCGATACGTCGTCGGCTCGCCATCGCCCGAAAAAGCAATATCGTTCAGCCGCCGCAAGGCGGGCGGCGTCGCGCGAAACTTCGGCGTCTCGAAAATTTCGCCGGAGGCGCAGAGCGCGAGCGTGGCGTCGAGTTCCGCCAGCAGGCCGTCGGTTTCGACGAACCGCGTTTCGCTCTGCCGGGTGCGATCGACCTGGCAGTAGATGCAGTCGAAGTTGCAGACCTTGTCCGGGTTGAGATTCACCCCCACCGAAATCCCGCCCGACCGGCGGCTGAGCACCGGATAGACGAACCGATTGCGCTCGAACAGTCGCTCGTGCTGCGTATGGAGAGGATGTGCGGTCATACCGCCATTATAGGGCGGAAGGCGGAGGGCGGAAAACGCAGGGGTGGCGGGCGCGCCGCAGCCGGGTGGCGGGGGCGCACCGCGAGGAGCGGAAGCCCCCGGAAGCGCAAGAAAGCGGAAAGCGGAAAGCGGAAAGCCGGCCTGGCGGCCTCGCGGAAGCGTCCTTCCCGCGCAGGCGGGAATCTAGCGCGCACGGTCCACCGTCTGGATTCCCGCCTGCGCGGGAATGACGGGTTGTGCTGACCGCTGACCGCTGAAAGCTATCCGCTACTCGACTTCTTTGGCTTTGATCCAACTCATCAGGCCGCGAAGCTGCTTGCCGATTTGTTCGATCTCGTGTTGCCGTTCGCGGCGACGGGTGGCTTTGAAGCTGGGGGCGCCGGCCTTGTTTTCCAAAATCCATTCCTTGGCGAACTGGCCGGAGCGGATTTCTTCCAGAATCCGCTTCATTTCCTGCTTCGTTTCCTCGGTCACGATCCGCGGGCCACGGCTGTAGTCGCCGTACTCGGCGGTGTTGCTGATGCTGTAACGCATGTAGCTCAGCCCGCCCTGGTAGAGCAGATCGACGATCAGCTTCAACTCGTGCAGACACTCGAAGTAAGCCATTTCAGGCTGGTAGCCGGCCTCGACGAGCGTTTCAAAACCGGCCTTCACCAGCGCGCTAGCGCCGCCGCAGAGCACGGCCTGTTCGCCAAACAGGTCGGTTTCGGTTTCTTCGGCAAACGTGGTGCGAATCACGCCCGCGCGGGTGCCGCCGATCCCCTTGGCGTAAGCCAAGCCGAGTTGGAGCGTCGTGTCACTGGCATTGTCGTCCATTGCAATCAAGCAGGGCACGCCGCCGCCAGCGACGTACTCGCTCCGCACCAGATGCCCTGGCCCTTTCGGCGCGACGAGCAGCCGCTCCACGCCCTGGGGGGCTTCGATCAATCCGAAGTGGACATTGAAGCCGTGCGAGCACATCAGCACATTGCCCGGCTCCAGATGATCGCGGACGTGGTTCTTAAAAATGTCGGCCTGCACTTCGTCCGGCAGCAGGATGTTGATCAGGTCGCCGCGCTTGGTCGCTTCCTCGACGGGGAGCGGCTCGAAGCCGTGGCTCTTGGCCAAATCGTAGTTTTTGCTGCCCGGCCGCTGCCCCACGACGACGTTCACGCCGCTGTCGCGCAAGTTCTGAGCGTGGGCGTGGCCCTGCGAGCCGTAGCCGAGAATCGCCACGGTTTTGCCCTTCAGCAGGGACAGATCGGCATCGTTGTCGTAATAAATCGTGGCAGCCATCAAAAACTCCTCTGCGCTTACAGCGGTTTACCAATGCTCGTAGCCAATAGCCGGATGGCAACGCGCGCCGGCTATTGGAATTTGATTCCATCAAAAGGAAAACTGTGCTAGCTCGCTTCCGCCCGTAGGCGGGCCGGGGCATCGCCTTTGCGGTTGACGCTGCGGACCATCGCGATGCGGCCGGTGCGGACTAGCTCGATGATGCCGTAGGGGCGCATCAGGTCGATGAACGCTTCGACCTTCTTCTCCTGCCCAGAGACTTCGAGCGTCAGCTCCTCGGCGGCCACATCGACGACGCGGCCGCGAAAGATATTCGCCAACTCAATGATCTCGCTGCGGCCGCCGCCGACTGGAGCTTTGACCTTGATGAGCATCAGGTCGCGCTCCACGTAGTCTTTGGAGCTAACATCGTCGACGCGGACCACGGTCACGATCTTTTCCAGTTGCTTTCCGACCTGTTCCAGAACCGCATCGTCGCCGACGACGACGAATGTCATCCGCGAGAGATTCGGATCTTCGGTCTCGCCGACGGCCAGGCTGACAATGTTGTAGCCCCGCGAAGCGAGCATGCCCGAAACGTGCGCCAGCACGCCGGGCACGTTCTGAACTAAGGCGGAAAGGACGTGACGCATGGAAACCCTCCAGCAGGCCAGCAGAAACCCGCGATTGTAGCTCTCCCCCCAGCGCCCCGCAAGCGGTCGCGGCGCGTGTGCGGCGGGGGCTTTCCTCTTGTGTGCCAGCAGTTCGGGCGAGGGACAATGTGCTTACCCAAACGCCCCGCTCGCGGCCATTTTCACGGCGGCGGCAACCGAGAGGGTTGCTAGCAGATAAAAACCGCAGCTTCCGGCAGCCGAAAATGAGACAAAATGGGGCGCTTTGAGGCGCTTTTTTCCGCTTGTCGCGCGCCTCAAATGCCCCAACTGCTACGGCGGGCAGCACTTGCAGCACGGGCACCCTCGCCCAAATGGGGCGCTGCGCCCCGTGACGCCGTTTTTAGCACCACTCGGCCCACCTTGCCGCACCGCCTCGCGGAGCCTGAACAACCTACCGCACGGGCGAGCCGAGATCAACAGTTTTGGACGAAGCCACCCGTTGCTGCAAGCCCGCCACCTCTGCCGTGAAGCCGATGAGCTACTCTGCCAGCTTGCCTCGGGCGGCGGGACTGGTAGACTAAAAAGTTTGGTCTTTTCGCGTTTTCTGCGAGAGGGGAAAGGATGGCCGGAAGTACGATCACGCGCGGCGACGGGGCCGTCTCGACCGAGACGGCCGACGGCGACGAGCTGCTCCGTATCTGCGGCGCGCGGGTCCACAACCTTAAGAACATCGATGTCGAAATCCCCCGCGACCGGCTGGTGGTGATTACCGGCCCGAGCGGTTCGGGCAAAAGCTCGCTCGCCTTTGATACCCTCTTTGCCGAAGGCCAGCGGCAGTACGTCGAAAGCCTCTCGGTCTACGCGCGCCAGTTCCTGCACCAATTGGAACGGCCCGACGTGGATCTGATCGAAGGGCTGCAACCGACGATCTCGATCGACCAGCGGGCCGGCAGCCTCAACCCGCGCAGCACGGTCGCCACCGTGACGGAGATTTACGACTATCTGCGGCTGCTGTACGCGCGGCTCGGCGAGTCGTTTTGTCACCAGTGCGGCGCGGAGGTCTGCCAGCAGTCGCCCGAGCAGATCCAAGAGTCGCTGCTGGAGATGCCGGAAGGGACGAAGGCGACGATCCTCGCCCCGCTCGTGCGCGGCCGCAAAGGGGGCCACCGCGACGTGCTCGACGAGATTCGCAAGGCGGGCTTTGTGCGGGCGCGGGTCGATGGGCTGGTGTACGAGATCGACCAAGTACCGGAGCTAGCCCCGCGCAAGAACCATAACATCGAAGCGGTGATCGACCGCATCATCATTCGCCCCGGCATCGAATCCCGACTCGCCGAGTCAGTGAACTTGGCCGTCCGCAACGGCGAGGGGACCGTGATCGTGGCGCTGCTCGATCCTGAGGCCGAGAACAAACGCGACCCGAGCGCGTGGAAGGACTTGCTCTACAGCACGCAGTACGCCTGTCCAAGCTGCAAGGTGAGCTTGCCGGACCTTGAGCCGCGCACGTTCAGCTTCAACAGCCCTTACGGCGCTTGCCCGACGTGCGAAGGGCTGGGTTCGCGGATCGAGTTCGACCCGGAACTGGTGATTCCCGATTGGAGCCTATCGCTTGAACAGGGCGCGATCGCGCCGTGGAAAGGGAGCACGGCGACTGCCGCCAAGAAGCATCGGGCGCTGCTCGAACCGTTTCTGGCAAAGCATCATCATTCATGGGACGCGCCGCTCGAACAGCTCAAGCCGAAGGCGCGCGAGCAACTGCTGCGCGGCGATGACAAGAAGTTTTTGGGCCTGCTCGTGGCGCTTGAAAAGCAACTGGCGACCGCCACCAAGCCCGCCGTGCGGCAAAAGCTCGAAGCGCTGCGGGGCGAGGTTGTCTGCTGCGACTGCGGCGGAGCGCGCCTGCGGCCCGAAGCGCGGGCGTGCAAGGTGTCGGGCACGGCGATTCATGAACTGACGGCGATGACCGTCAGCGCCGCCGCCGACTTTTTCGCTCGCCTGGAGTTCAAGGAAGAAGACCTGCCGATCGCCGAGCCGATCGTCGAGGAGGTCGGCAAGCGGCTGCAATTTTTGAAAAAAGTCGGCGTCGATTATCTCTCGCTCGACCGCCCCGCCGACACGCTCAGCGGCGGCGAGTCGCAGCGGGTGCGGCTCGCCACCGGGATCGGCTCGGGGCTGGTCGGCACCTGCTACATTCTCGACGAGCCTTCGATCGGCCTGCACCCGCGCGACAACAGCCGGCTGATCGACGCGCTGCGCGATCTGCAACAGCAGGGCAACACCGTGATCGTCGTCGAGCACGACGAGGCGATGATGCGCGCGGCCGACTGGCTGATCGACATGGGCCCCGCCGCCGGCCGTCATGGCGGGGAAGTCGTCGCCGCCGGCACGCCGGAAGAAATCTGCCGCAATCCGGCATCCGTGACCGGCCAATATCTCACCGGGGCACAAGAAATCGCCGTTCCCGAGTCGCGCCGCAAGATCGCCAAAACGCGCTCGATCCAGCTCGATGGCGTCACGACGAACAACCTCAAGAACGTCAGCCTGCAAATCCCGCTCGGCGCGTTCGTTTGCGTGACCGGCGTGAGCGGGTCGGGCAAAAGCTCGCTCGTCAACGAAACGCTCGCGCTGGCCCTGGCGCGGCGCTTGAACGGTTCGGGCGCGAAGCCGGGGCCGCATACGAGCCTGCGGGGAGCAAGCCAAATCGAGCGGCTGTTGCAAATCGACCAGTCGCCAATCGGCCGCACCCCGCGCAGCAATCCGGCCACCTACACGGGCGTCTTTGACGAGATTCGCAAAGTTTTTGCCGGCACCCGGCAAGCAAAGCAATTGGGCTACAAAGCGGGCCGCTTTAGCTTCAACATCAAAGGCGGGCGGTGCGAGACGTGCCAAGGGCAGGGCGTGCAGAAGATCGAAATGAACTTCCTGCCCGATCTGTACGTCACCTGCCCCGACTGCGAAGGCGCGCGCTTCAATCGCCAAACGCTGCAAGTCCGCTACCGCGACAAGTCGATCGCCGACGTACTCGACATGCGGATCGACGACGCGCTGGAGTTCTTTGAGAACTTCTCGGTTATCCACCGGATGCTCGCCAGTCTGCACGAAGTCGGGCTGGGTTATCTCACGCTCGGGCAGCCCTCGACGACGCTCTCTGGCGGCGAAGCCCAACGCATCAAGCTGGCGGCGGAACTTGGCCGTGTCGAGACGGGCAACACGCTCTACATTCTCGACGAGCCGACGACGGGCTTGCACTTCGACGACATCAAACGGCTGCTCTTGGTCTTGCAGCGGCTCGTCGATCAGGGCAACACGGTGCTCGTCATCGAGCACAATCTCGACGTGATCAAGTCGGCCGACTGGCTCATCGACCTCGGCCCCGAAGGAGGCGCCGCCGGCGGAGAAATCGTCGCCGCCGGCCGCCCCGAAGAAATCGCCGAGCTCGAAGAGAACCACACGGGCCGCTTTCTGCGACCGCTGCTCGCAAAGTAGCCGCGCCCCCCGCCCCAGCCGTTTAGCGGCGGGACAACGTCCCGCGCGTCCC
>CAYZVT010000224.1:0-7803 GCA_964481585.1 uncultured Pirellulales bacterium
GACAGAGCGTGGAGTTCGAAATCGGCCAAGGCCCCAAGGGGCTGCGGGCCGAACACGTCCGCGTGCTGTAAGCGTCCGCCGCACCAAGGCCGACTCGCAACAAACCGCCCTCGTGCGCTTCCGGCGCGCGAGGGCGTTTTTTTGCGCTTCGGCGGTGAACGCCCGACGCGGCATTGCGGTTCTGGTTCCAGAAAGGAGCCTGCCATGCCGCTACCGGTGATGATGGGGACGATCGACCGGCGGATTTTGGTGAACTACCGCGTGCAGCCGGACGTGCTCGCGGGGCTGCTGCCGAAGCCGTTTCGGCCGCACCTGTGGCGCGGCTGGGGCGTGGCGGGGATTTGTTTGATTCGCCTCCAAGCTCTGCGGCCTCGCCGGCTGCCGAGCCTTCTTGGGGTGAGTTCGGAAAACGGAGCCCACCGGATTGCGGTCGAGTGGGACCAGAGCGGCGCGACGCGACGAGGTGTGTACATTCCGCGGCGCGATAGCTCGTCCTGGCTCAACGCGCTGGCGGGCGGAAGGCTGTTTCCGGGCGAGCATCATCTGGCCCGCTTCGAGGTCAACGAGCGCGAGGACCGATACGAGGTCGCCTTTCAAAGTTGCGATGACGCGACGCGCGTCGCCATTGTGGGAACGGCAGCAGACCTCTGGCCGCGCGAGTCGATCTTTGCTTCGCTCGAAGAAGCGTCGGAGTTTTTCGCCGCCGGATCGCTCGGCTATTCGGACTCGCGGCAGCCGGGGCGGTTCGAGGGGCTGGAACTGAATACCCTTCGCTGGCAAGTCGAGCCGCTGCAGATCGAACGGGTGGAATCGAGCTTCTTCCACTCCGAGCGTTTTCCGCCCGGCACGGTCCAAGTCGATCACGCGCTCTTGATGCGCAACATCGAGCATCGCTGGCACAGCCGCGAACCGCTTTGCTGTGGTGGGTGACGGAGAGGACGCGGCGAACACGAACTGGCGACGCGTCGCGGCTATCCGGCCTGGGGGCCGCGGGCGAAAAGGGATGTCTCCGGTCGCTAGAGGGAAGCGGAACGAGCGTTAGCGCGCGCGAACTGCGCCGCTGGCCGGTGCGGCGGAGCCGTTGCCGTCGGTGTGAGCAGCGGTGGCGGCGTGGAGATAGTGGGGGTCGATCTTGGCGAGTTCTTCCGCCGTGGCTTGGACCGCCGCGCGGATTTGCTGCTCGGTGTGGACGGCGGTGATGAAGAACCGCAGCCGTGCGGCGTTTTCTTCGACGGCTGGATGCAGGATCGGCTGGACGTTGATGCCGCGTTCGTAGAGTCGCCAGGAAAGTTCGAGCGCGTGCTGTGAGTTGCCGGTGATGACCGGCACGACCGGCGTGTTCTGGCTCGCGCCGGTGTTCAGGCCCGCTTCCTTCGCCAGCCGCAGAAAAAGCGCCGCGTTCTGGCTGAGCTGCGCCACCCGTTGCGGTTCTTCTTCCAAAACCCGCAGCGAAGCGAGCGCCGCGGCAGCGGCCGCCGGCGGCAGGCCAACGCTGTAGACGAAGCCGGGAGCGGTGTATTTGAGGTATTCGACCAGGGCCTGGCTGCCGGCGATGTAGCCGCCGGCGCTGCCGAGCGTTTTGCTGAAGGTACACATCCAGATGTCGACCTGGCGAGGGTCCACATCAAAGTGCTCGGCGATGCCGCGCCCGTGGGCGCCCATCGTGCCGAAGGAATGGGCCTCGTCGACCATCAAGATCGCCTTATGCTTGTTCTTGATCTCGATGAATCGGGGTAGCTCGGGGTAATCGCCGTCCATGCTGTAGACGCCTTCGATCACCAGCAGCACGCGGCGGTACTGGTGCCGCAGATCGTCGAGCAGCCGCTCGCAGGTTTGCCAGTCGTTGTGCGGGAACGGCCGCCGCCGCGCGCCGGAGAGCAACGCACCTTGGATAATGCTGTTGTGGTCCAGTTCGTCGTGCAGAATCAAGTCGCCGGGACCGAACAGATGGCCGATCACCGTTTGGTTCGTGGCATGTCCGCTGACGAAGGTGATGCAGTCTTCGACGCCGATGAAGTCGGCCAGCGCGCGTTCCAGCTCTTGGTGCAGCGTGTTTTCGCCCGACACGAGCCGGCTGGCCGAGACGCTGGTGCCGAACTTGTCGATGGCGTCTTTGGCCGCTTGCTTCACCGCCGCGTCGCCGGAGGTGCCGAGATAGTTGTAGCTGGAGAAGTTGATCAGCTCGCGGCCGGCGATCCGTGTGGTATCGCGGATCAGCCCTTCGTGGACCTTGAAGAAGGGGTTTTCCAGCCCTGCCGAGGCGGTCATCTGCTGGACTTGTTTCAGATGCCGGTACTCGGGGAAGTGGGCGAAGTCGTACAGTTCGGGCGGCACCGCTTGGTCTTTCGGCCGCGCGGCTTTGCTGCGCGGCTCGGTGCCGAGATACTTTTCGATCGCCTCGACGACTTGGCCGCAGGTTTCCATCTCGGCCAGGATCTCTTCGGGAAAACGGCCGCCGAAGGTATCTTCAAGCGAAGCGACGATCTCCATCCGTTCGAGCGAGTCCATCCCCAGTTCGACGATGTTCGTCTCCAGCGTCAACTCCCCGGCTCGCTCTTTGGCGATGTTGCGGACGTGCTGGTAGACGATCTCGGCGATACGGCTCTGCGTGGGGCTGGGGGCCGGGCTGCTGATCTCCGCGTCGGCGCGGGGAAGCGTCGTGGCCGGCAGGCCCTCTTTGCCGCCCCACTGGGCGACGATGGCGAGCGAGCCGTCGAGGTACGCCGCGCGGCAGGCGTGGCGCTGAATCTTGCCGCTGGAAGTTTTGGGGATGCTGCCGGCCTTGATGAGCGCGACCCCGTCGATCGGCAGCTCGTGTTCCGAAGCCGCGTGTTTGCGAATGGCGCTGATGACCTGCTCGGGATCGAGATCGCGGCGGCGCTGCACTTCTTGCACGATCACCAGCCGCTCGCGTCCTTCTTCGCCCACGGTGAACGCCGCGCAGGCGTTGCGGCGCAGATGGTCGTGGCTCCGCTCGACCGTCATCTCGATGTCTTGCGGATAATGGTTGACGCCACGGACGATAATCAGGTCTTTCAGCCGTCCGGTGACAAACAGTTCGCCATCGAGCATGAATCCCAAGTCGCCCGTGCGGAGAAACGGCCCTTCGCCGGTGTCTGCCAGATGAGCGCGGAAAGTCTTTTCCGACTCGTCCGGCCGCTTCCAATAGCCTTGGGCAACGCTGGGGCCGGTGACCCAGATCTCGCCGACGCGATTGGCCGGACAGGCGGTGAGCGTTTCG
This sequence comes from uncultured Pirellulales bacterium, assembly GCA_964481585.1. GTDB lineage: Bacteria > Planctomycetota > Planctomycetia > Pirellulales > CAYZVT01 > CAYZVT01. The sequence goes on from CAYZVT010000224.1 coordinate 3,242, forward strand.
GGATCGACGATCACGATTTTCTGGTCGAGCAGATTACCGCCGCTGCCGATCAACTCGCGCGAGCCTTCTTCGTCGCGCAGCGCCTCGACCACTTCGTGGTTTTCCAGGGCTTCGACCTCGAAGCTGCGGGCGACTGGCAGCGCCGTTTTCAGCCCGCCGGAGACGATCAAGGTCGCTTCGGCCAGGCCATAGCAGGGATAAAAGGCTTCGCGGCGGAAGCCGCAGCGGCTGAATTTTTCGACGAAGCGGTCGAGGGTTTCAGCCCGAACCGGCTCGGCCCCGTTGAAGGCGAGCGACCAACTGCTCAGATCGAGCGTTTCGATTTCCTCATCGCTGATTTTGTCGACCGCCAGATCGTAGGCGAAGTTGGGGCCGCCGCTGATCGTCGCGCCGTAGTGGGAAATTGCCCGCAGCCAGCGGTAAGGCTTTTGCAGAAAGGCCGCCGGCGAAAGCATGACGTTCGACTGGCAGGAGTACATCGGCTGCAGGATGCCGCCGATCAGGCCCATGTCATGGTAGCTCGGCAGCCAAAAGACGCCCGACCCGCTGCGCGTATGCTCAAAGGCATAGCTAATCATCGCCGAGTTGTGCATCAGGTTGGCGTGGTTGAGCATCACGCCTTTCGGCGTGCCGGTCGAACCCGAGGTGTACTGCAACAGCGCGATCGTATCGCCGTGGACATCGGGCACTTGCCAATTGTCGGCCAACGGCGCGGCCAGCAGATCGGTGGCGAGCCATTCGATGCGGACGAGCTTGGGCGTCTCGCCGATGAAGCCGTTGACCCGTTCGAGCGACTCCTGGGTGGTGAGCGCGATCTTTGCGTCGGCATCTTCGGCGATCGCCTCGATGCGATTCATGTTGCGATTGCGGCGCGGCGGATAGGCGGTCACGGCGACGACGCCGGCATACATGCAACCGAAGAAGGCCGTGATGAAGTCCAGCCCAGCCGGATAAAGCAGCAAGGCCCGCTGGCCGGTCAGGTTCCTGCGCTGCAATTCAGCGGCGATGGCGCGCGCGCGCTGATCGAGTCCGGCGTAGGTGACCGAGATTTCCTCGGACTCGCCATCGAGAAGATAGGTAAACGCGCGGTCGTGGGCTTGATGGGCAGCGCGGTGGCGGAGGAGATCCACCAGGTTTGCGGGACCAAAAAACGACCCGGGAAGCTGGTCCAGATGCACGGCTTTCGTCGCTCCTATTACCTGCCTCGTCACTTCCCCGGTGGAAACCCGGCCCCGTGTGAGGAGTTGTGTGGCCGGAGGCAGCAGCGCGCGCCGCCTGTCAATTGAGGGAAGATCGGGAAGGAAATCGCATTTTAAAGCGCCAGTCCCCCGGCTATTACTGCACCGATGGGGGGCGAACCGCTAGCTGGACGCCTCCCCTTGAGGCTACCACGCCGACGGCCGCCGCACAAAGACTCCGCTCCGGTTTTCGCGCCCGCCGGTCCCCGCCGCTAGTGGCGGCGAGGGCGGCCGCCGCACCGGCCGGGCCGATGTGCGGAGCCTGCGAGGCCGCCGGCGGGGGCTTTTCGCAAGGCGGCACGTTGGCCCCAACTCCTACGATCGGTCTGGCCGAAAGAGCCGCTTAACCGGCACTAGCCTAATCCCGCTGACCGGCGGCCAGCGCCGCGTTACAAGCGGTGCCAACGGACTAACCCCACCGCTTCGAGGTTCTGCGGAAAGCGGAAGGCCGCGGGCGGAGGGCGGAGGTTTACGCCTATCGCCTAAAGCTCACAGCCTATGGGCGGTGGCCTGTAGCGCCCCGGTCGCTGACCGCTTCTGAGAGGCGGAGAGTCGCTGAAATCCCCTTGAAAGAGCATTGACCTACTATAGAATGCTGGCAGATGGTCATCTTCCTGTGGTTGCTTTTATGAGGGCGAAAGTTTGTTAACTGAACAAGAAGTCTCCCGGACCTGGCGCAAGCTATTCAAGACCGGCGACGTCAACGAAGAGTCGCTGACGAAGGCGGAAGCCTTGCTTGATGAGTTGCGGCCGGAAAGCCCACTGCGGCATCGGCTGGGGGTCGAGCTGGAGGAGCTCCGCAAGCTCTGCCAAGCCAGCTAACACAGACGCCGCGAGCGCGTTTCCGGTCTAGCCATGGCAAACGGACGCGCCGCGCAAAGCACTTTGAGCTGGTGGCGCGGGATTGCTCCCCCTTTGCGGCACTGAGCCTGGACAACCGACAATCTGGCGAAACGGCAAAACGCCGGACCCGCGCACCAGGCGAGTCCGGCGTTTTCTGTTGGTCGAGCGTCGCGCGATGCTCTGCCCTAGCGGTTGAAGACAAAGCCGAACGTCAGGGCGTGGATCGTGAAATCCTCGTCGGTCAGTTGCGGGTTGAGCAGCGTCTCGTAGCTGCTGCGTGCGATGCCGTCGCAGGCAAAGATGCCCGTATAGCCGACACGCAAGGCGGCCGCGTGGAAGACTTCGTAGGTCGCCTCGAAGCGAACCTCCGCCAGCGGCACAAACTCGGTGTCTTGCAGGTTTCCGTTAAACGTGTCGCGGAAGTTCGCCGCCGCCAGGAAGCGGCCTTCGGCGGAGACGATCCATCGCTCGTTCTGCTTGAACCACCGCACCCCGACTTGCGGGCCGACCAGATCGTTCGAAGTGTTGTCCGAATCGAAGTCAAAATTGTTCGGCAGACTGAGGAAGTAGGGCGAGGTGTCGAAGTACTCCAGCCCGTCGTCGTGAACATAGAACCAGCGAACGCCGATCATCGGCTCGATGATCGAGCCGTAGTGGCGACGCTCGGCGCGCCAGGTTTTCATCACTTCGACGCCGCCTGAGGAAGCATTGTTTAGCGGGATCAGGAATAGATCGTCGTCGGTCACCACGCCATCGAGATTGACATCGGGAACATTCGTAAAGCCGCGCGCCGGTCGGTCGCCGGCGGCATCCACATGCAGCACGCTCACGAGCCAGCCGGAGCCGTCGAACCAGGTACTTTCCTTGCTCATGTACCCCAGCTCGTAGCGATTTCCCCAGGCCTGGTCGCCGCCGAAATCCTCCTCGGTGTCGTCGTCGTTGCGACTGACGGCCGTGAACATGCGGTCGTAGGTGAAGAAGAAGCCGGTGTTGCCGGGCATCGGCCCGCCGAGCTGGTCCAGCTCGAGCGGAGCAAAGAGCTGGTAATCGCTTTCGAAGTCAACCGGGCCGAAGGGTTGAAAGTGCTGTGCCCAGGCCGACGACGTGCTGCCCAGGACCACCGCCCCGGCAACCAGCCACGAGAGAATCTGCTTGGTGGACATGATTTCCAGCTACCTTATCTGCTTGCTCGTGCGGAAAAGCCGGCTCGCTGCCCCGGTGCGGGGCGAGGACTGTTCGTGCTGGTAGTATCGGATGCGCCACCGATGGCAGTTGAGTAAGAAAGATAAGCCGTAACGAAAATTCGGCCTTTGCGGTGCATGAAAATCGGCCCTGGCGGCGGCCGGCGCCGTGCAGGCGGCTCGTTGTCGCGCGCCACCGGCGGGGGTATACTTCCTGCGGCGCCGGAGCAGCGGGGCAGGTGCTCCAGCAGAAACGTTCTCCGACGCAGCGGTTTTCGCCCGGTTTTAGCCCCTGCGGGGCGAGGAGTATTGATGATGCACCGTATGGGACGCACGACCGGCTGCCTGCTATTGGGCCTGATCTACTCGGCCTTCGCTGCCCACTCTGCCCAGGCCGCCGAGGCCTCCCGGCCGCAGGAGGACAAGGCCGACGACTCCAAATGGGTGCGGGTGCTGCGCGGCGACGGCCAAAGCCCGCTGGCGATGCAGACCTCCATCGTCCGCTTCAAACCGGCCGATGGCACCCGAGCCGGGCTGGTCGTCGATCTGATCGGCGCGGTCCACGTCGGCGACAAGGCCTACTACGACGCGCTGAACCGGCAGTTCGAAGAGTACGATGTTGTGCTGTACGAACTGGTCGCGCCGCCGAACACCAAAATCCCCCGCGGTGCCGAGAATCGAAGCGGCCACCCGGTCGCCGCGATGCAGAACGGCATGAAGGATCTGCTCGAACTGGAGCATCAGCTTGAGCGGATCGACTACACGAAGAAGAACTTCGTGCACGCCGACATGTCGCCGGAAGAATTCGCCAAGTCGATGGCCGACCGGGGCGAGAGCTTTCTGCAAATGTTCTTCCGCATGATGGGCATGAGCATGGCCCAGCAGAGCCAGCAACAAGCCCAAGGCAAGACGACTGACATGGATCTGTTGCTAGCCTTCTTCCAGCCCGACCGCGCGCTGCGGTTGAAGCGCGTCATGGCCGAGCAGTTCGACCAGATGGAATCGCTGCTGGTCGGCTTCTCCGGCCCCGATGGCTCGACGATCATCACCGAACGGAACAAAAAAGCGCTGGAAGTGCTCGACGAGCAGATCGACAAAGGCCAAAAGAAAATCGCCATCTTCTACGGCGCCGGCCACATGGACGATATGGCCGCACGGCTCCGCGACGAGTTCAAGCTCAAGCCGACCAAAACCTTCTGGCTCGACGCCTGGAATCTCCGCAAGCCGTAGCGCCCGGTGGCGAAGGCGCACCGCGAGAGCGGAAGCCCCCGAAGCGCTCTTTCCGCCCTCCGCCCTCCGC
>CAYZVT010000225.1:0-7789 GCA_964481585.1 uncultured Pirellulales bacterium
GCGCGCGCATCTTGTGCACCGTGACGATGAAGTTCAGCCCGGTCAGAATCGAGGAGAACCCCGTGATAAAGATGCCGACGGCCGTGGCCATCACGTGTGTATTGCTGTAGGTGCTACTGTAGGGCGTATAGAAGGTCCAGCCCGTATCAACGCCGCCGGCGAGCATCACCCAAATCGTGAACAGCCCGCCGATCACGTACAGATACCAGCTCAACAGGTTGAGCCGAGGGAAGGCTAGGTCTTTCGCGCCGATCATGATCGGCATCAAAAAGTTCCCCAGCACCGCCGGGATGGACGGCACCAGGAAAAAGAAAATCATCGTGATGCCGTGCAGCGTAAAGAGCTTGTTGTAGGTCTCCGACTGCACCAGATCCGGCTCGGGGCTCATTAGTTCCAAGCGAAACAACACCGCCGCCGCGCCGCCGATGGCGAAGAAGAACGTGATGCTCATCAAGTAGAGCAGCGCAATCCGCTTATGGTCGACCGTCAGCAACCACGATTTGACCGTGTAGGATGCGTTCAGGTAGTTTTCGCGCGATGTGGGCAGCGCGCGGGGCTCGTCAACGGCCAGGCTCACTGCTGGACTCCTTCTGGGGCTGTTGGGGCCTCGCTGAGCGATTTGATGTAGGCAATGATCTGATAAATGCCTTCTTCGCTAATCTGCCCTTGGTAGGTCGGCATGATCGGCTGATAGCCCTGCACGACCTTGGCACGGGGATCGAGGATCGACTCACGAATGTAATCTTCGTCGGCGACGACGACCTGGCCGCTGGCCAGTTGGACGCCGTGGGCGAATAGGTTTTCCAGTGCGGGGCCGCGGCTGTTTTCACCCGGCCGATGGCAGCTATTGCAGCGGTACTGCTCAAAGAGTTTTTGCCCGGTGACGGCCATCGACTCGGTATTGTCGGTACTGCTGAGCCAAGCCTGGTAGTCTTCGGGCGTCATCACGATCACGCTTCCCCGCATGAGCGAGTGGTGCGCGCCGCAGTATTCGGCACAGAACAGGTGGTACTCGCCCGGCTTGGTCGCCTCGAACCAAATCTGCGTGTACCTGCCCGGCAGCACGTCTTGCTTGATACGGAAGGCGGGCAGATACAGACTATGGATCACGTCTTGGCTGATCATCCGCAGCTTGACCGGCCGGCCCGTCGGCACGTGCAGGTGGTCGATTTCGCGCTTGCCGTTGGGGTGCTGGAACTTCCACATCCACTGTTTGCCGACGACATCGACCTGCATCGTGTCTTCGGGAATGCGATACATGCGGAAGTAGACGTTTGCCCCCCAATAGAACATCGTCATCAGGATCGGTAGCGGAAAGATCAGCCAGCTAATCTCCATCCAGTAGCCGCCCCGCATCTTCGGGCGTGGCGCGTTGCTGCCGCGACGATACTGGATCGAGAAGACCAGAATCAGCCCCGCGATCAGCACGGTGAAGAAGATCGTCACGCCTACCAGAAAGAGGTAGAGCGCATCGACCTCGCCGGCCATCGTCGAAGCGGCTTCTGGGAAAAAGCGTAGTTCCGTATCCATAGTGAACGACTTCTAACGGGGGATTAAATCGCTGGGCAGATCGGGCGAGGCTTGGGAGCTAGGGGAGGGGAGCGGACTGGCGGGCGAGCCTCTGCCGGCCCTTTCGCTCCCAGCGGAGCATCACGACGATCGCCGTGCCGAGACCGAGCACCGTCAGCGCCCCGGCCGCTTGCAGCACGCGGCGAATCGCCAAACCGTACTTGCCGGTCAGCGGATCGTAGTGGAAGCAGTACAGCAAGATCGCATCGACCGGCGAACCAATCTTGCCGGCCGAAGCCTCGACCAGTCCCAACCGCAGATCGCGCGGCGGGTAGTCAATTCCGTAAAAGTAACGGGCGAGCTTGCCCTGCGGCGTGCTCACCATAATTCCGCTGGCGTGGGCGTATTGGCCGCTCCGCTCGTCGAACTCGTAGCGAAAGCCGGCCGCTTTGGTGAGCGCGTCGATCTCCGGCTGCTCGCCGGTGAGGAAGTGAATCCCGTGCTCGGCGCCTTCGCGGTTGAGCCGGTGCAAGTAGGCCGCCTTCTTGCTCCGCGCCAGCTCGGCGTCTTCCTTCGGCTCAAAGCTCACCACCACGACTTCATAATCGCGGCCGGCGTCGAAATCGAGCGACTTGAGCGCCGTGAACAGCCCGTTGAGCACCTGATTGCAAAGCTGCGGGCACTGGTAATACACCAGCGCGAGCACGACCGGCCGCTCGCCAAAGTAATGGGCCAGCTTCACGGGGCGATTCTGCTCATCGCGGAACTCTAGCCCCAGCGGCAGCGACTCGTTTAGCCGCTGGTCGATTCCCACATCGGCCAGCAGCGCGGCCTGTGGGCTTTGGGGCGGCTGTGGTCCTTCGTCTTCGGCGGCGCGTACCGAGACCGCGCCGAAAGTGCAGAACGCGACCAGCAGGATCGTCTTCGCCAGTGGGTTGCGCGAACGCATCATCACGCCCTCTCGCTTTCGCGATTCAGGAAAGACGTACTCCGCGCCTCGACCTCCACGGCCGGCTCGGGCGGAGCGCCGTCACCGGCGGACGGCTGGCCGGCGGGCTGCAAGGCCGGGCCTGCCGGCACTGGCTGCTGCGGCGATGTTCCCGGCTGCTGTTGCGGATTGCCCTGTTGTTGGCCGTTTGGCTGCGGATTGTTTGGTGGCTGCGTGCCCGGTTGCTGACCGCCTGCTGGCGCGGGCCAGTCGGGCAATCCTTGTTCGGCGACGAGGTCGATGGCGCGCTCGATCGGGATGCGGACGATCTGCTCGGCGGGGCTGATCCACCGGTAGGTGTGGAGCATTTCCGCCTCTTCCGCCCGCAACTCGTGCATGTCCTCGGCCGGCGAGCTTTGCAAGCGCGGTCCCAGCGGCGGCGTCCGCTCGCCCGCCAGCGGAGGCGGCGGCGGATCGGTGCGGCTGATCTGTTCGCTCAGCACGCCAAAGAACCACCACAGAAAGACCATCGTCAGCAAGATGATGCAGACCAGCGCGATCAAAAAGTAGAGGACGCCGCCGATCGGCACGTCCCGCGACTCGTGGCCGACTTGCGGGTTGCTGGGGTTGAGTTGGGGGGGATGCGATTTGCTCATGACGCCAGGGCCTTTTGCTGCTGAATCGCTTCGCGCGAAAGTTCATCCCGCTCGGGCACATTCCACGCAAAGGTGGCCAGCCACAGACCGCCCAAGGCGAACGTCGCCAGCAGTTCGCGCCACGGGAAGAACAGACCTTCTTGCATCGCCGGCTGAATGAGCCACCACACGTCGACCCACCGCATCACGACCAGCAACGCGGCGATCCGCAGCAGCGTCGTCGCGTGCCGCTTCGCGCGGCGCGAGAGCAAGAGAGAGAATGGCAGGAAGAAATGGAAGAGCACAATCGCGCCGGCGATCCACTGCCAGCCGTTCTCGGTGCGCCGCAGATACCACGGCACTTCTTCCGGCAGGTTGCCGTACCAGATAATGAGGAACTGGATGAAAGCCATGTACGCCCAGAGCATGACAAAGCCCAGCAGCAACTTGCCCAAATCGTGCAAGGGCTTCATCGCCGGCATCGACATGTTCCAGCCGGCGTGCGGGAAGTAGCAGGTGGCGGCGATGACAAAGGCCAGACCGGCGAGGCATTGGCCGACGAAGATCATCACCCCGTATATCGTGGAGAACCAGTGCGGCTCCAGCGACATCAGCCAATCGACCGACGCAAAAGTGATCGTCAGCCCATAAAAGAGCAGCCCCAGTCCGCTCACCAGCCGTAGCCGCCGCGCGAGGTCGAGATCGCCCGTGCGGAGCACGCGGCGGAACCAGGCCTGGGTCACGAGCCAGAATGCCACCCAGCCGATGAAGTAGAAGGCCGCACGCGCGTAGAAGAACGGCGGGTTCAGGTAAGGCTGTTTGTGCTGCAGCACGTGGTCGTGCGCCACAATCTCCGGGTCCGCCCAGGCGTAAAGCGGTCGCGTGCCGAGCAACTCCGGCGTGACGCTGACCGCCAGCGCGACGGGAATGAAGCCCAGCGCCATCAGCGGCAGCGTTGCCGCGCCGGCGCGCGCCCAGGGCCGGACGGCATAGCCCCAGTCGCCGCCGGTCAGGTTGTGCAAGAGCAGCATGGCGAAGCAGCCGAGCGTAATGCTCAACCAGTAAATCCACGCCACGAGGTAGGCGCGCAAGAACTGGTCGAGATCAAGCGCACCGGCGATCACACATCCGGCCGTGGCGAGAACCGCCACGCCGAGCGCGCGGCGGGCAAGGGTGTTCGGATACGAAGCAGAATCTGGCGTCATGGTTGGGTCGCAGGCGGAAGCTTTTCCCGTTCCTCCGGGGTCAACATTTCAGGCTGGGCATACTGGCTCAGTTGCAAGGTACGCACATAGGCCGCGATGGCCCAGCGGTCCTTGGGCGGAATCTGGTGGGCGAGCGAAGGCATGGCGCCCATCCCGTTGGTAATCACGTCGTAGATGTGGCCCAGCGGCGCCGTGCGCAGCCGGTCGATGTGATACGACGGGGGGCGGCGAAATCCCCGGCGAACGATCATCCCGTTGCCATCGCCGCTGCGGCTGTGGCACACGCTGCAGTAGATGTTGAACCGCTGCTGGCCCCGCTCCAAAAGCCGCCGCGTCAGCTCCACCGGCAACTCGGTGACGTACTGGCCGTCGACGCGGCCGGCGTAGAACGCATCGTCAATCTCCAATTGGCCGCGCGCCACCGTGCCCGGCACAATTGGCCGCGAAGCCATATGGTCGTCGAAGAAGTCGCTCGCTTCGAGCGGCTCGTAGCGCGGCTGGTTGTACATATCGTCATGGCAGCCGACGAGCAGCGCCAGGAGAGCGGCCAGCAGTAGCGGAGTTTTTAGCAGTTGAACCGTCATGCGTCAGTCTACCGAGGGTAGTCGGCCGGCCTTTCGGCACCGGCTGCAAACCGGGCGCGGGCGCCGCGAGCGCTGGAGCCGTCGTGCCCGCAGCGCGCTGCGTTGCGAGGGTCAAGGCTCGACAAAGACAATCTTGTGCGGGTGCAGTTCTTCCAGAAAACGGGCCGTGTCACGGAGATCGAACTTGGCGTCCTCCGCTTCGATGCAAAGAAAGAAACTATGGCTACTGGCCAGCCCGAACTCAGGGGCGTTGAACACGGGATGGTAGGGCATCGGCAAGCCGTTCAGCCCGAGCATTCCCAGCACCGCCGACAGCGCCGCGACCAGAATCGTCATCTCGAACGTGACGGGAATAAACGCCGGCCAACTGTGGAACGGACGGCCGCCGATATTGAGCGGGTAGTCGATCACGGAAATCCAATATTGCAGGCCATAACCAATCAAACCGCCGCAGATCCCGCCCAGCAGCACGATCAGCGGCAGCCGCGTGTGACGAAAGCCCAGCGCTTCGCTCAGTCCTTCGACCGGCAGCGGCGAGTAGGCGTCGATCTTGCGGTAGCCGGCCGCGTACGCCCGCTTGGCCGCGTCGAGCAGCTCATGCGGTTCGGCGAACTCGGCCAGGATGCCGTAGAGCCGATCCGGGGGGTGTGTCTGTGCTTCAGTCATAGCTACTTGCTTTCGTCTCCGTCACCGCGGACTTAGGCCGTCGGGGGCTGATCCAGGTCGCCGCCGATGACGCCCCGCTCGTGGTGTTCTCCTTCGGTCCGCTCGACCAGCTCGCGCATCTCGAAGATCGAGATCATCGGCAAGAAGCGGATAAAGAGGAAGAGCAGGGCGAAGAAAAGTCCAAGCGTGCCGATGTACACCGACCAGTCCCACACGGTCGGCTCGTAAACCCCCCAGGACGACGGCAGGTAGTCGCGGTACAGACTCGTCACGACGATCACGAACCGTTCGAGCCACATGCCGACGTTGGCGATCAGCGAGATGGCAAACAGCATGAAGACGTTCGACCGCACCCGCTTCGACCAGAACAGTTGAATGATGAAGATGTTGATCGCGATCAGCGCCCAGTAATAGGGGGCGTAGTACCCGGTGAAGCGATTCATGCCCAGCGCTTCTTCATAGGGGCTAGCGCTATACCAGCCGAAGAAGACTTCCATGATGTAGCCATAGCCGACCATCAGCCCGGTGGCGAGCATCACCTTGGCCATGTTGTCGAGGTGCTTGGCCGTGATGAAGTCATGCAGTCCGTACACGGCTCGCAGCGGAATGGCGAGCATCATCACCATGGCAAAGCCGGAGTAAATCGCCCCGGCCACGAAATACGGCGGAAAAACGGTCACGTGCCAACCCGGCACGAGCGAGGTGGCGAAGTCGAGCCCGACGATTGTATGCACCGACACCACCAGCGGTGTCGCCAGCCCCGCCAAGAGCAGGTAAGCCACGTGGTAGCGGTGCCAGTGCCGGGCCGAACCGCGCCAGCCGAGGGCAAACGCGCCATACACGACGCGGCCAATCCGACTGCCCGCTCGATCGCGCAGCGAGGCCAAGTCGGGAATCAAGCCGACGTACCAGAACAACAAGGAAACGGTGGCGTAGGTCGAGACCGCAAACACGTCCCACATGAGCGGGCTGCGAAATTGCGGCCAGATATCCATCGTATTGGGGTACGGGAAGAGCCAATAAAAGACATGTACCCGGCCGATGTGCAACAGCGGGAACAGGCCCGCGCAAGCCACGGCAAACAGCGTCATGGCCTCGGCGAAGCGATTGATCGAGGTCCGCCACTCTTGGTTCAAAAGCAGCAGCACCGCCGAGATCAGCGTGCCGGCGTGGCCGATGCCGATCCACCACACAAAGTTGATGATGGCGAACCCCCAGGCGACCGGAACGTTGACGCCCCAGATGCCGATGCCCGCCACGATCAGGTACAGGATCGAATAGAGCAGCACCATCGTCAGGCAGAAGGAGACGAAGAAGCCGAAGATCCAGCCCTTGCCCACCGGGCGCGTCAGCACGATCGAACTGATCTTGTCCGTGACCGAGGCAAACGTATGCCCGGGGCCCAAGATGTCCGTCGAGTGTCGAGCGTCGGAGGGCGGCTTCGGATTGTGAGGCTGGGATTCCATCAGGCGGTAACGCTATTGAGCAAGGATTTCGGGCGCTTCGAGGCACTGGCGAACGATTAGGAGTGCTCGCCTTCGTGCGCGTGGACGGACTCGCCTTCGTGCGCGGCGGGCGGCGGATCGGTCTCGACGACGAGCCGTGGATTGGGATTTCTGAGCGATGCCAGATACGTCGTCCGCGGCTGCGTGCCAAGTTCCTCAAGCACGGCATAATTGAGCGGCAGCTTTTTCAGCTTCGAGACGTGCGTGTTCGCATCGCTCTGATCGCCAAAGACAATCGCCTGCGTTGGACACGCCTGCTGGCAGGCGGTCAGAATCGCGCCGTCGGGAATCCGCACGTCCTCGGGCGAATTGGCGTCGCGGACCTTGGCGGCAATGCGGGCAGTGTTGATCCGCTGCACGCAGTACGTACACTTTTCCATCACGCCGCGGCTGCGGACCGTCACGTCCGGGTTGTGCTGCAACTTCTCGACCGGCTCGCGGACCGAGGTGTAGTCGAAGAAATTGAACCGCCGCACCTTGTACGGGCAGTTGTTCGAGCAGTACCGCGTGCCGACGCAGCGGTTGTAGGTCATCTCGTTGAGACCTTCGCTGCTATGCGTCGTCGCCGCCACGGGGCAGACCACTTCGCAGGGCGCCTTCTCGCAGTGCTGGCAGAGCATCGGCTGATAGAGCACCTGCGGATTGCTCGGATCGCCCTCGAAGTAGCGGTCGATCCGCAGCCAGTGCATCTCGCGGTTGCGAAGCACGCCCGCCTTGCCGACGATCGGGATATTGTACTCCGCCTGGCAGGCCACGA
>CAYZVT010000226.1:0-7783 GCA_964481585.1 uncultured Pirellulales bacterium
AGCTTGGCGAAGCGGGGCTGCAAGCCTACACCGAAACGAAAACCGTCACCGTCGCGCTTGACGCTTAGACCGCTGATGATCGACCCGAGCGCGTTGATGCAGTTGGCGCTTGCCAAGTGCCGCGAAGGAATCGCCGCCGGCCAAAGCCCGTTCGGCTGCGCGATTGCGCGCGGCGAGACGCTCTTGGCCGTGGCCCACAACAGCGTCGTCGCCACGACCGACATCACCGCCCACGCCGAAATCAACGCCCTGCGGTTGGCCTGCCACGCGGCGGGCGATATTTTTCTGGAAGGAGCGGTCGTCGCCACGACCTGCGAACCCTGCCCCATGTGCATGGCCGCGCTGCACTGGGCACGCGTAAAGACCGTCTACTACGGCGCGACGATCGCCGACGCCGACCAAGCCGGCTTTAACGAACTCAAGCTACCAGCGGCAGAACTGCTGCGCCAAGGCGGAAGCAACGTGCAACTCATCGCCGGCGTCGAGACGGAGCAGTGCCGGGAGCTGTTCCGGCGCTGGAAACGATCGCCGCGGGCAAGAGCGTATTGAGGGCGGAAGGCGGAAAGTGGAGCGGGTGGCGGGGGCGCACCGCGAGGAGCGGAAGCCCCCGAGAATGCGAGAATGCGAAAAAGCGGAAAGCGGAAAGCGGAGGAAGGTTCGAGCGTTGGCTCGTAGCTTTTCGCTCAAAGCCGACAGCTTCCAGCTTCCAACAGCCCCAGCGGGACAGTGGCTATGTACGCGGCTCGTGCATCTTTGAAGGCGTTCACGCTCGTCGAGCTATTGGTGGTGATTGCGATTATTGGCGTGCTGGTGGCGCTGCTGTTGCCGGCGGTGCAGGCGGCGCGGGAGGCGGCGCGGCGGGGGGAGTGTGCCAACAACCTCAAGAACCTGGGGCTGGCGATTCATAATTTTCAGGCGGCGCAAGGGCACTTTCCGCCCGCCTCGACGGGGCAGCGTTCCACCGACGAGGGCACGACGCGGCCTCGGCATAGTGTCATTACGTTTCTCTTGCCGTACTTCGAGCAGGGCAACGTCTACGCCGCGCTCGACTTGAACTACCACTGGAACGACACGAGCCAGAGCGACAACCAGCAGCACGCCAAGCAAGACCTCGGCGGCATTCTCGCCTGCCCTTCCGCCCCCGGTGGACGCGAGCCGTACCACATCTCCGACTACCGCCCCGCCGTGCGGCTCGACGCTCAGCTTAAAAGCGACGACGGCCAATCCCAAGAAGGTTCGCTCCGCACGCTCGTCGAGTCGGGCGTGCTCACCGATCGCGGCGAACTGGCCTCCGCCTGGCGCGGGCTGCTCCAGCGCGATCCAAAGCTCGAAACGACCGTCCGCGTCCGCCCCAGCGACGTACGCGATGGACTCTCCAACACCTTTCTTTTCTTTGAAGATGCCGGCCGCCCTCACGAGTACGTCGAAGGAGCCTACCAAAAGCTCAACACCAGCGCCAGCGACTTTCGCTGGGCGAACTGGGAACTGTACATCATCATCGACCGCGTCTGCGCCGGCTCGCAACTCGTCAACTGCACCAATAGCTCGGAGATTTACGGCTTTCATCCTTCGGGTTGCAACGTCGTGATGGGCGACGGCTCGGTGCATTTTCTCGCCGATTCGATCGACGCCGAGGCCTTCGCCGCGCTGTTCACCTCGGCCGCGAGCGATCTCGCGCAGCTTCCGTAGATTGCATCGCATCTCGCGCCCGCTCATAATTCCTCGCGGACGCTCCTCCCCTGCTCGCTCCCCGAGAACCAAGCGATGCCGATCTTCCTCCGGTTTACCCTGCCGATGCTGCTCTTGATCGCGGCCGTCCTGCCGGCGCAGGCGGGCGAGCCGCTGCGGATTGTGACCTTCAACGCGGAATTGCTCGCCGCGCCCGGCACCCATGCTTCGCGGCTGCAGCGCTTCCGCTGGGATTTGGCCCGCCGGCGGCATTTTGAACATGTTGCCGCGCTCGTCGAAACGCTCGACCCGGACATTCTCAATCTCATTGAAGTCACGTCCGCCGAAGGGGTTGAGTACCTGGTGCAACTGCTGCACGAGAAGGGGATGACCGACTACCGGGGCTATCACGTCGAGTCGCGCGACCACTTCACCGGCATGGACGTGGCGCTCATTACGAAATTTCCGCCGATCGAGGTGGAGGGGACGCCGATCCGCTGTCTCGGCTCCGCCAAAGGCGACGCCACCTGGCGTGCGACGTACCACTATGTCGAGGACGACGGCGCGCCGCGGACGCGCGAAACCGGCATCGACCGGCATGCGCTCTACTTGATCGAAGTCCACGGCCACAAGCTCGGTTTTCTGGGGCTGCACCTGAAGTCGAATCCCGATGATGCCTACTCCAACGCGCGCCGCACCGCCGAGTCGCTCCTGGCGCAGCGCATGATCCGCGACGAGATCGTCGCGCGGGGCTACACGCCGATCGTGCTCGGCGATCTGAACGATTACGACCCCGGCGTGCCCGACCGCGATGACAACCGGGCAACCGTGACCAACGTGCTTTCCAACCTCAAAGACTACAACCGCGACGAGCCGGGGCCAGAACTCGTCAACGCCGCCACCCGCATCCCGCGCCGCGCCGACCGCTATACGTCGCATTGGGACCGCAACGAGAACGGCGAAGAAGACCCCTACGACGTGCGAACGATGATCGACCACGTGCTGCTCCACAAGTCGCTCCTGCCTGCCGTCCGCCGCGTCTTCATCAGCCACGCCACCGATCTGACGCTCTCGGACCACTACCCGATCATCGTCGATCTGGAACTGCCCCGCGCCAAGTAAGCGTCTTTGCCGCAACGGGTGGCGGGGGCGCGATGGGTGGCGGGGGCGCACCGCGAAAGCGGAAGCCCCCGAAGGGCCGGCTGTCAGGTCAGTGGTCAGCCATCAGCCATCAGCAAAAGCCGTCATTCCCGCGCAGGCGGCAATCCAGACCAGAACGCTTCGGGGAACTCGGCGGCTTCCGCTCGCGCGGTGCATGGTGCGCCACCCCACCGGCCATCCAACATCCGCCATCCAATATCCAACATCACCACCGCTGCGCGGTGCGCCCTCGCCATCCGACCGCTGATGACTGACGGCTGACAACTGACAGCTACCCGTCGGTGTTGGTGAGCCAAGCGAGGTTGAAGCGGGCGAGGCGGATCTCCTGGTTGGCGGCTCGTGCGCCGCTCTCGTAGAAGCAGAGGATCGTGCCGTCGGCGGTGAGGCAAAGATCGCTGTACGAGGCGGGGCCGGGTTCGAGCAGTCGGGAGATTGGCCAGTGCTCGCCCGTCGGGTCGCTCAAATACACCGTCAGCCGCTTGCGCTGCTGTGAGCCGCGCGGAGTGGGATGGATGCCGGCGAAAAGAAGCCGGTTCGCGGCCGGCGCCGGCGCGGCGAGGAGACTCGACTGGCAGCGGGCACCGGGCAACTGCTCGTGGAGCGTGACCGGCGACCAGCTTTGGCCGCCGTCGTCGCTCCACGCGATGGCCTTGCGGCCTTGATAGGCGGTCTGATTGCGCACGATCAGCAGCACGCGGCCGCCGGCGGTCTGCTCGGCCATGCACTCGCAGCCATGCCACTGAAAGCCTTCGGGAATCCAGTCATGCACGAAGCGGGTTTGGCTTTGGTCGATCCCTTCTCCTAGCGTCGTGCTCGCGCCGCATTGCCAGTTCTGGCCGCCGTCGTCGCTGTAGATCATGTGGCTGCGCATCAGCTTTTGATTCCCCTCCCCTTCCAGATGGTAAGCGGGAAACAGCAGCCGTCCGCGCTGCGGTCCCGTGCGCAGTCGCAGCCCATGCCCGGGGCCAACCCAGTAGCGGCTCCAACCGGCGGGCGTGACGCTCGCGCTGATGTCGCGCGGCGCATGCCAGGTGCGGCCTTGATCGTCGCTGCGCGTGACGAGCACCCGCTGGTTGTCGCGGGTGAACATCAGATGCACCGTTTTCGTTTGCGGATCGTAGACCGGGCAAGGATTGCCCATCGTCACGTCCTGGCCCGACTCTTTCCACACGACCTGCGGATTGCTCCAACTGCGGCCCGCATCGTCGCTCCGCAGCAGGAGCAAATGCGTCTCGGCAAAATCGCTACCGTCCCCCTTGCGGCCTTCGCAGAAAAAAAGAACCGTATCCCCCTCCGTCGCGACGACCGCCGGAATGCGATAAATCCGGTAGCCCCCTTCGCCGCTCCGCAGCAGCGTTGTCCGCTCCAAACGCGTCTCCTCCGTGCGAGCAGGAATTGGGAAGACCGTTAACGCGAGAAGCACGGCGACGGGGAGTATGAAGCTGCGGGGCATGATGGTTCTCGTTTCGTACCTGCTGCAAAACTAGAGCATTTCGCTTGACTGACGCGTCTTTTGTTACCCTTTTCGCCCGCGGCCTCCAGGCCCCCTTAGTCGCTTGAATCTATCGTGACGCGAGACGTACTCTTTGTCCTTCCCGCCTGCGCGGGAAGGACGTCTTTGGGTGACTGCTGACCGCTGACGGCTAAATGCTAATTAGTAACTCTCTGCCGGCAATAATTCGCCGCCGGCGCGAGTGGCGAGTCCTTCTAACAGTTGTTGGTCGATGCTCGCGCTGAGGAAATGGACGCTGCCGTCGGCGAAGGCGAACTGCGCTCCGCCGGGATGGAAGCTGGAGAAGCCGGTTTCGTCAGAAAGCTCTTGCCGGCGGTTGCCGCCGTCGCCGTCGAAGGGGTCGAGCGCGGCGTTGCGTCCGCCGGGGACCGAGCCGGCGCTGTTGATGCCGTTGCTCATGTCTTGCAGGTTGTGATTGATCCACGTATAGCCGATGTAGGCCGGACCTTCGTTCGGGTGCTTTCCTTGTCCGCCCGTGACCTCGCCGATCAGTGCCGTGTTGCTCGTCCCGTCGCGGATGTTGCCGATGCGCACCTGCGAATGGCTGTAGAAGACGCCATCGCCATCGTAGATATTTTCCATCAGCCCGCACCACGCCTCGCGGCTGTCGGCGACTCCGGCCATATTCACCGCGCGCTGGTCCTCCACCTTCGCGCCGCCGTTTTGCACGCCGGTGCAGCACTCGATCCATCCGCCGTCGTGCGGGTCGCTCGGACAGACATAGACGTCAATGCGGTTTGAGCCGGCTTTCCAAACTGCTGGGTCGGTGTAGGTGGTGACCTTGAAATCGATGTTCGCGTAGATCGGCTGCTGTTCGAGATAGGGCAAGATAAAGGTCGCCCAGCCAAAGCCGAAGTAGTTGGCGTCGGGACTCGTTGGCGCGCCGCATTGCGTGGTGTTGCTCGTGATGTGCATCAGTTGTCCCGGCGGAAGGCGGCTGTGCGCGGCGTGGTAATTGTGCAGCGCCAGCGCGACCTGCTTGAAGTGGTTGGCGCACTGCGTCCGCCGCGCCGCTTCGCGGGCGGCCTGCACCGCCGGCAGGAGCAGCGCGACCAGAATGCCGATGATCGCGATCACCACCAACAGCTCCACGAGGGTAAAAGCCGAGTTTCGCCAACTGCCGCCTGCGGGCCGAGCCAGCGCGCTGATCTGCATGGAACGCTCCTGCCTGGGCGGCCCTCAAAAAAAGGACGAACGGGCGGGCCGAAACGGCCGCGCCCCAAATATTTTTATAAAATCCACAATATTAGGTTGCGGGTCAAGTAATTTTTGAAATAAAATCGAACCGCAGGGCTTGCCTTGCGCCCCTTTCGGGGGCATACGGATTCTCCGCGCCGGAGGTTGCCAGTGAAACAAATCGAAAAGGTGGTGTCGCTGGCCGACGAGATCCACCGCGACATCCGCAAGCGCAAGCTCAAGCCCGGCGACCGCTATCTGACAACGCTCAAGTTGGCCAAGCAGCTCCAGGTCGACACCGGCCTGGCGAACCAAGCGCTGCAACTGCTCGTCAAACGGCAAGTGCTGGAGCGCCGGCAGCGGAAAGGAACCTTTATTGCCCAGCCCGCGCCGGAAACGGCCTGCGCCGCTGCGCCGGGGCGGATTCAGATGCTCGTCTGCGGCCGGCACCCAGAGGTCGAATCCATGCTCGGCACCGCCGTTGTGCTGGGCTTGCAGAGCGTGCTGCCGCAGACGGAGATTCAGCTCCAGTTCTTTCCCGAACAGCAAGAGTTGGAAGGCTTGCAACAGACGGTCGAGCAGGCGATGCGCTCGCCCGATCAGGAAGCCTTTGTCCTAATTGCTTCGACGGTCGAGATGCAGCGCTTGATGGCGGCGAGCGGATTGACCACGGTCGTTTTCGGCAGCCTGTACGCCTCGATCACCGGGCTGTCTTCGCTCGACCTCGATCATCGCCAGGCCGGCCGGCTGGCGGCGGAGCATTGTCTGGCCGTGGGGCACCAGCGGCTGTTGCTGCTCGCGCGGCAGCGCGTTTTGCCGGGCGACCACTTGATGATCGAGGGGATGCAGGCCGTGCTGGAAAAAGCCGGCCTGCCATGCGGGAGCTTGCGGACACGGTTTGTCCCGCACGATTCCCTGGCGGTAAAGGCCGAAGTGGCCGCCGCGCTGGCCGCCAAAAATCCGCCGACGGCGATCATCACTGGAACCTGGATGGCCGACAGAGCGGCCGAGGTGATCGGAGAAACGAAACGCGGCAAAAACAAGCCGAGTCTCCTGGTCTGCGGCCAAGGTCAGCCCGGCCGCGCTCTGCCGCGCTACGCGGCGATTTGTCCGCAGCTCTCGATGGAGCAACAAGGAGCCGAGCTAGGACGGATCTTTTCGCGGCTGTCCGGCGACGCCGAGCCGCAGCCGATTCTCCATCGCGTTCCGGTACACCTGGTTTCCGCCGAAGATGAGAGCAACTGAAGTAACGCGCCGCAGCCCGCCCGAGCAAGAGGAAAGCATGATGAACCGCTCCCAAACTCCAGCCGCCCCGCAGTGGCCATCAAAATACGCGACCCTTTTTATGAGGAGCTTTGCGGTGAACACGGATCTTTCGCGATGGTTGAGGGTTTCCTTGCTTGCGGGTCTTGTCTCGGCAGGGCTGCTTTCCCTGGCGCCGTCGGCTCAGGCGGCGGTCCTGACGCCCATCACCGAGAGTCTGCTCTACGCGATGGACGGCACCAGCGTGACGACCTCGGGCGGCGCCTCGGCCGTCGTCAGTTGGAACGACCAAGCCACGTCGGCCGGGCAAGGCGGGAGCCAAAACTTTACCGACCAGAATACCGCCAGCCGGCGGCCGACGCTCACCACCGTGCTGATGCCAACGAAGACTTATCATCCGGTGCTCGACTTCAATGGCACGACCAACCGGTTGATGCTTGGCAGCACATCGCAGCTCAATACGAACACGGCTTCGTGGTTCCTCGTCGCGCGGCCGGAGACGATCAGCAAGGTCGGATTCCTCTTTTCCAACAACTTTAGCGGCGGCGCGGGCGCCAACTCAAACAATCTCTGGAACGTATTTACCAGTTACCTCAACGGCGACAGCGACGGGGACGGTGGCGGTGGCAGCATTTTGGCGAACATGCGCCAAGCCAACGGAGCCGGTCTGACGGCGACGATGGAGGAAGCCGACGGCTCGGTCTACGATACCGTCGGCGAGTGGATTCTCCTGAGCGGCGTTTGGAATGGCACGGCGGCGGGCGATCCCTACACGATTCGGCTGCTCGGCTCAAGCGGTCTGCAAAGCGAAATCACGCTGACCGGCAGCAACGCCAGCCCGATCGGGCATGTCGCCACCAGCCTCGGCGCCCGCACGTATGACCCCGACTTCGTCTTCCCCAACGGATCGACCGGCACGTACTTCGACGGCGCGCTGGCCGAGTATCTCGTCTACACCACCGCCCTCAGCGCCGCGGAGCGCGATGCGGTGGAAAGCTACCT
>CAYZVT010000227.1:0-7768 GCA_964481585.1 uncultured Pirellulales bacterium
CGAGCAGTCGAGGCCGACCATCTCATAAGGGCTGGGGGCGCCGGGCAGGGTGGCGAGTTCGTCGTGGCTGGTGACCATGTCGCGCCACCAGGCTTCTTTGACGTTCCGCTTTAGCTCCACGCCCAGCGGACCGTAGTCCCAGAAGCCGTTGAGGCCGCCGTAGATTTCGCTCGATTGAAACAAAAAGCCCCGCCGGCGGCAGAGCGAGACGAGTTTTTCCATTTCCATGACGGTCAGCTTTAGGACAAAAGGAGCGCGGGGGGGGCTGGCGGACGAGCGAAGCGGCTCGGCCGCGCCCAAAAACGGCGGCTAGAAGCCTGCCTAGTGTAGCGGAAGAGAACGGCGAGCGTCTACCGCACGCCGATCCGCCACTGGTTCAGATCAAGCTGCGGCACGACCGTGTGGCGGTCGATTTCGGCGCAGGTGACGAGATCTTCTTCCAGTCCCAGCCGCAACAGGTTTTGCCCGCCTCGGGTGGCGCGGAACTCGTGGGCCAGCCGCGCGCTGAGCGACTCGCCGGCCGCAAAGGCGCTCGCCACCACCGCCCGCCAGGCGGCGCGGGCCAGGTTCGCCGCGTCGTTGATCTCGGGGGCGGTCTCTTCGTCGCGGGTGAGCTTGTAGGTGATTGCGCCGGCTGCCAGCACGTCTTCACGGCTGATTTCGCCGTTCGTGCCGGCACAGAGCAGATGCACGTTGCGCGTCTCGCTCACCGCGTCGCAGATGGCTGACAAATTTACCGGCGCTCCGATCAGCACTTCGTACGCCTCGCGCGCCAGGCGAAGGGCTTTCATGCCGTTGGTCGTGGTGAACAGCAGCGTCTTGTTGCCGACCGTGCCGGCGGTGTACTCGGTGGGGGAGTTGCCCAGGTCGAACAGATCAATCTTCACGCCGCCGCGCTCGCCGCCGAGCGCCAATTCCTCGCGCGGCAGATCGGCCCCGCGAATGCGGACTTCTTCCAGCTCGACACAGGGAATCACTTCCCGAACACCGGCCGCGAGCGCTTCGGTAATCGTGGAACTGGAGCGGAGCACGTCGATCATCACCACCGTCGCCCCGCGCAGTTCCTCGGCGCTGGTCAGTTCGGGAAGAAAATGGACATGGAGGGTTTTTTGCATGGGGCGATCCTTGGAAACGTACCATAATACGGCCGCGCCTTCGGTTTTCCAACCGGCGGACGAGGGGGGCGGGGGCGCCGCGCACGCGGAAGCCCCCGAAGCGCGAGAAAGCGGAGAGAGGGCGGAGGGCGGAAGGCGGAGGGCGGAGGGCGGAAGCCCTTGGGTGCCACTGCTGGCTTGTCCAGCAGTGCTGTCCGCCTGTGTTCGACGGGGGCTTCCGCTCGCGCGGTGCGCCGTGCGCCACCCGATCCTGGCTGGCGTTGGTTATTTTTGCCGGCGTGGCTTAAAATGCCGGCCATGATGCACGCCTCGCTGGCTGAATTTCTGGAAGACCTGAACCGCGCCGGACAGCTGGCGCGCGTGGCGGCCGAGGTCGATCCACATCTGGAAATCGCTCATCTGACCGACCGCGTGGCGAAAGCCGGCGGGCCGGCGCTGCTGTTTGAGCATGTCCGCGGCGGGCCGTCGATCGTCGTGACCAATCTGTTTGGCGCCCCGGCGCGGATCGCGTCGGCGCTGGGGCTGCAATCGCTCGCAGAACTCTCGGCGCGGGGGGAGCAACTGGCCGAGGCGACGGCTCGGCCGACGTGGCTCGACCGGCTCAAAGGGAGCGAAGCCCCGACGCTCGACCGTTTCGAGCCGAAGGCGGTCAAGCAGGGGCCTTGCCAGCAGGTCGTGAAGCTGGGGAGCGATGTCGATCTGGCGGCGCTGCCGGCGCTGCGCTGTTGGCCTGACGAGAGCCACCCGTCGATCAACGGTGGTCAGCTACTCGTCGTCGACTCGGAGACCGGCACGCGGCATTGGCACACAGTCGCGCTGCCGGTCGTGGGGCGCAATCGGCTCGCGCTGCTGCTTTCGCCTCTGGAGCCGGCCTGGGAAGTGGTCGACGCCGCACGGCAAGCGGGCCGCGATTTGCCGGTCGCCGTGGTGCTCGGCGGCAGCCCGGTGGCGATGCTCTTGGGCGAGTTGCCGCTTCCGCAGGGCGTGGACCCGCTGGCGCTGGCCGGGCGCTGGAGCGCAGCGCCGTTGTCGGTGGTGCCGGGGCGAACGCAGTCGATCGAAGTGCCGGGCTCGGCCGAGATGATTTTGGAGGGCGTGATCTTGGCGAGCGAAACGGTCGACGCCGGTATGGCCGTGCTGCCGTCGGGGTTGTATCAGCCGCTTGCCGGATGTCTGGTGCTGGAAGTCACCGCCATCACGCACCGCAACAACGCGGCGTTTCCGGCGCGGGTGTTCAGTCCACCGCCGAGCGAACTGTCGGCGCTACGGCAGCTTGCCGAGCAGTTTTTGCTCCCCGTCGCGCAGCAGGTCGCGCCGGAGGTGGTCGATCTCGCCCTGCCCGACTGCGGCGGGCGCGATGGTTGGCTGTTCGTCGCGCTGCGAAAGCGCTACCCCCACCAGCCTCGCCGAGTCGCCGGCGCGCTGTGGGCCTTGGACGGTCTGGCGCGCACGAAGACGATCGTGCTCGTCGATGAGGACGTAAACGTGCGCGACACGTCGCAGGTGCTCTACCAGATCGCAACACACGTGCTGCCCGGCCGCGATGTCTTTTTCCAGCACGGCCCGGCCAGCCTCGACGCTGCCGCAGCCCCGTTTCCTCACACCGAAAAGCTCGGCCTCGACGCCACCCGCAAGCTGCCGAGCCAGGGGCAGCACGCCCCGCTCCGCCCCGCCACCGCCGACGCCGCCACCGCCGCCCAACTCGCCTCCCGCTGGCAACAGTACGGCCTCGATCTCCCGCCCCCGTAGTTAATGCCGACGACCGGCCTGCGGTTCAAGGAGTGTGTCTATCGGCAACCGCACCCAGCCGGTAAGCTGGAGAGGGCTGTAAGTTACAGGCTGCGGGCTACAGGCCGCAGGTTGTCGTTCACGCTTTCCGCCTGTAGCTCGCAGCTCGTAGCCTTCCGCCTTCGTATGGTCGATAAATCGCAAGCTCGCGTTCGGCGGATGTTTGGCCAGATCGCCGGGCGGTACGATCTGCTGAACCATCTGTTGTCGCTCAATACTGATAAGTATTGGCGGTGGCGCGCCGTGCGCAAGGTGCCGCCGGTGGGCGATGCGCCGATTCTCGATCTTTGCACCGGGACGGGCGACCTGGCGCTAGCGTACCACCAGGCGGGGCGTGGGCGGGTGCCGGTCGTTGGGGCGGACTTTTGCCACGAGATGCTCGTCATCGGCCGCCGCAAAGGGGCCGCTCGCGGCATTCCCTTTGTCGAAGCCGACGCGATGCAGCTCCCCTTTCCGAGCGACCATTTTCAGATCGTCTCGGTCGCCTTCGGGCTGCGGAACGTGGCGAGCACCGAGCGCGGCCTCGCCGAAATGGCCCGCGTCTGCCAGC
This sequence comes from uncultured Pirellulales bacterium, assembly GCA_964481585.1. Taxonomy (GTDB): domain Bacteria; phylum Planctomycetota; class Planctomycetia; order Pirellulales; family CAYZVT01; genus CAYZVT01. The sequence goes on from CAYZVT010000227.1 coordinate 3,454, forward strand.
CGGGCGGCAAGGTGGTCGTGCTCGAGTTTTCGACCCCTACTTGGCAGCCGTTTCGCGCGTTCTACTTGTGGTACTTTCATCGCGTGCTGCCGAAGATTGGGCAGATTCTCTCCCGCAATCAGTTCGACGCCTACAGCTACCTGCCCGAAAGCGTGGGCGAGTTTCCCAGCGGCCGCGCGCTGGCCGAGAAGATGGAAGCGGCGGGCCTCACGTCGGTCATGTATCACCCGCTGACGCTCGGCGTCGCCACACTCTATGTGGGCACCAAACCGCCGGCCGCGCCGCGCGTCTCGTCCTCTGCCGCTCAAAAATCGTATGCCTAGCGCGATTCTCGCCATCACCGGAGCCAGCGGCGGCATCTACGCCCTGCGATTGCTGCAAGTGCTGCGCGCGGCGGGCTACGACGTGCATCTCTCGATCAGCGACTCGGGCAAAGCGGTTTTGCAGCAAGAGCTTGATCTGCGCGTCGATCTCGACGCCTTTGAGCCAGCCCAACTCGTGCAGCCGGCCGATCCTAAGTCGGCGGGAGCGGCACTTTTGCGTAATGTTCTCGTTCCCGAAGGAAGCGATTCCGAGAACGCAAGCGCCGAGCGAGGCAAGCTCGTCTACCACCACTACCGCGACTTCGCCGCGCCGATCGCCAGCGGCTCGTTTCTGGCCGGCGGCATGGTCGTCTGCCCTTGCTCCGGCACGACGCTCAGCGCGATCGCCCATAGCGCGGCGGGCAACCTGATTCAGCGTGCGGCCGAGGTGCAACTGAAAGAGCGGCGGCGGCTCGTTCTCGTCCCCCGCGAAACGCCACTTTCGACGCTGCAACTGGAAAACATGCAGCGCGTCGCGGCCGCCGGCGCGGTCGTGTTGCCGGCCATGCCCGGCTGGTATCATGGGGTCCGCTCGCTGGGCGATCTGGTCGATTTCGTGGTCGCGCGGATTTGCGACCAACTCGGCGTGCCGAACCGGCTGATCCAGCGCTGGGGAGAATGACCGACTCATGACGACTCGCACAGACGCGCCCCACATGCTGACCCGGCTGCGCTACATTCTGGAAATGATCCGCTTCAGCCACACGCTCTTTGCGCTCCCCTTTGCACTGTTGGCCGCGATGATGGCCTGGCGATTGCGTGCGCTAGAGCAGGCAAGCGATCCCTTCACGCTCATTCACGACTCCTACGTGACCGTGGGAAGTTGGACGGTGCGGCTTCCGTGGGTCTGGACAGATCAACCACTGCTGGCAATTCGCTGGCAAGAACTGCTCGGCATCCTGCTCTCGATGGTCACTGCCCGCAGCGCGGCGATGGCCTTCAATCGGCTGGCCGACTGGCGGATCGACGCGCAAAACCCGCGCACGGCCGGGCGGCACATTCCGGCCGGGCTGCTTTCGGTGGCGAGCGTCACCACGTTCGCGTTGGCGATGAGCCTGGGCTTTGTCGCCAGCACGCTGCTGTTCTTGCCGAACCGGCTGCCGCTGTACTTTTCGCTGCCGGTGCTCGGCGTGCTTTTCGGCTATAGCTACACGAAACGCTTCACCGCTCTGGCCCACTTTTGGCTGGGGCTGGCGCTGGCGCTGGCTCCGGTCTGCGCCTGGATTGCGCTGCGCGGCGAGATTGTGATGCAGACGCCAGCCGATCTGCTGCCAGCCGTGCTGCTCGGCTTAGCGGTGCTGTTGTGGGTCGCGGGATTCGACATCATCTATGCCTGTCAGGATCATGAGTTCGACGGTCAGGCAGGTTTACGAAGCGTGCCGGTGCGGCTCGGCGTTGTCGGCGCGCTGCGGCTGGCGGCGGTTTGTCATCTGGGGATGCTCGTGCTCCTGGCGCTACTGCCGGCCGTCTTTCCGCCGCTGGGGACACTTTATCTGGTCGGCATCGCGGCCGTGGCGGCGCTGCTCGTCTACGAGCACCTGCTCGTCCGCCCCGACGACCTGACGCGCGTGAATGTGGCCTTTTTTTACGTCAACGCCGTCGTCAGCGTGGGGCTGTTGGTGGTCGGTGCGGTCGATTTGCTCGTGTAGAGCCTGTGCGGCTGCGCTTGTCCCGCCCGCGAAAACGCAGATAATTAGCGATAGGCGGACGCTGGGGCCTATCAGCTTTTCTGCGAAGGGGGCGGCCATGAACGCGGGGCGAACGGGATTTTTGGTCGCGGCTCTGTTCGCGCTGGGGGCCGTCCTGGCCGCTTCCGCTCACGCGCAGCGCGCCCGGGAAGTGCCGAAGTACGACATGAGCGGTCGCCCTTATCGCGGCGGCGACATCCGGGCTTATGGTCAGCACGACCACGCCTTCCGCCGCCCCTACGACCACGACTTTCACGGCACGCACGAGCCGAAGCGCCGGCACGTAAGCCCGCGCGTTGGAGGGCATCGCGGTCACGACCATGACCACCATCATCACCACGGCCACGGTTTCTATCCGTACTATCCCGCGTATCCGAGTTACGGCTACTACTCGGATTTTTACTACGACGGTTGGCCGGGCTACTACGATCCCGGTCCGGTCTATCTGCCGCCGGTGACGGTTCCAGCTGAGACGTGGTTTGGGCCGCAAGCGGTGCAGCGCTTTCTGGGCATGAACGCGGTGCTCGGCGCGCACGCCGCTCGGCAAGAACTGTTGGACGACCCCGACCCGGTGCTTGTGGTGCCCGAGCCGGAGCGGTTCGGCGATGTGCGCGACCGGCGCGTGGCGAACGCCGCTTCGATCGCGCGTGCACGCCGCTTGATCGGCTTTGGCGATGCGAATTTTGAGGAGCAACAGTGGCACGCCGCGCTGGAGCGTTACAAAGACGCGATGCGCGCCGCGCCGACGCTGGCCGAAGCTTATTTTCGCCAAGGGCATGCCTACACGGTCCTGGGGATGTATCCGCAGGCGGTGCTCGCCTACCAGCGCGGCCTAAAGCTCCAGCCCGACTGGCCGCAGTCGAATTTCGATCTGGTGGCGCTGTACGACGAGAACGTCGAGGCTTTCATCACCAGCCGCGAGCGGCTCGCGGCCGCCGCGGCCGACGATCCGCAGAACGCGGACCTGCTGTTTTTGATCGGCGTGCAGTTACACTTCTCCGGCGAGCGCGAGCGGGCACGCCTCTTTTTCCGCCGCGCCGCCGCGCTGACCGACGACGACGCCCACCTCGACGCCTTCCTCGCCATCGGTGCCGCCAACGCACCAGGGCCGCGAGAGTTCTAGTGTCGCACGGGTGCCACTGCTGGCTTGTCCAGCAGTGTTCTCAACCGACCCTGGTTTTCCGTTACGTGCTGTAGTGGGAATGGAGCATCGGCCTGCGGGACTGAGCTTCTTCGTTGCCTCGTTCCAGGCAAAAACCGCTCAGAGACGTAATGCCGGCCTACAGCACTGCTGGGCAAGCCAGCAGTGGCACCCGGAGCAAGAGCACGGGCGAGTGCGCCCGTGGCACCCGACGCGGGTGGCGCACCTGGGGATTTTTGCCGGTTATCGCGCGTGCCAGCGCTGCGGTTAGCTCGGTGGACAGGCCGCCAGCGTGTCTCTACACTACAGCGGTACGAGCCTTCGGATGCGCGAGAAGTAAGGGTGGATGATGCGAGCCAGTAGCCCAGAATTGCGGGAAATCCGTGCCAAGGTCGAAGCCGGCGAGCGGCTTTCCTTCGACGAAGGGCTGTTGCTCTACCAGCCCGAAGTGCCGCTGAACGAGGTGGGCGAACTGGCGAATCTTGTCCGCCAGCGCAAAAACGGCAACTTCGCCTACTACAACATCAACACCCATCTGAACCCCACGAACGTCTGCGTCTATCGCTGCACGTTCTGCGCGTTCCGCTCTGACCTGCGCGACCCGAAAGGGTACTTGATGAGCGATGAGCAGATTCTCGCGCGCGGGCAAGAAGCGGTCGACAACGGCTGCACCGAAATGCACATCGTCGGCGGATTGCATCACAAGATGAAGTATGACTGGTACGTCCATGTCCTACGCATCTTGCACGAGGCGTATCCGCAACTGCACCTGAAAGGCTGGACCGCCGTCGAAGTCAACTGGTTCCAGCATCTCACCAAAAAGCCGCTCCGCGAGATCCTCGAAGAATTGATGGATGCCGGCTTGGGCAGCATGCCCGGCGGCGGGGCGGAGATTTTTCACCCCGAGGTGCGCGACCAAATCTGCGAACACAAGGCCGACGCCTCGAACTGGATCGAAATCCACCGCACCGCACACCAGCTTGGGCTACGCACGAACGCGACAATGCTCTACGGACACATTGAGAATGCCTACCACCGCGTCGACCATCTGGTGCGGCTGCGCGAGCTGGGCCGCGCCCCCAAGGTCGTGCGCGAAGCGCTGGCCGAGCCGCCGGATGTCTGGC
>CAYZVT010000228.1:0-5067 GCA_964481585.1 uncultured Pirellulales bacterium
CACTCGGCGCGTGCTCTTGAGCACGGTCTGCCCTGTGGCGTCTTCGGTCACCTCCGCCGCGCTCGCCCAGCTTCCGTCCTCGTGCTGATAGCCGGTCAGTTCCACCTCGCCGAGAATCATGCCCTGGTTGACGAGTTTCTGGAACGGCTCGGGCTGACTCACGACGCCGCGATCGAACAGCACCTTGTGCCAAAACCGCGCGTAGAGCAGGTGCAGCACCGCATGCTCCGCGCCGCCGACGTAAAGATCAACCGGCATCCATGCCTTTTCCAGTTCTGGATCAACCGGCGCCTGGCGGTTGTTCGGGTCGAGGAAGCGCAGGTAATACCAACAACTGCCGGCCCACTGCGGCATGGTGTTCGTTTCGCGTTTGTAGCGTTTGCCATCGAGGATCGGGTACAGCCACTCGTCTGGGGCCTTGTCGAGCGGCGGTTCGGGCCGGCCGTGCGGCTTGAAATCTTCCAGCGACGGCAGATCGACCGGCAACTGGTCTTCCGGCACCGCACGCATCACGCCAGTCGGCTTGCCCGCTTCGTCGATCTCGTGCAAGATCGGGAACGGCTCGCCCCAGAAACGCTGGCGGCTAAAGAGCCAGTCGCGCAGCTTGTAGTTCACCGCCTGGCGGCCGACGCCTTGTGCCGCCAGATCGGCCGTAATCATTGCTTTGAACTCGGCCGTGGCAAGGCCGTCGTACGCACCGGAGTTGATGGCCGTCGCCGGCTCGGAGAAGACGCGGCGGCCCGCTAAAATCTCCTCACGTTCCTGGTTTGAAGCGCGCGCTCCAGGATCGAGCACCGCACGGATCGGAAGGGCGAACTGCTGTGCGAACTCAAAGTCGCGCTCGTCGTGGGCGGGCACGGCCATGATCGCGCCGGTGCCGTAGCTAATCAGCACGTAATCGGCGACCCAGATCGGAATCGCTTCGCCGTTGACGGGATTGATCGCATAGGAGCCGGTGAATTCTCCCGTCTTGCTCTTGGCCAAGTCGGTGCGGTCGAGATCGCTCTTGCGGGCCGCCTGTTGGCAGTACGCCTCGACCGCCGTTTGGCGATCGGCGGTGGTGAGCCGCGCGACAAGCGGATGCTCGGGCGCGATCACCATGTAGGTTGCGCCAAAAAGCGTATCGGGCCGCGTGGTGTAAATCCGCAGCACCTCCTCGCCCGGCTTTTGGGGATAGCCGGATTTAGCGCGCGATTGTTTCCAATTCTCAAACGCCGCCGCGTCGGGCTGACCGGAAGCGGTGCCAATGAAAAAGTCGACTTCGGCGCCCGTGCTGCGTCCGATCCAGTTGCGCTGCAGGGCCTTGACGCTCTCGGGCCAGTTGACGCGTTCCAAATCCTTTTCCAGCCGATCGGCATAGGCGGTGATGCGCAGCATCCACTGCCGCAGCGGCATCCGCACCACCGGGTGCCCACCCCGCTCGCTCTTGCCGTCGATGACCTCCTCGTTCGCTAGCACCGTACCGAGCGCCGGGCACCAGTTCACCGGCGCTTCGGTCTGGTAGGCGAGCCGGAAATCGGCTTGATAGCGGGAGACGGCCTCCGGCCCCTGGTCCTTTACTTCGGCGGGAATCGGAAGTTCGCCGATCGGCCGCCCCTTTTGTTGTTCGGGATCGAACCAGGTATCGTAGAGCTGCAAGAAGATCCACTGAGTCCAGCGGAAATATTCCACATCGGTCGTCGCCAACTCGCGGTCCCAGTCGTAGCTAAAACCGAGCATCTTGAGCTGGCGGCGGAAGTTGGCGATGTTCGCTTCCGTTTGGATGCGCGGATGCTGCCCGGTCTTGATCGCGTGCTCCTCGGCGGGCAGCCCAAAGGCATCAAACCCCATCGGGTGCATGACCGTTCGCCCTTGCATCCGCGCCGCGCGGGCGACAATATCGGTCGCCGTATAGCCTTCGGGGTGCCCGACGTGCAAACCGTCACCACTGGGGTAGGGAAACATGTCGAGCACGTAGAGCTTCTCGCCCTGCGGCAGGCGCGGCGTGGCGAACGTGCGGTGGGTTTCCCAAAACTGCTGCCATTTCGGCTCCAGGGTGGCCGGGTTGTACTTGGGCATCGAAAAATCGCGGAAAAGGGAGCGGGGGGCGGAAAAAGCCGGCAAGCAGGCGATTCTACCGCCTCTGAGCGGTTTGGAAAACCGGGGCTTGCCGTCGGGTGCAGCCAGCTCAGGACAGGCGGGCTACAAGCTGCGGGCTTTAGGCTGCGAGTAAAGCCTCCTTCCCGAGTGCGCGGGAACCACGGAATGGTTGCGAGAAGCAAGCTCGTAGCCTGTAGCCTATAGCTCATCGCCCCAGCAGCCGGGGCGGACTGGACTTGTGCCGAAGGCGGCAATGCGGTACAAGCCGCCGCGCGAAGCTGCACGTCCGCTGCTACCTCTGCCGGAGAATTTCCCATGCGCGCACTTGGCGTCCTGGGCTTTGCCTACCTTGCCCTTTCCTCCTTGCCGGCGATCGCCGACGAGTTCCCCTACACCGCCTACGTCGTCGCCGATGACGTGTACGTCCGCAGCGGTCCAGGACGCAGCTATTACCCGACCCAAAAACTGCATGAAGGGGACACGGTCGAGATTTACCGGCACGACCCAGGCGGCTGGTACGCGATTCGTCCGCCGCAAGAGAGTTTTTCCTGGGTGTCGGGGCGGCATCTCAAGCCAACCGCCGAGGGAATGGGCGTCGTGACCGACGATGCCGTGGTGGCGCGCGTCGGCAGCGTTTTCAGCAATGTGCGCGATGTGATTCAAGTGCGGCTGAATTTGAACGAACCGGTCGCGATCCTGGGCCAGCACGACACCGGGAGCCAGACATGGTACAAGATCGCCGCGCCGGCCGGCGAGTTTCGCTGGATTTCCTCGACCTACCTCGACCGCGAGCCGCCGCTCGATGGAGTTAGCCGGCCGCGCCGCCGACCGGCAACGCCCCTTTCGCAAAGCGACGCGGAAGCTGCCGCAGAGGGCGAAGCAGGCGAGGCCGCCGTTTACTTGCCAGAGCAGGAGGCCGTCGTTCTCGACGAACCGCTGGAAGCGACGGAGCCGGCCGAGTTCGCCACGGACGAACGAACGCGGCCGATTCAAAACCGGCTGATTCGGCAGATTGAAGCCGAGCAAGCGGCTTATGATGAGCAGGACGAGGCGGCCCGTCCGGTCGCCCACGAGGAGCCTGACCGTCGTGAGGTCGTCTACCTTGCGCGGGAGGAGTCGCGGCGCGATCTGCGCGTGGAACGTGACGTGGCGGTGCGTGCGACGCGCACCAGCCGTTCTCCGCGATCCGCCGCTGCGGCTCCCGCTTCGTTCGAGACAGCGGTGGAGGCGTTGGAACTGGAACTGGCGTCCATGGTGGCCGAGGAGCCGACGCTGTGGGTCTTCGGCGAACTCAAGCGCGAGGCGACGGCGCTACTGGCCGATGCGACCACGGCCGTCGAGCGCGGTGCGGTGCGGCGGGTTCAGCATCAGATCGCGCGGCTAGAGGATATTCAGCAGCGTTACCAGCAAATCGGTGCGGTGATGGACGAAACCGACCGCCGCAACGCGGCGCTCGATGCGCGCGCCGGTTCAAGTCTTCTCGGCGACGACTTGGACGGCCGGGGCATGCTGCGGCCGGTCGTGTCGCGCCGTTCCGACGCGCCGCGCTACGCGCTAGTCGATGATCGGGGCGAAGTGCTGCACTTTCTCACACCCGGCCCAGGGATCAATCTACAGGCTTACCTCGGGCAGTACATCGGCGTCATCGGCACGCGCGGCTACATGCCGGAACTGAAAAAGCCGCACGTCATGGTCCGCACGATTTATCCGCTCGGCGAGCGGTAGCGTGCGGCCCCGCCACCCGTCGCCTTCTTGCGCCTCGGGGGCTTCCGCTGTCGCGGTGCGCCCCCGCCACCCGTCGCCTGGCGGCCTCGGGCGAAACGAGAAATCACCGCGCGAGCAGCCGCTCGGCGAGCGCGCGGATCTGAGGGTCGGCGTCGCGGCGCGCCTTTTGGGCCAGCTCGCGGAGCAGACTCGGATCGTTGCTCGTAGCGAGCACCGTCAGCGCCGCCAGTCGCACCTCGGCGGCTTCGTCTTCGGCAAGCCACAGCAGCCACGGCCGCGCATCGAGCGAGGCGATTCTGGGTAGTTCTTCCACGAGCGCAAGCCGCACCTGCGGATCGGGATCAGCCACGCTTCGCGCCAGTTCCAGATGCCGCGCGTTCATCCCCCGCGCCGCAAGTTCTGCTTCCACGGCAGACGCTTCGCCGCTGCGGAGACGGCGGATCAGTTCCAGGGTCGACAGCGACTCAAGCGGTTCTTCGGTCGCCGTGGGTGTTCTCATGATGCGTCCGGCCTCGTTCGCCGCCGGCTCAAGATAGGGATCGGCGATCGGCAGTTGCAGCGGGAGCGGCGCCGTCGGCCGCGCGTGGCGGAGCGGCTCCGCCCCGTCCGGCTCGATTTGCAGCGGCGGCGGCTCGCCCGTCGGCGCGCGCGGGGCGAGATCGTCCACGCTCTGCGTGCGGCGCACCGAGGCCGGCTTGACCGGCACGCCTCCGCCCGGCAGATGGCTTTCGGCCAGCACTTCGGCCAGCGCCGCGCCGGCTTCGGTTTCTGGATTCGTCTCGGCAGCCAAATGAAGGGGATCGAGTTGTTCGGCGGCGCGCTGCGCGTGCCAATCGGTTTGGGTGCGGGCTGCTGCGGTGGCTTGCAGCACACGGCGGCAATCGGCGAGGAGCCTCGTCGGCTCGATGTTCTTGCCTTCGAGCGGCCAGCGCAGGATCTGTTCGGTCATCTCGGCCGCCCAGCCTCGGCCGACGGGGCCAAACCGCTCGATCTCACCTGCAAGCGTGTGAGCCAGTAGCGCGAGTTTTGGTAGGGCCTCTTGCGAAGGCAGCCTCTTCCAGCGGTTGATTTCCTCCGTCAACACTTGCCGCGCCGTCATCGCCACGCTCGTGCGGTAGGAGCCGAGCGACTCGACCAGGATCGGGATCGCCGCGTCTCCCAGGGCGACCGTCTGGCGAACGGTCGCCGGGGCCTGGGCATCGGAGGCGTCGGCAATCCGCTCGCGCCAGTAATCGGCAAGTAGTTCGCTTCGCCACGGCGCTG
>CAYZVT010000228.1:5077-7750 GCA_964481585.1 uncultured Pirellulales bacterium
AGCAGTCCTCCCGCGAGGAGCAGTCGGCCACTGGTCAAGCTCGGTCGGGTTTTTGCCATCGCCTGCCGTTTCTTCTTTCAAAGGGACCGTTTCGCCGGGCATTGTGTGTCGAGCGGCCGCGCGCAGCAAGAGCAGTCGGCCGCTTCGCCCGTGTTTCCGCACCACTCGCGGGCGGGGCGGGCAAAACTGACAACTTTGCCTGTCCCGCATGCCTCGGACTGGCCGAATTACCCTTAGGACCGATACAGACTGCCGCCCCAGACGCCGCCGGCAAGCCGCGAGCTTGCCGCGCGTGCGGGCGACCGGCGGCTTCCAAGGGGGGAAACATGGAATCGTTTAGGTCTATCCGGTGCCGCCTGCGCCGGCCGCAGGGCCGCGCGCTTCGCGCCGCCGGCGCCGCGATGGTGCTCGGCCTGTTCGTCTGTTTCAGCACCGCCCAGGCCGCCGATCCGCGCGCCGCAACCACCAGCACCGCGGCACGCCAAGAAGCAATTGCCGCGCTGCCGCTTGCGCAGCTTGCGGCCGAGGACCAGGCGGCGGTCAGCTATGTGCTCGAAAATACGAGCATCTACCGCCGCATGCCGACCGAGGTGCTCCAGTGCGACCCGCATCTGTTCGGCTTTCTGCTTGAGAACCCCGAGATTCTCACGAACCTGTGGCAACTGATGCAGATCAGCGACGTGCGGCTCCAGCGCACCGGCCCCGACACGTTCCGGGCCGATGACGGAGTCGGCACGACGGCCGACGTGAAGGCGGTCTACCGCTCGGCGAACCTGCAGGTCTTTTACGCCGAGGGTTCGTACAACGGGCCGCTCAACGCCAAACCGATCCGGGGGCGCTGCGTGCTGCTGTTGCGTTCGCAGGGCATCGAAGAAACCGATGGACGGTACTACATCACCTGCCGGCTCGATACGTTCCTGCACATGGAGCGGACCGGCATCGAGCTAATCGCCAAAACGATCCATCCGCTGATGGGCCGCGCGGCCGATGCCAACTTTACGGAGACGCTAGCCTTCGTCAGCCATCTATCGCGGACTTGCGAGACCAATCCCACCGGCACGGCGCGGATGGCGCAGATGCTCATGCACGTTCAGCCCGAAGTGCGCAACGAGCTAGGCACGCTCGCCCACCAGATCGCCGGCCAAGGCGATCCCGAGTCCGGCGAAGTCGTGCCGACCGGCCATCAATCGCTCGCCGAGCGTCACGGATGGCAGCCGGTGGCGGAAGTGAAGTGAACCGCGCTGCGAGCATCACTTCGCGGAAGTGTCATTCCCGCGCAGGCGGGAATCCAGTTGCCAGCGGTCAGCGATCAGCAATCAGCCGTCAGCAGAACCCGTCCTTCCGGCGCAGGCGGGAAGGACGTGTATGTGCGGCTTGGCGGCTACGGGCGAAAACGGACAAGAGGCTGCTATCGTCGGGCGGTTAGTCCGCGCCGACGCGCTGCAGTGCTTCTTGCTGGAGGCCGCGTAGATCGAGCTTGCCGGTTCCGAGGACCGGGATGGCCTCGACCTGCCAGAACGAGTCGGGGCCGGGAATCCACAGATTCGGCAGGCCCGCCGCGCTGAGCTGCGCGCAGATCTCGTCGATGCTCAGCGGTAGCTCAGTGTAGAGCACGACGAGCCGCTCGCCTTTGCGTTCGTCAGGCACGGAAGTAACGGCAAGCGTCAGCCTTTCTTCATCGTGGCCGATGATCTTGTACAGCTCTTCCTCAACGCGGATGTGCGGCACCATCTCGCCGCCGATTTTGGAAAACCGGCTCTGCCGGCCCGTGATGGTGATAAAGCCATCGCGGTCCATCGTCGCCAAGTCGCCGGTGATGTACCAGCCGTCGCGGATCACTTCGGCCGTCTTCTCCGGTTGATGGAGATAGCCGAGCATCACGTTCGGCCCGCCCACCAGCAGCATGCCCTGCGTATCGTGCGGCAGTTCTTCAAAGGTTTCTAGATCGACCACCTTTGCCGAGACGCCGGGCACGGAGCGCCCGATGGTGCCCTCTTTCAGATCCACATCACTACTGCGCGAGCGCGTCGGCGGCACGTTGACCGACACCAGCGGCGAGAGTTCCGTCGCGCCGTAGCCCTCGACCGGGCGAATGCCGAACTTTTGTTCAAAGGCGGCGGCCAATTCCAGTGGCATTTTTTCCGCCCCGACCACGACCACTTCGAGCGAAGCAAATTCCTCCGGCGTGCAGCGGCGCAGATAGCTGCGCAAAAATGTCGGCGTACACAAAATCACCGATGCCTTGTGCTGCTGCGCGAGCTTGCCGACCTGCCGCGCATCGAGCGGCGTGAAGTGATAAGCCCCTTTGACGTTCAGCCCCAAAACGGTCCACAGCGTCGTCGTGAAGCCGAACGAGTGGAAGAACGGGAGCACGCCCAGAAAAACATCGTGCGGCTTGAGCTGGACCACCTGGTCAATCGCCTCGACATTCGAGAGCACATTCACCTGGCTCAACAGCACGCCCTTCGGCTCGCCGGTCGATCCCGAAGTAAAAATCACCGTCAGCGGGTCATCGGGCTGAATCGCACGCAGCCCGAGCATCCGTTCCAACACGAACGCCGGCAGAAGAAAGGTTTGCAGCGCCGCCACGACCTTGTCGGCGAGCGTGACGCGGGAGGCAAAATCTTCGAGCAGGACTAAGTCCGCGTCGATGTCCAATTGCAGCTTGTCGAG
>CAYZVT010000229.1:0-7728 GCA_964481585.1 uncultured Pirellulales bacterium
TTGATGTCACCGATTGGCCGATGTACCGCCGCGCCCGCGACGGCGGGATGGGCTATCTCGCCCAAGAATCGAGCGTCTTTCGCAAGCTCAACGTCGAACAAAACCTGCTCGGCGTGATGGAAATGCTCGGCATGGATCGCAGAACGCGCCAGGCCCGCGCCAACGAACTGATGGACCAGTTCGGCATCACCAAGCTCCGCAAGTCGAAGGCCATGTCGCTCTCCGGCGGCGAGCGCCGGCGGCTGGAAATCGCGCGCTGCCTCGTTTCCGATCCGAAGCTAATCCTGCTCGATGAGCCGTTCACCGGCATCGACCCGGTAACGATTGACTCCATTCAAGCGATCATTCGCAACCTGCGCGAGCAGGGCATCTCGATCCTCATCACGGACCATCAGGTGCGCGAGACGCTCGAAATCACCGACCGCAGCTACGTCATTCGCGCCGGTCAGGTGCTCTGCCACGGCAAGCCCAACGAAGTGCTGCAAAACCCCGAGGCGCGGAAGTACTACTTCGGCGAAGGGATGGACCTAACCGCCCCCGCCCCCTCGCCGCGTCCCCACGCCCCCCGCCGCATCAGCAGCATCGCCGATACCGTCGTCGACGACCGTCAGCGTTAGGCAAGCTGCCTTCTCACGGCCCCAACGGGGCCGAACTCGAAAGCCCAGGGCGCAGCCCTGGGGAAAAAGGCAGGCGCAATAGAAATTGTGAAAGCGCTGAATTGGGGAAGGCCCAACGGGCCGTCACGCGAGGGTTCCGTTCATGTGAATAGCGCCGCGGTGGCGGCCCGTTGGGCCTTGGCGCTGTTGGTTTTTCCATCCGCGTTTGTCGCGTCCCGACGTCCCAGGGCTGCGCCCTGGGCTTTCGAGTGTCGCCCCGTTGGGGCGAGAAGGAGGCCCAGGAACCTCTCATTTAACCAGCAGCGCGACACATAAAGGGCAGTGCGCTTAGACGTTAAACAAAAAGTGGCACACGTCGCTGTCGTGCATAAGGTAGCTTTTGCCTTCGACGCGCATCTTGCCGGCTTCGCGGATCGCTTTTTCGCTTTGGTACTGTTCGAGATCGGCGACGGAGTAGACTTCGGCGCGGATGAAGCCGCGTTCGAAGTCGGAGTGGATCACGCCGGCCGCCTGCGGAGCGGTCGCGCCTTGGGGAATGGTCCACGCCCGCACTTCTTTCTCGCCGGCGGTGAAGTAGCTTTGCAGGCCGAGCGTGGCATAGGCCGCGCGGGCGACTTTGTTCAGCGCCGGCTCGTCCAGCCCCACGCTTTCGAGCATTTCGTGGCGATCGTCCGGCTCTAGCTCGGCCAATTCGGCTTCAAGCCGTGCACAGACCGGCACCATGAGGCCCCGTTCGTTCGCCGCCCGCTCGGCGACGCGCTGGGCGAGCGGCCCCGCGCCTTGCAGATCGTCTTCGTCGACGTTGGCGATGTAGAGCACCTTCTTCGCCGTGAGCAGGCCAAGATTTCGCAGGGTGCGCATCTTTTCCGGATCGTTCATCTCCAGCCCACGCACCGGCAGCCCCTCGGCCAGCCGCGTCTGGCACTCTTGCAACACGGCCAACCGCAGCTTCGCCTCCTTGTCGCCCGACTTGGCGGTGCGGGCGGCTTTGTCGAGCGAGACTTCGACCGACTGCAAATCGGCGAGCATTAGCTCGGTGTCGATCGTTTCGATATCGCGGATCGGATCGACCTCTCCCTCGACGTGAATGATGTCCTCATTCTCGAAGCAGCGGACGACGTGCAGAATCGCATCGACTTCGCGGATGTGCGAGAGAAACTTGTTTCCCAGCCCTTCGCCCTCGGACGCGCCGCGGACGATGCCGGCGATATCGACCAGTTGCAGCGCGGCGGGAATGATCTTCTGGGTTTTGATGTACTTGGCGATCGTTTGCAGGCGCGGATCGGGAACCGGCACGACGCCGACGTTCGGCTCGATCGTGCAGAAGGGGTAGTTTTCGCTCGCAATGCCCGCCGCCGTGAGGGCGTTGAAGAGCGTCGATTTGCCAACATTCGGAAGGCCGACAATGCCTGCTTCCATGATCCAGCTCGTATCCGGGTGACGTGCGCGAAGAGGGGGAGAAACCCTCTATTTTAGCGAAACCGGCCGAGCCGAACAGGGTGCGCCGCAGGCTACTGCGGCGCGGCCAGCAGCCGTTCAAGCTGGTCGAGCATCTGCCCGATCTGCTCGGCTTCGGTCGGGGCGAGTTCTTCGTGGCCGAAGCGCACGCGGTAGAAGGCGTCAACCAACTGCCGGGGCAGGGGCGCGGCCGGCCGCAGCGCCAGGGTTTCTGAGAGTTGCCCGCCTGTCGCCACGGCAAATTCACGCGGCGTCTGGCCCGGCGGGCGCAGGTAGCCGTGCCGGGCGAGCAGGTTTTCGAGCCGCTGATAAAACTCCACGCGCGTCGGCACCGCCCTGCGCCGTCGCCGCGTCAGCAAGGCGTAGAGCCGCCGCAAGGCGAGCATGACCAGCCGGTAGAGCACCACCGCCACGAGCGAGACGCACATCGCCGCCAAGCCGCCCTGCCAACTGAACCAGTTGCCTTGCGTCCAGCGCCACAGCGCCTGCGCCACGACGGTCAGCCGGCTCCAAAGCGAACGCGGCTCGCCGTCGCCGCGAAGCTGCTCGACCAACTGGCTGACGCTTTGGCTGAGCGGATCGTAGACGGCACGCTGCTGCTGGTCGGCGTTCATGCCGACGACGCGCGTCACCCACAGCATTTCTACGTAGTCGAACAATTGCCCCAGACTGGCGAGCATGCCGGTCGTTGCCGAGATCGAGCCATCGGCGGCGCTGTCGGTCGTGGGGTCGAGCCGCAGCCAGCCGCCATAGGGGGCCGGCGTGCCGCGTGCGAAGTCGCGGCCTTCGAGCATCTCCGCCCCCAGGTACGCTTCCACCCAAGCGTGGGCGTGCAATTGGCGAACCTGATAAAAGTTGCCAAGCTCGTTGTACTCGCCCCCCTTGTAGCCGAGCACCAGCCGCGCCGGCACGCCCTGGCTCCGCAGCATCAGCACCAGCGCGCTGGCGAAATACTCGCAGTGCCCGACGCGATGGTTGACGACGAAATCTTCCACGGCGTCGAGTTCTCGGTCGCGTCGCGGGCCGTTGAGACTATAACGGAACCCGCCGCCGCTTTGCAGAAAGGCGTTCAGCGCCTGGGCGATCCGGTAGTGGTCGCGGTCGGGAACCTGGGCCTTCTCCACCACTTCCCGCGCCACGCGCTTCAGCCCGGAGAGCAGGTCGGGGCCATCGTCGTTGACTGCGGTGGGCAGTTGCAGCAGCTGCGCGTACTGGTAAAAGTTGAGCGGATCGTGAAGCACGGTAAATGGGTGCTGCCGCCCGCGCTCGATCCCGTCGGTGAGTAGTTCAAAATTACTCTGCTTGTCCTGATAGCGACGGGGACGCACAAGCTGCTTGCGGCTCGTGTCGTAGCGCACCAGACAGTCCTCGTAGAGCCGGTACGCCGGGTGCAGCGCGAAGACGACCGGCTCGTCGAGCGGTTCGAGCGTGATGATCTGCCGCACCAGACGGCGACGGCTCGGCGCGACGGGAAGCTCGATCTTCTCGCCGCCCCGCGAGCGGCTTTGGCTCCACTGCTGATGGGCGTAGGTTGTCACCACTGATCCGCGCAGCAGCGGCTCGCCTTGCAACTTGAGCGGCTGGCCGGTCCGCTGGTCGACCAGTTGCAGTCGCATCACCATCGCCGGGTTTTCGACCACCTCGCCCAATTCGCCGAGCGTGACCTTCTGCGAAAAGCCGACCGTGCGGCCCGCCAACGGCGCGCTGCGCCAGGCGGAGTTGCCAAAGCGCGGGACGGCAAAAAAGAGCACCACCGTCACCAGCAGCGTCACGCCCCCCATCTGCGCACATAGGCGGCCCAAGCGCATGCGGGGCGCGATCGCATCTAACTCGTTCACCGAGCGCGCCGGCTGCATTACCGCCGGGGCGGCGCTGTTGCTAAAAAAGGCAGGCCGGCCGTTGCTCGGAGCTTCGGCCGCGTAGGCGAGCATTTCGCGGTACACGAAAAAGAGCGACAGCGCCGCCAGGGTCAAGAACAGATACCCCACCAGCAGCACGCCGAAGACGACCGAGAAGTTCAAGGCCGCGGCGACCACGACTTGCAGCAGGCTGAGCATCGCCAGTTGCCAGAAAACCCGCACGCTCTTTTGCTGGAACAGCACGACGATCTGCAAGTAGATCAACAGATTGGCGATTGCCAACAGCTGATGATCCTGGTCGAAGTGGGCGAAGTCGTAGAGCGACAGCGCTACGGCGGCCACCGCCGCGATGTTGGCTAGGGTGCGGTTGAGCCAAAAGACTCTTTTGAAGTCCGTGAAGTACACCGACACCACCGCCGCCGCGAGCATCATCAGCGGTCGCGTGGCGTCCTGTTGGCCCATGCCCAACATCAGCGACGCGAACACGGCCAGGACGGCCATGCTGATCGACAGGAGGCGTTCGGTGCGTGCCATGAAAAACCGCGCGAATTAGTCGAGTTGAAAATAGTCGGCCAGCCGCTCGCTGCCGACGTCGATCGAGACGACATGCATCGCCGCCCAGCGCAGGGCCGTGTCGGCCGGTAATTCGTCAGCCAAGTCTTGGCTAAACTCGGAGGGCCGCGTCGTGAGGACGACGGTCGTGGTGCCCGGCGGCACGTCTTCCAGCACGCGCGGCAGCAAATCGGCAAGGCGATACTTCGAGCCGGCGGCGGCGAGAGCGAGCTTCTCCATCATCTCGCTCTGCAAGCCGCTGGAAGCGGTGCCGCCGGCCAGCCACTGCTCTCGGCCGACGATGCCGAGATGAAGCTGGCTCCCCCCGCGGCGGCAAAGATGCGCGACCGCCGTGGCGGCAAAACTCACCGCATGCTCGACGCGCCGCAATTCCTCGGAGTTGGGCGAGGCAGGCTGCCAGAGATCAACCAAGAGCAGCAGGTCTTCGTCGCGCTGCTGCTGATGCTGGCGGACCATCAGTTCCCCCCGCCGCGCGGTGGTCCGCCAATGGATGTTGCGGCGGCTATCGCCCGTGCGCCATTCGCGCAGCCCGAAGAACTCGGCTTCCATCGCGCCCTGTTGCCGCCGCACGGGCCGCGAGCCGATCAGCATATCGCGGTGCAGCCGACTCCAATTCGTCGTGAGCCGCCCCAGTCGCGGGTAGACGAGCAATTCGTGATACTGGTCAATCGTCGTCACGCGCCGCACCAGCCCCAGCGGAAAGCGGGTCGAGAGTTTGAGCGGCCCCAGCCGATACCGTCCGCGATGCTCCAGCCGTCCGCCGTAGGTCGCGTGCCGCGTCTCCCCCGCTGGAACCAGCGAAAAGAGCAACGCCGGGCGCTGGCGCTGTTGCCGGCTCGCGGGCCGGGTTTGAGTGAGAGTGTCTTCGACCACGATCATGCGCCGCGCGCCGCGCGGATGTTGGTTTTCTAGCGCCACGCTGACCGTGAGCAGATCGCCGGCGTAAATCGCCTCCGGCACGGTTCGTTCCACGCGCACGTCAAGCAGCGCGACATGTACGGCGCGAATATTGAACAATAGCGGGCCGAGCATCATGCCGGCCACGACCATCAGCAGATTGATATCGCGCAGCAGCGCTCCGCAGATGACAAAGGCGAGCATCAGCAGATAGTACAGCCCTTCGCGGCAGAGCACCGTCTGCCGCCGCGCAGCGAACCGCGACAGAGCATGCCAGGCTGAGAACAGCGAAGGGGAAACTCGCATGGATGTGACCAAGCTCCGCTAGCTGTCCCCAGGCTCCCATAGCCGGCGAGCAACGCTCGCCGGTTCGCGCCGTGAGGAACCGGCGAGCGTTGCTTGCCGGCAATGGGGCATGAGAATTGGCAAACCCTGTAGGAATGGTTCAGCCGGGAACGCGGATTTCATCGACCAGGCGCTGAATCAGCGACTCGGCCGCCTGCCGCTGGCCAGTCTGTAAATAGCCTTTGGTAATGACGCGGTGAGCCAAGACCGGCACGGCGAGCCGCTTCACATCGTCGGGCACGACGAAGTCGCGCCCCTCGACGAGCGCGAGCGACTGGCTCGCGCGCGACAGACTCAGCGCGCCGCGGGTGCTCGCCCCGATATGCAGCTCGTCACAGTTGCGCGTCGCGTCGATGATGTCGAGCAGATATTCGCCGATCGCCTCGTCCATCTGCACTTGCCGCACCGCTTCTTGCAGAG
The DNA here is from genome assembly GCA_964481585.1 of uncultured Pirellulales bacterium. Lineage (GTDB taxonomy): Bacteria > Planctomycetota > Planctomycetia > Pirellulales > CAYZVT01 > CAYZVT01. The sequence goes on from CAYZVT010000229.1 coordinate 6,170, forward strand.
CGAGCACGTCCTCGCCCGAGAGGACCGGCTGGAGTTGCTCCACCGGCTCGCCGTTGCGATGGGCGGTGAGCACCTCGCGCTCGACATGCCGATCGGGGTAGCCCATCGAGATGCGTAGCAAAAAGCGGTCGAGCTGACTCTCCGGCAGCGGATAGGTCCCCTCGAACTCAAAGGGGTTCTGCGTGGCGATGACCATAAACGGGCGGGGGAGCCGGTGCGTCTGGTTATCGGCCGAAACCTGCCCTTCGGCCATTGCCTCCAAGAGCGCGCTTTGGGTGCGGGGGGTGGTGCGGTTGATTTCGTCGGCCAGCACGATGTTCGAGAAGATCGGACCGAGGACGAAGGTGAACTGGTTGGTATTGGTGTCGAAGATGCTCGTGCCGAGGATATCGCTCGGGAGCAGATCGGGAGTGAACTGAACCCGCGCGAAGTCGCCCGACACGCTGCGGGCGAGAGCCTTGCCAACAAGGGTTTTCCCTACGCCGGGCACGTCTTCAAGCAACACATGCTCGCCCGCCAGCAGCGCCACGACACAGAGCCGCACGACCTGCGGCTTGCCGAGCACGACGCGGGAGATGTTGGCTTCGAGTTGCTGAACGAGGGATTGCAGATCGGTCGCCACAGGGGTTCGGTCCTCGCTCGGGCAAAATACAAGGCTGCAACAAAGGCGCCCGCTCGGTTCGCGGCGGCACGCAAACCAACCGTGGCGACGCCCACCTTTCAATGTACCGGCTCGCCCCGTCCGGTCCAGTCCCGTGATCGAGGGCGGAAGGCGAATCGAAGGCGGAAGGCGGAAAGCGCAGGGGTGGCGGGGGCGCACCGCGAGAGCGGAAGCCCCCGAAGCGCAAGAAAGCGGAAAGCGGAAAGCGGAAAGCCGGGCTGGCGCCGGTGGTCGCGTGCCGTGGGCGGTGTGCGGTTCGGTCCCTGAACCCCAGTCCCTGGTCCCTCGCCTCTTTTCCGCCTTCCGCCCTCCGCCCTCCGCCTTCCCAAAACTTCCTTGCTCGGCGATTCAACGGACATGCTGGGGATCGGGAAAAGTTTGACCCGCTCGCGCCCCCTGCTATTCTGAACGCTGGCGGCCGCCAGGGCAGAGCGAACGCAGCCGAGGCACGATTGAGAAAGCGATGAGCAGTGCGGCACGGGATTCGAGTCTAGAGTTAAGCGCCGTACCGGAGTTGGCCGCGCCGCTGCCGCTGGGCGGGGAGCGGACGCCGGTCGACGGCCGCGTGGTCGGCTGCGCGTGTCCCGATTGCAGGGGGCCGATGACCGTGCGGCTCTGGCTCATGACCGCCGACTGCTGGCAGTGCGGCGCGAGCATTGAACTGACGCTCGAACAAGAGCAAGCCCTGCGCCGTCAGATGCGCACAGCCGCGGCGCTTGCCACCGCGTCGGCTCCCGCCGCGGCGCCGCCCCCGGCCCCGCCGCGCGTGCCGGCGGTCCCACGTCCTGAGACGGCCCGCGCCGTGCCCGAACCTCCGCCGGTGGCGCGGGTTGCCCCGCCTCCTCCGCCCGTGCCGGTTGCGGCCGCGCCGCCCGAGTTGGAATATGCCACGACGGCC
>CAYZVT010000230.1:0-7719 GCA_964481585.1 uncultured Pirellulales bacterium
TACCAAGGCGAAAATGGCCAGACCGGCCGCGTCTTCACCACGACGATGGGCGCGGCGACCGACTTGGCGAACGAGGCGCTCCGCCGGCTGCTAGTGAACGCCAGCTACTGGGCGCTCGGCATGGAGGAGCAGATCCCGGAAAAGGCGAACGTCGAGACGGTCGGCCAGTACAAGCCGACGCCCTTCGGCTTTGGCGGCTATCAAAAGCACCGCAAGCCGGCCGACTACGCCAACATCGATGGCTAGTTTCGGGCCGTAGTTTCACGAATCCTTCTTAGCCCCGCCGAGGTTTCGGCGGGGCTATTTTTTTGGCGCGGCGCGAAACGGTGAGGCTGCGCTGCTTCGCGTCGCCCGAGCGCGCTGCCCTTAAGCGAGGTCGAACCAAAACAGTTCGGCGTCGGATCGGGCGCGGATCGTCAGTTCTGGCTCGTCGCTGACGGCAATGCCGTCGCCGCGCTCAAGCGGCTGCTCCGCGAGATCAACCGCCCCGCGCAGCACTTGAAGCCAAGCATGCCGCCCCTCCGGCAGCGCAAGAGAAAGCGACTCGCCTGACGTGAGCCTGGCTAGGTACAGGTTCGCGTCTTGTCGGATGCGCAGCGAATCGTGGCGGCCATCAGGCGACGCGACAATGCCCCAGCGGCCCTGGCAGCGCTCGTCGACGACCGGACGCTGCGCATAGGCCGGTTCGAGTCCCTTGCGCTCCGGTAGCAGCCAAATCTGGTAGAGATGCACCGGGTCGGTCTGCGACGGATTGAACTCGCTGTGCTCAATGCCCGTGCCGGCGCTCATGTACTGCAGCTCACCCGGCTGGAGCACTTCGCCGTTGCCCATGCTGTCGCGGTGCTCCAAAGCTCCCGCGAGTACGTAGGTGAGGATCTCCATGTCGCGATGGCCGTGTGTCGGAAAACCGCGGCCGGGCTGGACGCGGTCTTCGTTCATCACGCGCAAGCTGCGGAAGCCCATCTGCTGCGGATCGTAATAGCTGCCGAAGGAAAAGGTGTGGTAGGTATCGAGCCAGCCGTGGTCGAAATGACCGCGTTCCTGAGCGGCGCGCCGACGAATCATGATTCGGTTCCTTGTTGCGAGACAGCCGCCGAAGGTGCCCTCGCCTCTCGCCCCGACTGCATGCAGTGCTAGCATCATCCTTCCAGCCCAGCGCACGCCTTTTTCGCGGCGGGCCACGATCGGGGGCGGCGACAGTGGCATTTTTGCGGCTTCCCCCGAAAAATAACAGTAGGCGCGCGCCGGCCGCTTTCGTGTGCTCTTGCAAACCGGGGACCCGTCGCGTGGGCATCCTGGGCACCGCGCGGCGGCGCGCCAGAGGAAGGAGGGGAGACGTTGACAGCGAGTGAATCTCAGGCAGCCCAGCCGCCGCCGAGCGACGCGCTGCGCCTGTCGAACGAACAGATCGCCGAGCGGCTAGAGGAGGTCGGCAACTTACTCCAGTCGCACGGGGCGAATCCATTTCGCGCGACCGCGTATCACAACGCCGCCGCGACGCTGCGCGGGCTGCGGCGGCCGGTTCAGGAATTGCTCGCGGCCGAAGGCGTCGACGCCTTGCTCCAACTGCCCGCCATCGGCGATTCGCTCGCGCACTCGATCGAATCGCTCGTCAGGACGGGGCGGCTCGCGCTGCTAGAGCGTCTGCGCGGCGAGGATGCGCCGGCGCGGATTTTCACCACGGTGGCGAACATCGGGCCGCTCATGGCGCAGCGGATCTATGACCACCTGGGCATTGAAACGCTCGCCGAGCTAGAAGCCTCCGCTTATGACGGCCGACTGGCAAAGGTGCCGGGCATGGGGACCAAGCGCGTGCAGGGCGTGCGTGAATCGCTCGCCGGCCGCTTCCGGCGCGGCGGCGTGAGTGAGCCGACCGATTTTCCCGCCCCGTCCGACGAGCCGCCGGTTGCCGAACTGCTCGACATCGACCGCGAGTACCGCGAGCGGGCGCGCAAGGGGCATCTGCCGCGCATCGCGCCGCGACGATTCAATCCGACCGCCGAGGCGTGGCTGCCGATTCTGCATACCGAGCGCGAGGGGCGGCAGTATACCGCCCTCTATTCCAACACCGCGCGCGCCCACGAACTCGGCACCGTCCACGATTGGGTGGTGATCTATCGCGACGACCAGACCGGACACGGCCGCTGGACCGCGATCACAAGCCGCTACGGAAAACTGCGCGGACAGCGCATCATCCGTGGCCGCGAAGCCGAGTGTCTCGACTACTACGGCGTGGGCAAGGTCAAGCCCCGTTAGCGCCCGGTTCAAGCGTGCCAAACGAACTGGCGGCGTTGTCGAAGGTTTCGCTGAACGTCGCGGGCGGTTCGCACTGGGGCGCTAGCTCGCCGAGTAGCGGCAAGGTCAGCACGAACTCCGTCCCCGGTGCCTCGTCGCTGCCCAGCAGGATTCGCCCGCCGTGGGCATCGAGGATGTGCTGGATGATCGTCATGCCCAGCCCGGTCCCAGAGGACTTGGTGGTGAAGAACGGCTGAAAGATTTTGTCGCGCTCGTGGGCGGCCACGCCCGATCCGTTGTCGTGGATGCGCATTTGCAGCGCGCGATCCGCCTGGTTTTGCACCTCGGACCAATGCACCTGCACCTCGACAGCGCCCGAGCAGGCTTCGAGCGAATTTTCGAGGAGGTTGCGAAAGACCTGGTCCATGCGAACCGGATCGACGAGGCAGCAGGGCGGCATCCCGTTCTGATGTTGCTCGACGCGAATCTCGCGCCCGGCCAGCAGCGCCGTCCGCTGCGAAACTTGATCGAGCAGCTCGCTCAAATCGCACCACTGCCGCCGCAGGGCAAGCGGCGCCATCGTCGCCCGCAGATCATCGAACATGCGGTGCAGCCGCTCCTGCAAAGTGCAAAGACGGCGGTGATAGTTCTGCGCGTCGGCGTTGCCGTCCAGGCACCTTTGCAGCAGTTCGAGATTGGCCTGCATCAGTTGCAGCGCGTTGCGGCCTTCATGCGTCAACACGCCGATCCGCTGTCCCAGCGCGGCGAGGCCCTCTAACTCGGCCGCGCGCTGTTCCGCCTGCCAGCAGCGTCTCAGGCGCTCGATACAGTTTTGCAGCGTCGTAGCCGTCAGCGGCCCCAGCAATAACGTGACGCAGCTCAGGTCGAGTTGAGCGGCCAACTGCTCGACTCGTCTCGGCTCCACGATCACGATATGTTCGGCCTGAGGAGCAACGCGCGCCAACCGCTCCAGCACGGGGGCGAGCGGAGCATGCAGATTGGCATCGACCACCACGGCCCGGGCAGCTGGCCAGTCGGCGTCTGCCACGGCCGCCAGGGTGGAACAGCACGTTGCGGATACGTTCAGCGTGTGCCCTTGATTTTGCCATTGCTCGGAAACGCGGGGGTCATGCGCGAGCACGACCAGGTGCAACGTTCCGTCCTTGTCCATGAACCGCATTCTCCAAATCGGCCGCCGACGCTCCCCCAAGGTACAAGGAACTGTCGCAGCCGCTCTTGCTGTCTTTGACTCTCTGCGCTTCCTGCCCAGACGTTGACGAACGACACGTTCCGAAGGCACCGGTAACCGCTCGCCGGGCGGCGGGGGCGCACCGCGAGAGTGGACGCCCCCGGCGAACCGGGTGCGGCTCCTCATGCTTGGGTTTGTTGTAACTCCAGCCGAAGACTGGCACATCGCGGGAGCAACCAGCAGGGGGTCAGGGAAATCACTACGCATTGATCGGCGGCATCGGGTGCAGGCAATGGACGCATCAACCGCGACTGATTAATGCCCGCCTTCTAACGACTTCGGCGAAGAAACACGCTTGCTCAAGCGGCCTATAAATGCCGGAATTGCGCGTCGCTGTACTGGCCGGCTCGAGATTTGCTATACTGCAACTCGGTTCGACATCCCTCGTGTTGCGACTCTTCTTGGCATAGCTCGTACTGGGACAGGCATAAGCGCGGCGGCCAGCCGGGCCGTCCTGCTTGGTAGCCGGCGATCGAAGGGAACGCTTTCTCACGCGAAAGCGTGCCACTCGGGCGAGTTGCAGAAAACCGGCCCTGGAACGAGAAGCGGCAGCCTAGCTTTTACGGGTCGCTCAAGAGGCGGCTCAGAGCGCCGCGAAGCATGCGCAGCGAGGACGCTTGCGCTCGATCCGGCAGAAAAAAGCGTGTCGCTCGCGCGGGAAGCGAACGATCGACACCGGAGACACGGCTCCACGCGGTGCAGAAAGAGGCATGCGTTTTCACGTCGCCGGGCGGGTTCGAGCGAGCCTTCGCTCGTTTCGCACCGGTCTTAGCGGCGGAACCATCGCAAAACCGCGCCTTCAGCCAGAAACGATCCTCAATGAGAATCGATCAACCGGAAACGCCACGTGCGGCGCGAATTTTGATTGTGGACGATCATCCGATGGTCCGCGAGGGGCTCGCGCTGCGGATCGCCAGTCAGCCTGGCCTTACGGTCTGTGGCGAGGCCTCCAACGTCAGCCAGGCGCTGGAAGTTCTCCAAGAGATGCACCCGGACCTGGTCATTATTGATATTTCGCTCAAGGACGGACACGGACTGGACCTCATCAAACAAATCCGGCAGCTCGACGAAAACGTCAAGATGCTCGTGTCGTCGATGCATGACGAATCGCTCTTTGCCGAACGGGTTCTGCGAGCGGGCGCGATGGGCTACATCAACAAACAGGAAGCGCCGGAGCGCGTCATCGACGCCATTCGCCAGGTGCTCGCAGGGAAGATGGTCTTTAGTTCGCAGATCACCGAGCGCATGCTGCACCGCGCGGTCGGAAGGCCCCTGCCATCGCAGAAGTCGCCGATCGAGTCGCTGACCGATCGGGAACTGGAAGTTTTTGAACTGATTGGCCGCGGTTTGACGACGCGTAAGATCGCCAACCAGCTTGGACTAAGCGTTCATACGATCGAGACGCACCGCGAGAAAATCAAGAGCAAGTTACGGCTTAGAAACAGCGCTGAACTCGGACGGCAGGCACTGCAATGGGTACTGGAAAGCGGTAGCTGACTCAGCCGGGCCTGTCGCGCAGGCCGCTCCCTCGCGGCGCGCTACGACACGCCCGCCGGCAGGGAGGTCGGAGTCTCCTTCATCGCCGGCTGTTGGTGATGCAGGAACCAGCGGTCGAAGATCACACGGCGCGCAAACCAGCGGCTGGCCATCAACCGCCCCGCGAGCGTTTGCAGCCAGGCAGCCGGAATCCAGCCGCTCAGCGCGGTGGAGCGCGGCGTGCCAAAGCGGCCTTGCACCCGTTCGGCGTAAGGTTGGAGCGCATCGCGCTCGTAGCGGCCACTGGCGGCGAGAGCGACTTCGGCCGCCAGGACGCCCGACTCGACGGCCGGGCGAATCCCTTCGCCGCTCTGCGGGTAGGCCAGCCCCGCCGCGTCGCCGACAAGCATTACGCCCTCGTCGAATAGCTTCGGAAGCGTGCGTTCGTAGAGCTGATAGGCGTGGCCGTGGAAGCGGCCCTTGATCTCGACGTTCACCTTGCCGCGCGTGCGGAGCAGTTCACAAAATGCTTCCCGATGCGCGGTCAGCCCCGCCGGCTCCGTGCGTCCCAGGCCGAGGTTCAGGTGATTGCCCTTGCGGAAACACCAGCCGTAGCCAGCCAGATCGCCGCAGAAAAAAAGCTCCGGCGTGCAGCCGTCCACGTGAATCTGATGCCTCTGGTCGGGCGGCACCTCGAACTCGATCTCCTGAGCGGTCACCACGGAAGCGGCGGGATCGAGCCGCGCGCCAAGCTGCCGTGCGACGGGGCAAAAATGTCCCCCCGCCCCGATCAGCAGCGGCGCCGCCCAGCGCTCGTTGATCCGCCAGCCGCCGGGGCCGCGCTCGATCTGCCGCACGGCTTCGCCCAACTGGCAGTGCGCGCCGGAGCGATCGAGCAGGTAGGTGTCGAACTCACAACGGCGAATGCCGTAGCTGACGATCTGCTCGTAGCGCGTTTCAACTGCTTCGCCGCCCAGGATTCCCGAACGAAAACCGGTGATCGGCTGCAAAACGTACCGCTCGGCGTAGTCGTCCAGATCCAGCCCCAGCGTTTCGACCACGGCCGGCGTCACCCAGCCGGCGCAGGTTTTGTCGCGCGGGAAGCTGCGGCGGTCGAGCAGCGTCACTTGCAGGCCGGCCTGCGCCAAGCGGCGCGCGACGGTCGAGCCGCCAGGACCGCCGCCGATCACGAGAACGTCGCTCCAGTGCAACATAGCGCCTCGCAAGAAAAGAGCGATTGTGTCGGGATCTGCCTCTGCTACGCTTCGCGCGCGGTCGCTTAGCGCAGCGATTCTTCCCAGACGAGGGTGGAGGATGGCTCGTATTGATACGCGCGCGTCCGAGGAACCTGATTATTGCTGGCCCGCGAAAAGAGCATCTGGAACAGGTGCAGACTGCCGGTTTCAAACGCCGCAATCGAGCCGGCCAAGTAGAGCCGCCACATGCGGACAAAGCGGGCGTCGAACAGGCGATGCACCGCGTCGACCGACCACTCGAAGCGCTGCAACCAATCGCGGAGCGTGCGGGCGTAGTGCAGCCGCAGGTTCTCCACGTCCAGCGCGATGAGGCCGCTCGGCTCTAGCAGCGCCGTCATCTCGCTCAGCGCGGGAGGGTACGCGCCGGGAAAGATTCGCGTTTCGGTCCAGCGATCGAAGGGGCGCGGGCGAACCTGCCCGATCGAATGGATCAGCCCCCACCCCTCGCGGGCAAGGCAGCGGTCGATCGTTCTGCTAAGCTCGCCATAGCTGGCGCGGCCCACATGTTCGAGCATGCCCACCGACACGAAAGCATCGTAGCGGCCGCTGATGTTGCGCCAGTCGTCCTGCACGAACTCGACGCGGCCCTGCAAGTTCTCCTTCCGCGCCCGCTCGCGGGCGTAGGCGATCTGTTCCGCGGAAAGATTGTACGCGCGGACCTTGACGCCATAATGCCGCGCCATGTGGCAGGCGAGCGCTCCCCAGCCGCAGCCGGCTTCGACGACCGTCTCGCCTGGCGCGAGTTGCAGCTTGCGGCAGATGTGGTCTATCTTCGCGCGCTGCGCTTGCTCAAGCGTGTAACTCGGGTGTGGATACTAAGCGCAGGTGTACAGCAACTCCTCGTCGAGCCAGAGCCGGTAAAAGTCGTTGCCAATATCGTAGTGATGATGCACGTTGTCGGCCGCGCGCCTGCGGCGGTCGCGGCGCGGGCGGGGGAGCCAGCGCGCCAGCCCGCCGCGAAAGCGGCCTTCGTCCTCTGCCGCCTTCAGGCCCCGGTAGAGCAGCACGAGCAGCTCCGTCAAATCTCCATCTACCGAAAGACGGCCCTCGCTGTAGCCTTCGCCAAACTGAAAGACCGGGTCGAACAACAGCTTCCAGAACATGCGCCGGTCGTGAATTGTCAGCCGCGCGTAATCGGCGCTGCGGGGAACGATCTGCTCTCCGTTCCAAAGCTGAACGGCCAGCGGTGGTTCGCCGATCGAGCGCAGCAGACGCCGCATCAAGCGTCCTTCCCAACTCACGTGGCTTGGCGGCCGAGACGCCTTCGCTGCAGCAGAAACGCTCCGTCGAGCGGCCTGCGGCGGCACGTCCCCTGCGGACGAACTGTCCGCGCAGGTGCCAACGCGGTCGGTAGCGGTCGGTTCCATCACAGGCTCCAGAGCGAGAAAGGCGGCACGTTTCGCCAGGCCCGCACGCTCCTGGGCCTCGCGCCGGCCGACGCTCTGGGGGGTAGCAAACCCTATGCCATCAGTAATCAGCGGTCAGCAGTTAGCAGTCAGCGTT